>CACYPH010000014.1 GCA_902776185.1 uncultured Ruminococcus sp.
CTTCTATTGGAAGTTGTAATCCGTCCAGTCGAGGTTATACTCGACTGACTCTTTCGCTGCAAGCAGCGGGGAATTATACCCTAACTATGTTATTAAAAACTATTGATTGATCACTTGATAATGATTCTTTTCGATGATATCCTCGCTGCACGGCGCGGTCATCAAGACGGTCGCCGCATCGTCAACGCTTTTGATATACAGAGATTCGCCGTGGCTGACGATCTCGTTGTCGCTGTTCAGCAGAAGCGCGAAAATGCCGACAAAAAAGTCAAGCTGCTTATCCTCATACCCGCCGGCAAGGATCGCCATCCTTGCACAAAGCGCGACAAAGTTATCTTGAAAATCCGTGTCCTCAAGCCGTTTTGAATCACAGCCGCAGCCGATATTCATCACCTTGCCGCTCTCGTTTTCCACAGCGACGGTAAAGGTAAAGTCGCCCGCTTGCTGACAGTAGGAGCTATAGCCGATACTGTTATCGTCGACCAGCTCGCCGGAGATGATTTCCCAGCCGTCTTTTGTCAGCTCAAAATCCTCTCCCAGCCCGTCCGCAGCATCCTCGCTGAATTCATCGAGTGTAAAGGCGTACCGCGCGCCGAAGCTGTTGTCCGATGCTTCGATCGTATCGAGCTTCGGCAGCGGATTTTTGTTCTCACAGCCGCAGAACATCAGACATACCGCCAGTATCAGCGCCGTCAGCCCCAAGCGACGCAATTTATGCTTCATCCGTGCTTTCGACAGCCTCAGCTGCTTCGGTCGCTTCTTCGGATTCCTGTGTTTCCTCCTCGTGCGGAACATCCGCGACGGTAACGACCTTGTTGTCGCCCTTGATCTTCATCACGGTAACGCCCTTGGACGGACGCGCGCACAGACGAACGGTATTCGCGAGGATGCGAATGATGACGCCGGATTCGGAGATCAGGATCAGGTCGTCGTCGGGCGATACAACGGAGAGCGCCGCAACGTCGCCGTACTTCTCAACATGATAGTTGGTCAGACCCTTACCGCCTCTCGATTGCAGGCGATAGTCGGTCGGGGCGGAAAGTCTGCCGTAGCCTGTCTCGGAAACGGTCAGGATCAGCTTGCCTTCTTCAATGATGCTCATGCCGACGATCTCGTCGCCTTCCTTGAGCTTCATCGCCTTGACGCCGCGGGCAAGTCTGCCCATCGGACGGACGTCGGTTTCCTTAAAGCGGATCGCCATACCCTTCTTGGTCGCGATGATCACTTCATCATTACCGCTTGTCATCTTCACCCATGCCAGCTCGTCGCCCTCGTTGAGATCGAGTGCGATCAAACCTCCCTTGCGCGCGGTGTTGTAGGCATTCAGCGCGATACGCTTGATGATACCCCTGCGGGTGACCATGATCAGATACTTGTCCTCCTCAAAGGCGGGAACCTTGATCATAGAGGTGACCTTTTCATCCTTCTCGCTGTCGAGCGCCAACAGGTTCGCAATATGGATACCCTTGCTCTGACGGGTGCTCTCCGGGATCTCGTAGCATTTCAGGCGGAAGACGCGGCCTGTGGATGTAAAGAACAGGTTGAAGTCGTGCGAATTCGAGATGAACATCTCGGTCGCAACATCCTCGTCGCGTCTGGTCATACCGGCAATTCCTCTGCCGCCGCGCTTCTGCAGCTTGTAGGTGTCATGCGGCATACGCTTGATGTAGCCGAATTTTGTCATTGTGACGACGCAGTCCTCCTGCGGGATGAGGTCTTCGATGTCGACCTCGCCCGAAACCGCACAGATCTCGGTGCGTCTGGGGTCTGCATATTTATTGCGGATCTCGAGCGCTTCTTCCTTGACGATCTCAAGGCGTCTTGCTTCATTCTCGAGGATCTCGTTGAATTCTTTGATTTTTTCTGCGAGGGACGCGATCTCGTCCTCAATCTTGTTGCGCTCCATATTGGTCAGCTGACCGAGGCGCATACTGACGATCGCCTGTGCCTGCGCGTCGTCCAGACCGAACCGCTCGCCCAGTGCGAGCTTCGCCGCCGCCTGATCCTTAGACTTTCTAATGATGGCGATGACCTCGTCGATGAAGTCGATCGCAATCTTCAAACCCTCTAAGATGTGCATTCTCTCTTTGGCTTTTCTCAGGTCAAAGATCGTTCTGCGCTCGATGACCTGCGCCTGATGCTCGATATAGCACTGCAGCATCTCCTTGAGGGTCAGGATCTTCGGCTGACCGTCGACGATCGACAGCATGATCGCGCCGAAGGTGGTCTGCAGCTGTGTCATCATGAACAGGTGATTCAGCACGACCTGCGCAGACGCCTCACGCTTGACGTCGATCTCAATGTGCATGCCGTTTCTGTCGGAGTGATCTTCAATGTTCGAGATACCCTCGAGCCGCTTTTCCTTGACAAGATTCGCGATATTCTCGATCAGTCGCGCCTTGTTCACGCCGTAAGGGATCTCAGAAACGATGATCTTGAATCTGCCGTTCTTGGTCTCGACGATCTCTGTCTTTGCGCGGACAACGATCTTGCCGCGACCGGTCGCATATGCGGCGCGGATGCCCGAGCGACCCATGATCAGACCGCCGGTCGGGAAATCCGGACCGGGCATACATTCCATGATGTCGGCGATCTCCGCGTCGGGATTATCGATAAGCAGACACATCGCGTCGATGGTCTCGCCGAGGTTATGCGGCGGGATATTGGTCGCCATACCGACCGCGATACCGTTAGAGCCGTTGACCAGCAGATTCGGGAAGCGCGACGGCAGAACCGTCGGCTCTTCCAGAACGTCGTCGAACGTCGGCATAAAGTCGACGGTCTCTTTATCGATATCCGCGAGCATTTCCGCGGAAATTTTGCTCATTCGGCTCTCGGTATAACGATAAGCCGCAGGCGGGTCGCCGTCGATCGAACCGAAGTTGCCGTGACCGTCGACCAGCATATAGCGCATCGAGAAATCCTGCGCCAGTCTGACCATCGCGTCATAGACGGAAGCGTCGCCGTGGGGGTGATATTTACCCAGCACTTCGCCGACGGTGTACGCACATTTTCTGTGCGGCTTCGACGCGGTGATGCCGTTCTCATACATACAGTAGAGGATGCGTCTATGTACGGGCTTCAATCCGTCGCGAACGTCCGGCAGGGCGCGTGCAACGATAACGCTCATCGAGTAATCGAGGAACGATTTGCGCATTTCGCGGTTGATGTCGACGTTGATGATCTTACCGGAGCTGAATTCGGTATGCTCCATCATATCCTCATACGCCGCCTCAAAATCTTCGTTTTCTGTATTTTCATTGATATTCTTGTTTTCGTTATCCAAAATAACACCTCATTTTTAACGGTACAGGCTCCCTTTGGTAAAGGAGACTCCCCTACTAGGGGAGATGGGCAAAGCCCAGAGGGGTCTGCTGTCTCTGCTAAGAGAGCTGTCACCCATCGGGTGACTGAGGAATTGTAAGTTTGTTCGAGCGAAACCTTTCGTTTCGCGAGTAACCACAACTCTTCACTCTTAGTTCTTCACTCTTTGCTCAATTAAACATCCAGGTTCTGCACATACTTCGCGTTGGTTTCGATGAATTCGCGTCTGGGCTCGACCTGATCTCCCATCAGGATAGAGAAGGTCTCGTCCGCCTCCTGCGCGTCGCTGAGCTCTACTCTGAGCATTGTTCTTGTCGCGGGATTCATGGTCGTTTCCCAAAGCTGTTCGGGGTCCATCTCACCAAGACCTTTGTATCGCTGGATCGTCGTCTTACCCTCGATCGACGCGAGGATCTCGTCGCGCTCCTGATCGGTATAGGCATAGCGATGATTTTCCTTGCCCTTAGAGATTCGATACAGCGGCGGCTGTGCGATATAGACATGACCCTCTTCGATCAGCGGGCGCATATAACGGAAGAAGAACGTCAGCAGCAACGTGCGGATGTGCGAGCCGTCGACGTCCGCATCCGCCATGATGATGATCTTGTCATAGCGGAGCTTTTCGGTGTCGAATTCCTCGCCGATACCCGCGCCGAGCGCGGTGATGACGGGAGTGAGCTTGTCGTTGCCGTAAACCTTGTCGAGTCTTGCTTTTTCGACGTTCAGCATCTTGCCCCACAGCGGCAGGATCGCCTGGAATTTTCTGTCGCGTCCCTGTTTAGCCGAACCGCCCGCGGAATCACCCTCGACGATGTAGATCTCTGTCTCCAATCTGTCCTTAGACTGACAGTCGGCGAGCTTGCCGGGCAGCGATGCAGATTCCAGACCGGTTTTTCTGCGGACATTCTCGCGCGCTTTGCGGGCAGCTTCTCTCGCTTTCGCAGAAGCAAGCGCCTTGTCGAGGATCGCGCTCGCAGAAGCGGGGTTCTCCTCCAAAAATTCGCTGAGCTTGTCCGTGATCAGCTTTGATACCATCGAGCGGACGATGGTATTGCCCAGCTTTGCCTTGGTCTGACCCTCAAACTGCGCCTCGGTGATCTTGACCGAGATGATCGCCGTCAGACCCTCTTTATAATCCTCAAATTCCAGTTTCAGATCTTTATCTTTTTCCTTGATCTTGTTGAATTTTGCTGCGTAATTATTCATCACGCGCGGCAGCGCTCTGCGGAAGCCCTCCTCATGCGTACCGCCGTCAGTGGTATGGATATTGTTGGCGAAGGAGCGGATGTCGTTGTTATAACTGTCGTTATACTGCATCGCGATCTCAACCTCGCAGGTATTCTCCATATTCGCCGTCCTAAGGTAGATCACCTCGTCATGGATCGGCGTATATCCCTTCTTTTTATGTATGTAGTTGACGAACTCACGGATACCACCCTCATAGAAAAAGGTCTTGTCCGTGATATGCTCGGGATCTCTCTCGTCCTTCAATTCGATATTGACGCCCGCGTTGAGGAACGCTTGTTCTCTGAGTCGGCGCGCCAAGGTATTGTAATCATATACATCGGTATCCTGGAAGATCTCTTTGTCCGCCTTAAAGCGAACCTCGGTACCTCTGACCTTGGATTTTCCGATTTTTTCCAGCTCGGTGACGATCTTACCTCTCTCATAACGCTGGAAATAAATATCCTCTCCGTCGCATACGCGGACCTCGAGCCATTCCGACAAAGCGTTGACGACCGAAGCGCCGACGCCGTGCAGACCGCCGGAGACCTTGTAGCCGCCGCCGCCGAACTTGCCGCCCGCGTGCAGTACGGTAAAGACGACCGTGACCGCCGGCAGACCCATCTTGGAGTTGATACCGACCGGGATGCCGCGACCGTCGTCCTTGACGCGGATGATCTCGCCGGGCAGGATGCTGACGTCGATCTTATCGCAATAGCCCGCCAGCGCTTCGTCGATCGAGTTATCCACAATCTCATATACCAGATGATGAAGACCTCTCTCGCCGGTCGAGCCGATATACATACCGGGGCGCTTTCTGACCGCTTCCAGACCTTCCAATACCTGGATCTCATCCGCGCCGTATTCGCCTTCGACCTTCGTCATTTTTTCGTCGTCTTCAATATCGACCGTCTGCAGCTCCTCGCCTTCGATCGGCGTATTCGCTCTCTCCAACAATTCTTCGACAGCTTCTTCTATCTTCATTACTTTTTCGTCTTTCTTATCCAATCTTACGACCTCCGTAACTATCCTTTTTTCCCGCGTTCACGGCAGGAAACCTTCGCCTTGCGACGATCTCATAATCAGAATATCAATAATAATAATTTTTCTTTTTATCTATCTTTTTAAATTTGATAAAGAACGGCAGCAGTACATTAAACAGCGCTATATACAGAAAGGTGATAACAAATAACCATCCGAATTGCAAATCCGTCATGATCGAAAGCATAAACAGAAGCGTTCCTATATTTAAGACGACGATCATCAGGACCAGCACCAAAGCATCCGGTAAGCTTTGCGCCCTGAATTCCTTTTGACAGTGATAACAGGTATGATTATGCGCCTTATTATGATCCATTGTCTTATAGGTGTTTTTTATATCCTCTCCCCATACCTTGCGAACGTCCTTATAACGATAGATCGTGCCGCAGTGGGGACATACCGGCAGCTTAAACATCTTCTTCGATCTCCGAGAGGATATTGTCGATCTCTGCGGTAGCGATCAGCTCCTCCGCAGTTTCTTCCTTCTTCGGAATATCCTTCAGACTGCCGACCGGCATCGTATCGCTCGATGTATTACTGCTCGAGATATTCTCAAAGCGGTCAAAGCTCTTGGTGCCGCCGTCGGTCTCGCCGACGACCTTGCGTTCCTCTTTGATCGCGTTGAAGATATCGGAATTGATCGCGGGCTTGTAATCATCGTCGCCTAAGATCACATCGTCCACAAAGGTCGGAACCACCTTGGCGCTCTTCTGCATCGTCGGATCGGGATCGTTCGCATTGTCCACCATCTCGGTATCATACAGCGAATCCTGAAATTTCATCTTCGGCCGCAGACGTACAAACAGCGGCGAGAACAGATAAAATACGATGAAAGGCACCACGACGAACAGCAAAAACCACAGATTTTCTCTATCGGTAAAGAACGTATAGTAACCCATGATTGCAAGCGACATCAGCAGTACAAAAATGAAAAACAGCCATATCGTCTTTTTGATATGGATATTCGATTCTTTCTTACATTTTTTGCAGAAATATTCTCCCCTGCGGCGAATAAAAAACGCCTTGAAATAAGAGATCTTCTTTCCGCAGTACGGACATCTTGTCGGACTCATAATTATTTCAGCTCCTTAAAGCCTTCCCTTTGAGGGGAAGGTGTCACCCAAAGGGTGACGGATGAGGTGTTTCCTCAACAATAGTTTTTATAATATTTTATTGTCGCTCTCACGACTTTCCATTCTTTTCAGCAGCGTCGCTGCGTTGAGCTGAGAGAGATACACGGAATATTCTCCGTCAAAGTCGTAGAGAATATACGACTTCGGCAGCTCGTAGCTGACGCTGACGACCCGATTCTCTTTCTCACACAATTTGAGAAAATCACGGGTGTGCTTTGACACCGTGCTGGTGTCCATATCAAAGATACCGACGATATTTTTGATCTCGATCGAGGTATCCTTACCGAGGTGCAGATATTTCATTTGACCACCTCAGAGGCTCCCTTTGGTAAAGGAGACTCCCCTACTAGGGGAGATGGGCAAAGCCCAGAGGGGTCTGCCGTCTCTGCAAGAGAGCTGTCGGCAGACACTCGTGTCAAGCCGACTGAGGAATTGTTCCAATTGATCGACCGAAGGAAGAGACCAATTCATCTGACCACCCCGTTCTCAATATAAAAAACCTTGCCGTTTTTCAATTGCTCTTTATTGCTTTCCTCACAGCAGGTAACGAAAACCTGATAATCCTTGACCTTGTTCAGCAGGAAATCCTGACGGCTGTTATCCAGTTCCGAAAGAACGTCGTCCAGCAAGATCACCGGTCGTTCCTCATTTTTTTCATACAGCAGCTCCGCTTCGCTGAGCTTTAACGATAAAACCGTCGACCGCTGCTGTCCCTGCGAGCCGAATCGCCGAACAGATATCCCGTTGATCTTGAAATCGAGATCATCGCGGTGCGGGCCGACCGACGTATAACCGGTATAAAAATCCTCCCGCTGTGCCGCATCGAACGCCGCCCGTAATTTTTCGGTCAGCGTTCCGATATCATCATTTTCATCCGTCTTGGTCGTCGACTGGTATTCGATATCCAGCGTTTCTTTTTCGGCGGAAATTCCCTGATGATAGGATTTTGCCGGCTCGCGCAGTTTTTTCAGATACTCATAGCGTTCCTTCATGATCTGTGCACCGACCACCGTCAGCGAATCATCCCAGATCGCCAGCGTATCCTTTAGCTCGCTATGCTTGCGGATATCCTTTAAGAGCGCGTTGCGCTGATTGATGATCTGCTGATATTTCGAGAGCAGCGACGCATAGCGGATCCGATGCTGACAGATCGCCGCGTCGATGAACCGCCGCCGGATATTCGGACCGCGCTTGATCAAATTCAGATGCTCCGGCGAGAATACCACCGCCGAGAATACCTCTGTCAGATAGGACGACGAGCTTCTCTCGACGCCGTTGATCCAAATCTGCTTGCGATTCTGACCGAACGCGATATCCGCGCTCTGTTCTCTCCCGCCGGAATGAAATCCCATCCCCAGTCGAAAGAACTTGTTATCAAAGGCGATCATCTCGTTTTCCTTTGACCCGCGGAAAGAATGACCGCCGCAGAACAGCCATATCGCCTCGAGCAGATTGGTTTTTCCCTGTGCGTTTTCGCCGTAGATGACATTGACGTTCTCAGCCGGTGCGATCGTATTATTTTTCAGATTTCTGTAGTTTTCAAAACGCAGCTCTGTAACTATCAATCGCCCGCAACCTCAATCGTTCTGCCTTTATATTCTATCCTGTCGCCGGGTCTGATCTTTTTTCCCCGCATCGTGCAGACCTCGCCGTTGAGCTTGACCTCTCCCCCTTGGATGAGAAATTTCGCTCTGCCGCCGCTGTTGCACAAGCCGGAAAATTTCATCAGACTGTCCAGCCGGATAAACTCTTCATTGATTTTGATAATTTCCATAATATCATTAGGTGCGGGCACGACACGCGTGTCACGCCCTCCATTTATTCCTAACTCCTAATTAAATCTTTATTCCGCCGCCAAACGCATCGGAACGACAAGGAACGTAAAGCTGTCACCCTGAACCGGCTTGATGATCATCGGCGAAAGGCTGCCGTTGAGCATCACCTTGATCTCGTCGGTCTCGGCATTTTTCAGCGCATCCAGTAAATAGCGATTGTTGAAACCGATCTCGACGTCGTTGCCTCTGACAGAAGCGGGGATCATATCGTTCGCTCTGCCGACAGCGGTCGAGCAAGCCAGCTTGATCTGATCCGCGGTGATCGTACATCTGACCGGCGACTGGATCTTTTCATTGGTCAACAGCGCCATTCTGTCGACTGCCGATGCGAGAATTCTTGTATTCATCACGAATTCCGTGCTCGCTGTCTTCGGCACGGTCGTTTTATAATCCAGAAAGTTGCCTTCGATCAATCTCGAAATAATGCTGTAGTTCTCAATCTTGAGCATGATATGACGCTGACCGACCTTCAGGCTGACGTCCTTATCATTATCGGTGATCAGCTTTAAAATCTCGCTCTGGGTCTTGCCGGGAACAACGAATTTTGTGTGGATATCACAGTCAACATTTTCCTCGCGAATCGCCATGCGGAAGCCGTCGACCGCAACTATGCGGAAAATACGATCTTCGATTTCAAAGAGAGAACCGGTATAGATCGGCTTTGCCATATTATCCGATACCGCAAAAACGGTCTGACGGATCATATTTTTCAGCAGCTCCGCCTTGATCTCAAATGCATTAAGCTCGTCAACATTCGGCAGCTCGGGATACTCCGCAGAGTTGATGCCGACGATCTGATAATCCGCCGCACCGGACTTAATATAAGTAATCATTCTGTCGTCCGTTTCGATATTCACGATCTCCTCGGGCAGCTTGCGGATAATGTCGTTGAACAATCTCGCCGATACGACCACCTCGCCCTCCTCGCTAACGGTTGCTTCCATCTGTGTAACGATACCGATCTCCAAATCATAGCCGGAGATTTCCAGCGAATTATTATATGCCTTGATCAGCATGCCCTCCAGCGCCGGGATAGTCGCCTTTGCCGATACCGCTCTCGATACGTTGCTGACTGCCGATGACAGATCCGATCTCATACATTTGAATCTCATAATAAAAACCCTTTCCGCTCATGATTGCATGAACTGCTTTTTCAGATATGTAATGATATGAAATATATATTATCTTAGTAATAGTAGTAGGGGCTGTGGAAATGAGGAAATCTCCCCTACCCCGCATTTTTCCTAACCTTTTTCCCCATACTTCTCTCCAAACATTAAGGAGAACGCGAGCGTTCTTTTATTATTTCATCTATTTATCAACGTCCGGTGGAAAATTGTGGAGAGGATAATTATGGAAAAGTCGAAAGCGCGCTTTCTTTTTATCTTTAAAAAATTGAGGTTGTTTAAAAAATAAAAATGAAGAGGAACGCGCGCGTTCTCATCTCTCTCTGATGTTTTTGATGATATCCTCGACGGTCTCTCTCAGCGACGGATCGTTCTTGATATTCTTCTCCACCTGCTGAACGGTATACACGATCGTCGAATAGTGTCTGCCGCCGAACTCGTTGCCGATGCTTTCCATCGACAGGGTCGTCAGCTCTCTAACAATATAGATTGCAAGCTGACGCGGCTTATTGATCTCCGCGCGGCGGGATTTCGTTGATCGCAGATCATCGCTGTTGACGCCGAAGGTCCGCGCGACCTCGTCGATGATTTTCTCGACGGTCAGCTCCGGCGGTGTATCGTCGTTGAGGATCTCGGCGATCGTCTCGTTGACGGTGTTCAGCGTCGACGCTTCCTTGGTCAGATTATACCGCGCCATCAGCTTCTTGACGACGCCCTCAAGCTGGCGGATATTCGTCTTTAATTTATTGGCGATGTATTCGCACAGATCGTTGTTGAGATCCAGACCGATGATCTCCGCCTTGCGCTTGATGATCGCCATGCGGGTCTCAAAATCCGGCGGCTGGATATCTGCGAGCAGACCCATCTCGAATCTGCCTCTCAGCCTGTCGGTCAGTACCTTGATCTCTTTCGGCGGTCGATCGGACGTCAGGACGATCTGCTTTTTTGCGTCATACAGCGCGTCAAAGGTGTGGAAAAATTCCTCCTGTGTGCTTTCCTTGCCGCCGATGAACTGGACGTCGTCGACCAGCAGGACGTCTGCCTGTCTGTATTTTTGGCGGAACTGCGCGGTCGTTTTATTCATGATGGACTGGATGATCTCGTTCGCAAAATCCTCGCCCTTGATATAGATGACGTTGCAGTTTTTATCGCGCTTTTTGATCTCGTTGCCGATCGCATACAGCAGATGCGTTTTTCCAAGACCCGAGTTGCCGTAAATGAACAGCGGATTGTAGGCAGAGGCGGGATTTTGAGCGACCGCCATCGACGCTGCGTGAGCAAATTTATTGGACGATCCGATGATATAGGTCTCAAAGGTAAATTCATATCCGGTATCGACCGATGTTTCCTCGCCGAGCAGCTTTTCTTTATGCTTCTCATTTTCCTCAGGAATGATAAAGACCGTTTCAAAGTTGGTTCCCAGCACCGCCTCATACGCGTCCTCTAATTTCGGCAGATATCCGCGGATCAGCGTCTGACGGTGAAAATCGTTCGGCACCATCAGGGTGATGATCCCCTTTTCAAAGTCGATGGAGATCGGCTCGATCCTGGATATCCAGGTTTTGTAGGCGACGTCGACAATCTTCTTTTCCTGTTTCAGATAATCGCAGATAATGGACCAGCCTTCATTAAAATTATCCATCCTGTTTCCCTTCCTTATCAATAAAATCAGTCACAAGAAAGCGCGATTTATGCGCTTTTCGGAAGCCTCTGCCCGTTTCTGCGCAGCAGAAAACCGGGCGGGCACTATCAATCTTTTTTTATTCGATAAAAAGAAGCCTATTCCGTTTCATGGCAATTTCCTATCGAATAAAATATTCGTTTTTTTCGGGATTATTTTTGCCGCAAAATCGATCAAAAAATAACCGTCAGAAAGGTTGCCAAAAACAGTGTCGAAATGACGCGCAATGCGTACAATTTCAACAAAAAATACAATGAAAAAAGTGCCTTATTTTTACGCAACCCCATTTTATCCCATTATCGCATTTATTATACCAAAAATGCCGATCAAAAGCAACAGATTTTCCATTACAATATTTTAACATTTTTTTGCATATATAAGTAAATATATACATCATTAATATGTCCGCCGAAAAATGACTGCCCCGCGGCGATAATCTTATGAGAAAAAATAACGTCAAAAAGTTCGTCTTTTTATCATTACCTGTCATCCTCTATCAAAAAAAGTGAAAGAAAAATTGTGCTGATTTTGTGAGAAGACACTATATATTGTGTGCCTATGGTTTTCTCTCATATGTATAATATAAAAACATTATATGAATCAAAAATTTTTATTGACTAAAAGGAAAAATTGAGATATAATGCTATTTTGTAAGGTTATGTACCCGAAAGGAGGATTCCAAATGCTCAGAACATATCAGCCCAAGAAGATCCATCGCAAAAAGGAGCACGGCTTCAGAAAGAGAATGTCTACCAGCAACGGTCGCAAGGTTCTTGCCAGAAGAAGAGCAAAGGGCAGAAAGCAGCTGTCATACTAAAACCTAAGACCACTCTCGGCAGTGGTCTTTCTTTTACTTTCTACACATTTTCGGTGGTTTGATGAAAATAACTCCCATAACCGGCAACCGGGATTTTCAGCGAGTTTATCGGCGCGGCAAAAGCTGCGTGTCCCCCGGGCTGGTCACCTACGTCTTGAAAAATAAAAATAATAACCTTAGAATCGGAATAACCACCTCGAAAAAGGTCGGCAAAGCAGTCAAACGCAACCGCAGCCGCAGATTGATCCGCGCGGCGTTCTCACATCTCGACGTCGATATGAATCAGAACTACGACATCATCTTTGTCGCGCGAACGAAAACCTGTTTTTTGAAAAGCTATGAGGTCGAGCGGTATATGCGCGAGCATCTTCGCTCCCTCGGAATTATGAAAACGTGATGAAAAAACTGCTGCTGAAATTCATTCGATTTTATCAGACTGCGATCTCCCCCCACACCAAGCCTAAGTGCAAGTATTATCCGACCTGTTCCCAGTATACCTACGAAGCGATCGAAACCTACGGCGCATTAAAGGGCGCCTTGATGGGAATATGGCGAATACTCAGATGTAATCCGTGGTCAAAGGGCGGCTACGACCCCGTCCCCGAAAAGACCCGCAAATTATGAAGCTTTAAGAGAGGCTTTTGTTTATGTTTCAGATTTTTAATGTGGTCGGCAGCGTGTTCGGCTATGTATTATGGGCGCTGTTCTTTGTATTCAAGAACTTCGGCGTATCCATTATCTTCTTTACCCTACTGACACGACTGCTGATGTTCCCCACCTCCGTCAAGCAGCAAAAAAGCATGGCGGCAAACTCGCGCCTGCAGGCAAAGCAGCGCGAGCTGAAAGAAAAGTACGGCAATAACAAACAGAAATATAATGAAGAAGTGCAGAAGCTCTACGCGAAGGAAGGCGCTTCGCCCTTCGGCGGCTGTCTGTCGTCGCTGCTGCCGATGTTCATCATGCTCGGCATCTACTACTCTGTCGTACGTCCCCTGTCCAACGTTATCCACATCGCCTCCGACAAAATGACCGATCTTCTGAATTTTGTCAACGGCATTCCCGGTGTCAACGTATCCTCTTCCAATATCTATCACGAGATGGATATTCTCCGTATTTTCAACAATCCCGATTCCTTCCAGTTATTACAGGATCGCGGACTTTCGTCTATCCTTTCCAATAACGATATCAGCCAGATCAAAAATCTTGCGGGCGGCTTCAATCTCTTAGGGCTTGACCTGCTCGATATTCCCAGCGCCAACGGCTTCTGGTCGTTGATCATCATTATCCCCGCGCTGGTACTGGTCACCTCGATCGGATCTCAGATCCTGACCATGCGTATGCAGAAAGGCATCATGAATCAGCAACAGGGCTGCATGAAGTATATGATGCTCGGTCTGCCGCTGATCACGGTATATATCTCCTATATCGTTCCCGGCGCAGTCGGTTTCTATTGGATCTGCTCTACCGTTATCGGTTTCTTACAGACGGTCGTTATCACAAAGTTCTATTCACCGCAGAATCTGACCGCAAAAGCGGAGGCACAACACGTCGCTTTGATGGAGCTCAAAGAAGCTAAGGTACCCTACGAATACGTACCCTCTGCTCCGCAAAAGCAGGAAAACCAGAAGAATACCAAGAAGAATAAGAAAAAGTAATCACTGTTAAATAAGAGAAGGTGCAACATTGATAAAAGAAGCAATCGCAACAGGCGCTACGGTTGAAGAAGCCAAAGAAAAAGCCTGTCAAGAGCTCGGCGTAGAAACCTACGACGACCGTATAGAGTTTGAGATCCTCGAGATGCAGGCGAAAAAGATGTTCGGTCTTTTCGGCGGTCATCCCGCTAAGGTCAAGGTGACCCTCAAGCAGAGCGCTGCTCAGGCTGCGGAGGACTTTATCCGCAACATCATCGACCGCATGGAGCTGACCGGTATCACCCTCTCCACCAAGGACGAGGATAACGTTATCACCATCGATATCGAGGGCGAGGACGTCGGTTTTATCATCGGCCGCAGAGGCGAGACCATGGACGCGCTGCAGTATCTGACCTGTCTTGCGGCGAACCGTGTCGATCCCGCGTATAAGAGAGTCGTCATCAATACCGGCGATTATCGCGAAAAGCGCGAGAAGACCCTCGAGTCACTCGGACGCAGACTGGCGATCAAAGCTGCAAAAACCGGCAAAAAGAGCATTCTTGAGCCGATGAACCCCTATGAGCGCAGGATCATCCATACCTCCGTTCAGAAGGTCGACGGCGCGACCTCATGGAGCGAGGGCGAAAACCTCAACCGTCACGTTGTCATCGGACCCGACGGCAAGCGCAGCAACAACCGTGGAAGAGGCGGCAAGGGCGGCAGACGTCCGAACAATGGCAGAGGCAGATATAACAGCAGACCCAAACAGCAGTCCCCTGCTCCCGATCCCGACCGCAAACCCCTCAACGAGGGCGCGGGTATGGGTCTTTACGGCAGAATCGATAAGTAATCAGCCGCTTAATACTGAATGATAAAACGGGCGGTTTCCGCCCGTTTTTCTGTACACAGAATATTTCAAATTATAGTACGATCGTCAAAAATGTTTCACGTGAAACATTTTCGGCGGTCAGGTAATCAACGATTAATATAGAAATGAATCACATGAATCAAACTACGATTGCGGCGATATCGACCGCAAAAGCGTCGGCGGGAATCTCCGTCATCCGTATCTCGGGCGACGATGCGATTCCGATCGCCGAGCGGGTCTTTACCGCAAACTCCGATAAAGCATTATCCGAAATGAAGGGCTATACCTGTGCGCTCGGCGCGGCATATGCAGACGGTGAGAAGCTGGACGAATGTATCGCCACCGTATTCCGCGCGCCGCACAGCTACACCGGCGAGAACATCGTTGAGCTGAGCTGTCACGGCGGCTTGTATGTCACCAACCGTATCCTGCGCGCAGTGTATGACGCGGGAGCAGAGCCGGCACAGGCGGGCGAATTCACCAAGCGGGCTTTCCTTAACGGCAAGCTGGATCTGGTGGAAGCGGAAGCAGTCATGGATATCATCGCGGCACGCTCCCGCGGCGCAGTCAAGGCGGCTTTATCCGTCAAGGACGGCGCGCTGTCAAAACGCATCGACGAGGTCAAAACCGCTCTGCTGTCCAAGGCGGCGCACCTCTCCGCATGGGCGGATTACCCCGAGGAGGATATCCCTGAGGTCGAGGACAATGAGCTATCCGCGGCGCTGCAAAACGCGCTGGAGGAGCTGAGCGCGATCCTCAAAAGCTACGATAACGGCAGGCTTTTGCGCGACGGCATCGATACCGCCATCGTCGGCAAGCCGAACGTCGGAAAAAGCACGCTGATGAACCTGCTTGCAGGTTATGATAAAAGTATCGTTACCGAGGTTGCCGGTACGACCCGCGACGTTGTCGAAGAGAGCGTCAACCTCGACGATATCATCCTCAATCTTTCCGATACCGCGGGTATCCATCAGACAAACGATGTTGTCGAGAAGATCGGCGTGGATAAGGCAAAAAATCGTTTGAACGCCTCTTCCCTGATCCTCTGCGTTTTTGACGGTTCTAATGAACTGACCGATGAGGATCGCGAGCTGATCAGCGAGATCGGCGATGCTCCTGCTATTGCAATCTTAAATAAGGAAGATCTGCCGCAGAAGATCGATGAAACTGCGATCAAGGCATTCTTTGATACGGTGATCCCGATGTCTGCTAAAAACAGCGAGGGCGTCGCGGAGCTGATCACGGCGATCAGGCACATCTGTGCGATCGAGGATTTTTCGTCTGCAGAAGCGCTCGTCTATAATGAACGCCAGCGTAACCTGACGAAAAAAGCCTTTGACAGTACGCAGGAAGCGCTGACGGCGCTTGAGATCGGTATGACCTTTGATGCAGTCACCGTTTCGATCGAGGAGGCCGTCGCCTATCTCTGTGAACTGACGGGTGAACGAGTGACCGATGAGGTCGTGGACAGAGTGTTCCACAACTTCTGCGTGGGAAAATAGTCGTTCGTTGATAGTTGTTAGTTATTAGTTAGTATTGTGCCTGCGGCGCTGAAGGGTGCGCGAAGTGCACGTTTGAAATCGTAATAAAGGAAAGAATCATCATGTCAACATATTTTGCGGGTGCATATGACGTCGCCGTGATCGGCGCGGGTCATGCCGGGATCGAAGCGGCGCTTGCCGCGGCACGGCTCGGGTGCAAAACCGCGATATTTACCATCAATATGGATGCCGTCGGCAATTGTCCGTGCAATCCGTCGATCGGCGGCACGGCAAAAGGGCATCTGGTGCGCGAGATCGATGCCTTAGGCGGCGAGATGGGTCGTGCGGCAGACGCGTGTACCCTCCAGTCGCGGATGCTCAACCGCGGCAAAGGCCCTGCGGTGCATTCGCTGCGCGCTCAGATCGACCGCCGCAAGTACTCGGCGCTGATGAAGCACACGCTCGAACTGCAGGAGAATCTCGATCTGCGTCAGGCGGAGATCACCGATATCGACCGCGCTGAGAACGGCTCTTGGCGGCTGACGACCAGGATGCTCGGCATATTTGAGGCAAAGGCGGTCGTCATCGCGACCGGCACCTACCTCGGCGGTCGGATCTTTGTCGGCGAGGTCAGCTACGAATCCGGACCCGACGGGATCTTTCCCGCGGCGTTCCTCGGCGAAAGCCTGAGAAAGCTCGGCGTCAAGACCCGGCGCTTCAAAACCGGTACACCTGCGCGCGTGAAACGCTCTTCCATCGATTTCTCCGAGCTGGAGGTGCAGGAGGGCGACGAGCCGACTACGCCGTTTTCCTATGATACGCTGTCACCGCTAGAGAATAAGGTCGTCTGCCATGTATCGTGGACAAATGAAAATACGAAGAATATCATATTAAAGAATATCCACCGCAGTCCGCTCTACGGCGGCAAGATCGAGGGCGTCGGACCGCGTTACTGCCCGAGCCTGGAGGACAAGATCGTCCGCTTCTCAGAGAAACAGCGGCATCAGCTGTTTATCGAGCCGTGCGGCGAGGATACCGAGGAAATGTACCTGCAGGGAATGTCGTCCTCGCTTCCCGAGGAAGTGCAGTTACAGTTTTATCATACCATCAAGGGCTTAGAAAACGCAGTTGTCATGCGTCCTGCTTACGCGATCGAATATGATTGTATCGACCCGCAGTCAATGCTGGCGACCTTGGAGTTCAAGGAATTCAAGGGTTTATACGGTGCGGGGCAGTTCAACGGCTCGTCTGGTTACGAGGAAGCCGCGGCGCAGGGTCTGATCGCAGGCATCAACGCCGCAAGAAAGGTACAGGGCAAAGAACCCTTTATCCTCGACCGCGCTTCGTCCTATATCGGTACGCTGATCGACGATCTCGTCACCAAGGGTGCGAACGAACCGTACCGCATGATGACCTCGCGCAGTGAATATCGCCTGATTTTGCGGCAGGATAACGCGGATGAACGCCTGACGCCGCTCGGACACGAGCTTGGTTTGATCGGCGAGGAGCGGTGGCAGCGCTTCCTGCACAAGCAGGAATTGATCGCGCAGGAAACGGAGCGCGTGAAGCACACGGTAATCGCACCGTCGGAGGAGCTCACGGCGATTTTGGTTTCACGTGAAACATCCGTCGTCACGACCGGCGTTCGTTTGATCGATCTTTTGAAGCGACCGGAGCTGAATTATGAGGTTCTTGCGCCTGTTGATACAGATCGTCCGGAATTACAGGGTGAAATTTTTGAGCAGGTGGAGATCGCGGTCAAATACGACGGCTATATCAAAAAGCAGCTCGCCGCGGTAGAAAGTATGCGCAAGCTGGAAAACAAACTCCTGCCGACCGATATCGATTACAAAACGATAACGGGACTGCGATTAGAGGCACAGGAAAAGCTGAACGCCGTGCGTCCGCTGAATATCGGTCAGGCAAGCCGCATCAGCGGCGTTTCGCCCGCGGACATCAATGTGCTGATGATATATCTTGTCAAGCAGAACCACAGGAGGGCTGAGGATGAGTGAGTTTTCGAAGGTGTTTCGGGAGGCGCTCGCGGAATTCGGGATGATGCTCGACGACGCGGCGATCGATCGGTTCTGCTCCTACTATGAGCTGTTGATCGAATGGAACGAAAAAATGAATCTGACGGCGCTGACCGAGCCGCGCGATGTGGCGGTCAAGCACTTCATCGACAGCCTGACGCTGTTACAATATACAGAGATCCCACAGGGTGCAAGCGTGATCGACGTCGGAACGGGAGCGGGTTTTCCTGGACTGGCACTTAAGATCGCGCGGCCCGATATCCGGTTGACACTGCTGGACAGCCTGCAGAAGCGGCTGGGATTCTTAGACACGGTATGCGAGGAATTACAGCTCAAGGATGTGGTCACCGTCCACAGCCGCGCCGAGGACGGTGCGAGGACGATGCTGTTCCGCGAGAACTTTGATTTCGCCGTGGCGCGTGCAGTCGCGCCGCTGAACGTGCTTTGTGAGTACTGTATGCCGTATGTTGCCGTCGGCGGGAGTTTCCTTGCGATGAAAGGAAAAACCGCGGCAGAGGAGCTCTCAAAAGCCGAAAACGCGATCTCTGAGCTCGGCGGCAGGGTAGGGGAGAAGCGTTTCTTTACCCTGGGCGACGCGGGCGAGCGCGGGATCATCGTGATCGAGAAGATCTCCCCGACGCCCGAAAAGTATCCGCGCAAAAGCAAGGTCATCAAAAAGAAACCGTTATAGAATGATTAGTCAAAAATGTTTCACGTGAAACATTTCGGGAGGGAGCAGTCCCTCCCTTTTCTTTTACCATAAATCCTTTTGAGCGACAGGATACGACAAAAAGAATATAATTAAACGGTCACGGTTCGACAGATTTGTTTACCAAAAACTGGTAAACTATATCTGCAAGGACAGGCTTGACACCTGTACCGAAGGTTTGATTCGACTGCGGGGTGAGGGCGATGAATATGATCCGAAACGATAACAAGGTTTTGATGGTTTCGACGATTCAGATCCGCCCGAATAAAACCCAGCCTCGCCGCAACTTTGACGAAGAGGAGATGAAAAGCCTGTCGCGCTCGATCGTCGAGAACGGTATCCTGCAGCCGTTGGTGGTGCGGCGGATCAACAGCACCGAATTTGAGCTGATCGCGGGCGAGCGGCGGCTCAGGGCGGCGATCATGGCGGGACTGAACAAGGTCCCGTGTGTCGTACATAAATGCAACGACAAAGAAAGCGCCCTGCTGGCGCTGATCGAAAACCTGCAGAGAGCGGATCTGAATATGTTTGAAGAAGGGCGGGGGATCGCCCGATTGATCCGCAAATACGGACTGACGCAGGAGCAGGCGGCGATCAAGCTCGGCAAAAAGCAGAGCACGATCGCGAACAAGCTGCGGCTGCTGAGGCTGTCGTTTGAGGAACAGGAATGGATCCTCACCGCGAATCTCAGCGAACGACATGCGCGCGCATTGCTGAGGATCCCCGACGAGAACCTCAGGCGCGAGGTGCTTAGCAGGATCATTACGGAGAATCTGAGCGTCGGTGCGAGCGAGGCGCTGGTGACCGATACGCTGATGAAAAAGAAACCCGAGGAACAGCCGAAAAAAGGCGGCAGAAAGGTCGTCGTCAAGGACGTCAGGATCTTTGTCAACACGATCAACAAGGCGGTCGATACGATGCGGCTGTCGGGGATCAACGCGATCTCCAGACGGTCGGAGACCGACGATTATATTGAATACACCGTGAAGATCCCGAAGGCGGCAGAGATCGCTTAGGATCATTGATTATCAAGTGCGGGCACGACACGTGTGTCGCGCCCACCCATCACTCTTCACTCTTAGTTCTTCACTTTAAAAAGCTTTCCCCTAGGCGCGAAAGCGCCTGAACTCATACCCATTTCCTTATCTGAACCCCTTGCCGACAGCCGTGCGCGATATGCGTGCGGCTGTTGGCATTTGCGGCGTTTTTGGTTCGCAAAAGGGGAAGGGGATCGCCTTGATAAAATAGCGTCTGTTAACGATAGACAAATCAACCGGCGTTTGATATAATGGGTTTATCATCGGGTAAAGGATGAAAAGGATGAATGCCATCAGCGGACAAATCAAGAGATACAGACGAGAAAAAGGATTGACGCAGGAACAGCTGGGCGCGAGCGTGGGCGTATCAATGTAGGCGGTATCGAAATGGGAGCGCGGAGGAACGCCGGACATTGAGCTTTTGCCTGCGATCGCCGATGTGCTGGGGGTCAGTATCGACGAGCTGTTCGGGCGACAGAAAAAAAGTCTGGAGGAAACGATTGCAGACGTCGTTTACGCGGTGGATTCCAAGAATTCGTATGAGTATGCGTTTGAGCTGTGCTGGGCGGCATTCTTAGGGCTGGCGCATATCGACGGAAATCTGGAAGGGAACCGCAAGTATAATTACAGGTTGGAGGACGCCGACGTTGACAAAGGCTATTTTTCCAAGCTGATATTGGACGGCGGTATCGCGTGCGCGCGGCTCGATCCCGATTTTCACACCTTCTTTTTGATGCCCGAACCAAAGGGAAATCTGCGTGATAAGCTCGCGGATATCCATAAACTGCAAAAGCTGTTTGAGGCGTTTGCGGACATCGATACCCTGACCGTTTTGTTTTTGCTCTATACGCGGCTCAATACGCCCGTCGCCGCATCGTTCGTCAGCAAGGAAACGGGAATATCGAAAGAGAGCGCCGAGGAGATCATGGAACGGCTGTGTCAGAGTAACCTGCTTTTCCGCACCTTGGCAACGACGAGCGACGGAGATATCAATATCTATCTCTTTAAGCAGGAGAGCGCGGTCGTTCCGCTGCTGTGCTTTGCCGACGAAATCCTCAGTGAAAACATCCGCGATATCATCATGGATATCAGCCGGACGAAGCCGTTGTTCCATGATCAGTGAAGAGAAAACAGAGAAAATCTAAACTCAACTGATGGTTGAGTTTTTCGCTTACGCGTCGCTTGTGATCAGGCGGCGCGTTTGCTATGATATAGGAAACTGAGCGTTTCTTACATCATAGCAAACAGGAGGAAATGAAGATGAAAAGAATATGGATCGTATTTCTGGCGGCGATGTTACTGTTCTCTGCGGCGGCATGTTCGTCCGATAAGGGCGGCGCTGCCGACAAGGACGCCGTCGATAACGGCGATTTCGACGAGATCGACGCAGCCAAGCTGCCGTCGAAGATCGATCTCAGGGATTATGACGGAAAGAATTATGTGACGCCGGTCAAAAGTCAGCAGTACGGCGACTGCTGGGCGTTCGCACAGGCCGCCGCTGCCGAGACATCCTATCTTTTTGCAAACGAGATGGGTGTGCCGGCGGGTGAGATCAACGATCAGGTCGACTTTTCCGAGAAGTACATCGCCTGGTATATGTTCCACGGGATCACCGGGGATGACGTTGCGGTCGGCAAGGTCCGTGCCTCTCAGGTCGGCGAGGGCTTTGACCTGAGCGAAGCGGAAAAAAATATGGATGTTGCCGCGTATATCATCGGCGGAAAATACATCGATCGCGCGAATTTGTTCGGGTCGGGCTTCGGTCCTGTCGACGAGAGCGTCAGCGTGAAGGGGGAGACCCCGTATGCGTACGACGATATGTCAGAGGTCGAATGGAAGCTCCCGCTGAATGCAGAATACCGCAACGCTCCCACACAGGCTGTTTTCAGAAACAGCTGTTCGCTGCCGAGCCCTGCGGGAAAGGATGAGAACGGCGGATATGCATTCAACGAGGACGGACTTAACGCGATCAAGTCGGAGATCAGTCAGGGACATACCGTGACGTTCGGGCTCAGATCAATGCACCCCGGATTCAACATCAAGAACAAAACGGTGTATTACGACGGGGATGAGTCGCCGGATCATGCGGTCGCGGTGGTCGGCTATGACGACGATTATGCGAAAGAGAACTTTGCGCGAACAGACAGCGGCGATAAGGTGATCGAGGGAACAACGCCTCCCGAAAACGGCGCGTTCATCATCAAAAACAGCTGGGGTCTTGCCGACAATGATGACGACGGGTTCTTATACCTCTCTTATTATGACCACAGCATCACGACGCCGATGAGCTATGAATTCGACAAGTCGGATTCTGCCGGAGCAACCGCGCTCAATTACGATCAGTATGACCTGATGATGACGGCGTGGTACGGCAGTACGGACTATGATGAGGAAACGAAGACGGCGAATGTATTCGACGCGGAGGAGGACGAGAGCCTTTGTCAGATCGAGTATACGACCGGTTCAGAGAAAACCGAGGTGAGCTATGAGATCTACAAGGGTGTTGAAGCGGATGATCCCGCGTCCGGCGAGATGCTCGAAAAAGGCGTCAGCCGTCATCTGTACCCGGGATGTCACAGGATCGATCTTGAGGACGAATACGCGCTGAAAAAAGGCGACAGATATGCGGTCGTTTTGACGATGAAGCGTGTCGCCGACGAGGACGGCGAGATGGTGTATACCGAGGTCTTTCCGTATTCTGCGCCGTTCTTTAACGGTATGGCGGTGAGCGGCGTTATCAACGAGGGAGAAAGCTATCTGTATACCGACGGAAAATGGGTCGATATGACGAATTTGAAAGAGGATCTGATCGAGAGAGCCTATCAGCAGGGCAAAGATAATTTTGATGAAGAGGAAGAGGGGTTGTATATCACGCCGAAAGGCAAGGAGGATTATACCGTCGACAATTACCCGATCAAGGCAATTTTAAAAACCCATAAATAAGAAAAGCAGGCTGTCGTGAAAAATCACGACAGCCTGTTCTGTAAAGGAGAATGTGCTTATTTGATAGGTTGATCGATGGGATAGGGGATCTCGAAATCTGCGAGGTAACGCTGGATATAGGTTGCGTCAAGGATATCAATACCGTTGCCGGATATGTCGGCGGCTTCGCTATCGATATCGTCATCGGTTACGAAATCGGCAAGATAACGCTGGATGCGGGTCGCGTCGAGGATGGTGATCTTGCCGTCCATATCCGCGTCGCCGTACAGGCGCTCTCCGGTGGATGCTTTGGTGCCTTCTACGACGATGTAGTTGAGCGCGATCTCGCCGCCGGAGGGCTTGTCGGCAGTGTTGCCGCCGCTGACGGTATCCATGCTGACGGGTACCAGCCGCAGGATCAGGTTCTCCTGATCTGCCGCCGCTGCGGGGAGAGATTTGCCGTTGATGTAGGCGGTGAGGAGCTTGCGGCTGACGGTGGTGATGGTCAGCTGATCGCCGGTATCGGTGAAGGTCGTGCCGTCGGTGGAGTATTGCAGCTTCCAGGTCGCGGGGGCTTTGTTGGAGCCTGCGACATACATGGTGAGCTTGATATCCTGATAGCCCTTGGTCGATACAGCAAGCCGGATATAGGGAGTGCCCCAGAGGTTGTTTTTGCCGGCTGCCATGATCGGGGTCATGGAGGTGCCGTCGGGACCGTACTCGGGCGCGCTCCACTCGAGTGCGCGGAGGTTCTCGCCGTCGACGGTCATGGTGAGTGTACCCGTGCCGGAGGTGGCGGCATAGCCGGTATCGCCGGCGCCGTATTCGGTGAGCTTGTCGCCCTCGGTCTTATCTGCGTCGTCGAATACCCACGCGGCGATCGCATTGCGTAAGTACAGCTCGGGTGCGGGATAGGGAGTGACGGACGGTTCGGGTTCGGTCGGCGTTTCTGTCGGGGGAACGGTCGGTTCGGTTGTCGGCGGCTCGGTGGGAGTCTCGGGCTTGTAATTTGCGATGTACTGGGCGCTGATCCACGCGGCGCGGGAGGTCGTCCAATCCATCATGTAATCAAACTGACCGTCGTAGGTGTACTGGTCGTAGGAGGTCGCGCGGCTGTCCTGAGTGAGATTGACGCCGGTGACCTGACCGTAGGTGTTCTTGGTATAGGTCGCGCGGTACTGACGCACGGAGCTGTGGTCGGCGACCCAGGAGGAGTTGGTGACAAGCTCCCAGATCTTGTAGTTCATCGCGGCGGAGTCCTTGATGGCGGCGCGGTAGACGTCGGAGGAATAGAGCTCGCCGGAATCGATACCGGTGGAGGTCAGCTTGTCGATCGCGGGGAGGAAGTCCTCGAACCAGACGTTGTAGACGGTGCTCATGACGGCGGTGTTCTTCGCGGAGGCTACGAGGAAGTTCGCGTTGCTGTTCTTAACGGTAGAGAACCAGCCGGAGGGGAGGGTATAATCGCTGACGCCCATGCGGCGCAGGTCGCCCTCGACGCCTTTGGCGTTGCCGAGCGAATTATCGTAGTCCCAGACAGGGGAAGCATAGAATTTATATTTGCCGGTCTCGTCGGGCTTATAGGTCAGGAAGAAGGATCCGGAACCGCTGTCCCAGTTCTTGCCCAGCTCGTTGATCAGGTAGACCTTGGCGAGAGAATCGAGGTCGATATAGTCGCCGGTGTCAGCCGCGTTGGAGTTGAGCTTGTTGAACATTGTATTGAATTTGTTTTTGATATAGCCGCGGACGGTGGCGAGATTGGGATCGCCTGCCTCCAGCTCGGGGGACTTCATGGTCAGGTTGTTGCCGTTCTGGACGGTGAAATGGAAGTCGTCATCAGCAGGAGCGGGATCGATCTCAGCGACAAAGGAGAAGTCGGATTTGACGCCGCCGGTCTCGGGATCGAGGTAGTCCTCTTCGTCGATATCGGGCATGAGGGTATTCTTGCCGACGTCGACCTTCTGGCACATCTGGTAGGTGCCTTGATAGGTGCCGTTGGTGTACAGGTCGATCATGCGGCTGTCGGAGGCATAGGGGATACCGACCTCGTCGGACAGGTCATAGAGGATACGGTTGCGCGCCATGGCGGCATCCTGGAAGTTGGAGATCAGGGAGAATTTCTTGCATTTGTCCATGCCGGCGAGCTTGACCGCGTCGGTAAAGGTGACGTTGAAGCCCTTTTTATCGGCGTTCCACGAGGTGTTGCCGCGGCCCTTCATCTTTTTGATGGGGGTGTTGGTGATCGTGCCGTCGGGGGTGGTGATCGCGCCGGTGGCGGCGGTGGAATTGGACTTGTCCGCTTTCAGGGTCTCAAAGAAATTCGGGTCGTCGCCGACGTTGACGAAGAGCGACGCCTCGGCTGAGGAGAACATGAATTTGACGGTGCGGTTGGTCGATCCGGAGCGGAAGGTATAGGTGGTCGAAGGATCGGCAGTGAGCGTCGCGATGCCTTTGGACGGGACGGTGACGCCGCCGATGGCCGCGCTCTCGGAATAGGAGCTGTACAGTTCGACAGCGGTGCCTGCTTTGACGGACGAGGGCAGGAAGAAGTAGTAGGTGTCGTCGACTTTGTACCACTTGACCCATGCCTCGGTGTCTTCGCCGGTACCGGCGTGCGCATAGAGGGCGTTCGCGGTCTCGGCGGTGATGTTGGCGTCGGTGACAGGCTCGGGATCTGTTTGCGCTTCGGTAGCGGGGGCATTGCCGCTCGAAGAGGTCAGGTAGCCGGTATCCGACCAGTCGGTGACGACGGCGGTATCCAGTCCTTTTGCATAATCGTCGGCGGTGATGGCGACGGTCTCGTTCCACAGCTTCTCGGCGTTGCCGCGCCAGAAACGCATGACGGATGCGCCTGCATCGGCAGCGGTAACGGTGTACTTGTAGGCACTTTTTGCGCTGTCGTAGCTGACGCCGGTGACGGGGTTGTACTTCGTCTTGTCGGCGTCGGCGATAATGACGGATACACCGCCGTTATCGGTACGCGAGGCGTCGGTGAAGTTGACATAAAGGGTTGCATCCTGCGCCCAATTGGATGGATTTTCCACCTTGAAATACAGGACGTCGCCTTCTTTGAAGCCGTCTGCCGCGGCGGTGGTCAGCGTAAAGACCGTTGCGGTGGACAGGATCATCAGAAGCGCGAGGGTGAGAGATAGCAGCTTCTTCATAAATATTCTCCTTTTTGATTTTAATGCAGTATTTGTGCTATGCCTTAATTGTATAATAAAACGCTTGGGATTGCCACATCTATTATTCACAAAAAATAAATTCTTTTTTGGCACAAGTGCCAGTTTATTCCTTTTTGCCGGATAAAAAACGGAAAACCGGATAAGGAATGGGAAACAGATTTGCTGTTGCAAACCAAACCGTTTTGTACTATACTTAATTGGTAACAAAAATACGGTTGGTGACGTTTTGAAGGTTTACGACAGCATTGAGGATTTTGCGAAAATAGGATATGAAAGTCAGGTCGCGCTGGGATTTTTTGACGGCGTGCATCTGGGTCACCGCGCGGTGATCGACGAGATCGTCCGCGATAAGGGTGATCGTCAGGCGGTCGTGCTGACGTTCAGAGAAAGTCCCGCTGTACTGCTGGGAAAAAATGACGCTGTGCTGATCACCGACAATGAGCGCAAGGCTGAGCTGATGAAAGCGGCGGGTGCGGACGCGGTGATCTTCGCCGACTTTTCCGCGATCAAGGACATGGAAGCGGAGGATTTTATCCGCGGGGTACTGCATGAGAAGCTGCGCGCGAAAAAGGTTTGCTGCGGGTATAACTACCGTTTCGGAAAAAACGGAAGCGGGGATACCGAGATACTCGAAAAAATCTGCGGGGAGATCGGTATCGAAGTCTGTGTGAAAGAGCCCGTTTTTTGCGGCGGCAGGGCGGTATCGTCTTCCGCGATCCGCGAGCTGCTGCAAAGCGGAGAGATCGTGGAAGCGGACAGGATGCTGGGATACGCCTACAGCATCGGCGGGTTGATCGGCGACGGCAATCACATCGGATCGACCATGGGGATCCCGACCGTGAATCTCCCGATCAAAGCGGGAATGGTCGTGCCGAAGTTCGGGGTATATGCTTCGCGCGTGACGGTGGACCGAAAAACCTATCGGGGCGCGACGAACATCGGCGTGCATCCGACGGTCGGCGAGAATGATGCGCCGCTGTGCGAAACGTTTTTACTCGATTATGAGGGCGAGGCGCTGTATGGGGAATACGCCGTGTGCGAGCCGGCGGCGTTCATCAGAGAGGAAAAGAAATTCCGCTCGAAAGACGAGCTGACCGAACAGATCAAAAAAGATATTGATATGATCAAAGCGATCGTATAAAAAACGGACTGTCACGATGGTGGCAGTCCGTTTTCAGTGGTTGGTGTATGGAATATTATGTGACGGAATCCTCGTCGGGGGCATCTAAGGGAGCGTCATTGCCGTCTTCCTCGGGAGTATCCTCCTCGGGAGCGGTATCTTCGTCGTCAGGCTCGGGCGAGTCGTCCGTGTCTGCGACGGCGGTCGCGTCAGGGGCGATCTGCGCGGGAGCTGTTTTGGCGGGGGAGCGGCGGGATGTGATCTTTGACGTCGCTTTCTGCCAGATCGGAAGGAGGCGCTTCTTCTGCCAGACGGCGAGGATCATCAGAATGAAGATGAACAGTCCGAGCAGCGATACGGCGACGCCGGCCTTGAAGCCCTCGGGCATATATTTCAGCTCGATGGTATGCTCGCCCGCAGACAGCTTGAACGCGAGCATCGCGTCGCCGACAGGGGTGATCTCGATCTCTTTGCCGTCGACGTAGGCGTGCCATCCCGTGACATAGGGGATGGAGGTGTAGAACAAGCCGTCCTCGGCAACGTCGATCGACCCGGAAATCGTATCGCCGGTGACGGTATCCGCTTTGAGCACCGAGCGGGAGAATCGGTTATAGGCGTTCTCGAACATGACGTCGTCCAGCATGATGATGTTGCAGGTGATGGAGCCGGAGGAGCTGTTGCTTGTCTTGGCTTCCGCTTTGATCGTATCGCCCTTGTTAACGTTGCCGATCATCATGATCAGCGGACGCTTAGTGCCGAAATGACCGGTGTAGGTATCGTTGATATAGAGATTGGTATCCTCGACGCCGTAGCCCTCGACGTATGCCATCGCGGTGCCTGCGTGGGGCGCGGTGGCGGTGAGGTAGTAGGAGCCGGAGGAATTCGAGCTGCTGTAGGAGTATTTATGATCTGCTGTTTTGTTGAAATCGGCAGAGTCGGATTTGACGGGAGTGACGTCGAGCTCTTCGTACAGGTCGCGGTCGAAGCCCGTCGCAAGGCGGAAGAAGGTGTTTTGATTTTCGACAGGATTGTCGGTGACGGGGATCTTATCGGAGGTGAACTGGGTATTCGCTACCTTGTTGATGAAGCCAACGGCGTTGCCGGCGTCGTATTTAAGCAGGTCTTCGTTGACCATGAAGCCCATCGGGATATAGTAGCGGTTCTGCATGACGATGGAGGGAGTGCCGCCGCTCTGTGCGGCATTGGCGACGAAGATCTTGTCGTAATGGATATGATCGTCGTAGTTGCCGTAGTAGGGATCGATGAGGTACTTGATGTTGAGCATCATATCCGTAAAGGGCGAGCTCTGCATATAGGAGTAGCGGTTGGAGGCGATCCATCCGCAGATGCCGAATTTTTCCATGTAGTTGGTGATCGGCATATTGACCATCGAGTTGAACATCGAGATGCCGTTGACGCCGTTGAGCGCGTCGTCGTTGAGGGTATGGTAACGGGTGAATTCCGTGCGGGCGAGGTCGATGTTGTTTTCCTCGCGCTCATTGACAAAATCAACGCATTCGGCGGTGCTGGTCGTGCCTAAGGGATAGGAGGTGGCGTCGGTGACGGAGACGGTGCGCACGCCGGTGGTTGCGGAGAAAATACCCTCGAACAGCGCCAGCAGTACCAATACGACGGATAGTACGGCTTTGAGGATCACGTTGTGCGCGTTGAAGCGGGATAACAGCAGGATGACGACGGCGACGATCGCGACGATAAAGATAATGGTGAACACCGTTGAGAAGTTATCGGTCTGCTCAGCGGGGACTGCCGCCGCCTCAGGAGAAGCGGGGGTAGAGGGTGATTTGAGCAGGGATGGGTCGATCTTCTTGTACAGGTCGAGGAAAAATGTCAGCGATGCGATGGATACGCCGATCACGCCCAGCGTGATGACCAGCCGCGGGAGCTGTTCGCGCAGGACATACAAGAGGATCCATGCCGCGAGTATCATGCCGATCCATCCGGAGAGGTAGATCGGGTCGACCTCTGCCTGACCCTCCTCGGTTGCCTTGAACAGAGAGGAAACGGTGACGTTCGCATCCTTGAAATAGATGCCCGCGATATAGAGGTAGACGAAGAAGCCGGCGATCGCGCCGATCACGGATCCGAGCTTGACGTAGTCGATATACATGAATACCCGGAATGCCATATAGATCAGCACAAACGACCACAGGAACGAGAAGCGATAGGGGAGCATGTTCGGGAAGTGGAAGCCGTGCCAGATATAGTCGAGCTGACGGATGACGAAGCTGGTCAAGAAGAACAGCAGAAGGAATCCGCAGACGAGGCGTTCGCGGAGCTTGATCTTCGAGCAGAAGAGGAAGAGGATCGCGAGGAAGATCGTGATGACGCCGGTGTAGACGTTCGGCAGACCCTCTTTAGCGGTCGGCTGGACAAAGGCGACGGAGTTGGAGATCGTCTTGCAGATACCCTCTAAAACACCCGCGAAATCGGGGGTCGAGCCGATATTGACGGCGAATTTTTCGGGGAAGGAGTTCGAGGACGAATAGGCGTGGCCGAGCGCAAAATACGCGGGGAGCGTCAGCACGGCGGTCATCATGATCGCGACGATCGAACAGCACGCCATCTTGAAGAAATCTTTGATGAGCTTTTTCCAGCCCTTGAGCTCGACGATGGAATAGCCTACCGCGAGCAGCAATACCGCCGCGCAGATGAACAGACCGATGTAGTAGTTCGCGAGGATCGACAGGGCGAGGGAAATGATATAGAGCTTGAATTTGCCTTTTCTGAGCAGGGCGAACGCGCCTGCCGCTACCAGCGGCAAGAGAGCGACCGAATCCAGCCAGATGATGTTCCAGTAGTAACCCATGATGAAGGCGCACAGGGAATACATAATGCCGAACGCGGTGATGGAGATGTCCTTTCTGCCGAAGGTGATGTGGATGAACAAAGAATAGAACATTCCCGCAAGTCCGATCTTGACGCAGGTGATGACGAATAAGAACTCGCGCAGGTGATCGGCGGGGACCATGACCGACAGGAAATTCAGCGGACTTGCCAGATAGTAGGCGATCAGCGCGATATAGTTGGTGCCGCCGCCCGAGGTCCATGACCACAAGAGAGATTCGCCCGCTTTGAGCTTGGACTGGTAATCGACCAAGAACGGATAGTACTGGTGCCACAGGTCGGTGACGAGGATCTGCTTGTCGCCGTAGGGCGCGACGCCCATGACCTTGAAGGCGAAAAACATCAGAAGGAACGGGATCAGAAACGCCATCAGGACATAGAGCAGATAGGCGTACTTTTCAATGAAAGACTGCTTGCGCAGCGTCGGCGGGGTATAGGTCGGCTTTCTCAGATTTTCTTTGAAAAAGGCTTTGACCTTTTCGCTCCACGGCGACACGGGCTTTGCGGATGTGTTGGTTTCGACAGACATAGCCGGTTCTCCTAACTGCAGATTCAGTTTGCAATCGCTGAGTTTTGCGAACTGACATAAATATTCAATCTAATATTACCATGAATGCGGGTCAAGGTAAACAGGAAAATCGCAATTTGTTAAAATTTTTTCATTTTCATTTACTTATGCAGGGTTATTTGTTATAATAACTATATCTGGGGTTTGAAATGGAATGACTAACAAGATACTCGCGGTAAATCCGCTCAAACAATCTTACAATTCCTCAGTCGCCGTTGGCGACAGCTCCCTTTACCAAAGGGAGCCTGTATCACAGGATAGAGGTGTAGCCTATGAAACTGATCGACATTATCGTACCCTGCTATAACGAAGAAGAGGTTCTGCCGCTGTTCATCGAAGAGACCAACAAGGTCATCGCGACGATCCCCGACTATGATTTCCGCTACATCTTCGTCAACGACGGCTCGAGGGACAGGACTTTACAGGTCATGCGCGAGCTTGCCGCGAAGTATGACAACGCAAAGTACATTTCGTTCTCCCGCAATTTCGGCAAGGAGTCCGCGATGTACGCGGGACTGGAGAATTCGACCGGCGACTATGTCATCGTCATGGACGCGGATCTGCAGCATCCGCCGGCGATGTTCCCGCAGATGATCGCGGGCGTTGAGGAAGGCTATGACTGCTGTGCGCTTTACAGGGCCAAGCAGAAGGGCGAGAGCAAGCTAAGACAGCTGATCTCGAAAATGTTCTTCGGCTTCCAGAACAAGATCAGCGACGTCAAGATGCCCGACGGCGCGGTGGATTACCGCATCATGAGCCGTCAGATGGTGGATTCGATCGTCAAGCTCTGTGAGAAGCAGCGCTTTTCGAAGGGTCTGTTCTGCTGGGTCGGCTATCAGACCAAATGGATCGAATATGAGAATGTCGAGCGTACCGTCGGTACGACCAAGTGGAGCTTTTGGGGCTTGTTCAAGTATGCGCTGGACGGCATCACGAGCTTTTCGGTCACGCCGCTGCGGTTTATCGCGGTGCTGGGCTTTGTGATCTCGGCGCTGGCGTTCATCTGGATCATCATCACGCTGATCCAGACGCTGATCATGGGTATCGATGTTCCCGGTTATGTCACCACGCTGTGCGCGGTGCTGTTCATGGGCGGCATCATCGAGATGTCGGTCGGGGTCCTCGGCGAATATATCGGCAGGATCTACATCGAAGCGAAGGACAGACCGATCTATATCACCGCGGAAACGAATCTGGATAACGATGAAAAGTAACGGCTTGAATTGAGGTTAGGTATGGAAAAAATCAAGGAACTGTTTATCAAATATAAGGAAATCATCCTATATATCATCTTCGGCGTGCTGACGACGCTGGTCAACTGGGTAACCTACTGGCTGTTCGCGCAGATCTGGGCGGAACAGATGGAACAGGAGCAAGCGTTCTTTACCATCTTCGGTAATACGATCACCGTTCGTCTTTTCTTCATCTTCATCGTAAGCTTTATCGCGTGGGTCGCGGGCGTCGCGTTTGCCTTTGTCACCAATAAGATCTGGGTGTTTGAGTCAAAGTCATGGAAACCGAGCGTTGCGCTTAAGGAATTCTGGCTGTTTGTTGTAGCAAGGCTGATTACCGGCGTGCTGGAATGGTTCGGCGTGCCGCTCCTGGTCGCAATCGGACTGAATCAGCCGCTGTTCGGCGCAGAAGGCTTTGTCGCAAAGCTGATCGTCAGCGTGATCGTCGTCATCCTCAACTATGTATTCTCGAAGCTGATCATCTTTAAGGACAAGAATAAGGATAAAAAAGATCAGGCAGAAGCAAGTGAATAAGATAAGGAAAGCTCCCTCGGCTGAGGGAGCTTTTTGGTGAATGATGACGGTTACTCGCTTTGCTCGAACAATTATGCAATTCCTCACCCGCTTACGCGGGAGCTCTCTTAGCAGAGACGGCAGACCCCTCTGGGCTTTGCCCATCTCCCCTAGTAGGGGAGTCTCCTTTACCAAAGGGAGCCTTTTCAAACGACCTGGAAGATATAGAATTTTAAGTAGTCGGTTTCGTCGACGCCCCAGAGGATCGGGTGGTCGGCGCTCTGCTGGCGGCATTCGATCTGGCGGAGGCTGACGTTCGCGTCTGCGGCGGCGGAAAAGAGCATCTTGCGGAACAGGGGATCGGGCATGAAATGCGAGCAGCTGCAGGTCGCGAGGTATCCGCCGCGCGGGAGCAGGCGCATCGCCTTGAGGTTGATCTCCTTATAGCCGCGCTCAGCCGCTTTGGTCGCGGAGCGGGATTTGGTGAATGCGGGCGGGTCGAGGATGATCATATCGTATTCGTGACACTTTTGCTGTGCCATTTCGGTCAGCAGATCGAAGACGTCCGCCTTGACAAAATCGATGTTGGTAAAGCCGTTGAGGTCGGCGTTGCGCTTTGCCATGTCGACGGCTGTCCCGGAAATATCGACGGCGGTGACATGGACGGCGGTGGTCGCGGCGTTGAGCGCGAACGCTCCGGTGTGGGTGAAGCAATCCAGCACGCGTTTGCCCGCGGCGATCTTTGCGACGGCGCGGCGGTTGTACTTCTGGTCAAGGAAAAAGCCGGTTTTCTGACCGTTCACATAATCGACGATGTAGCGGATGCCGTTTTCGGTGATCTCGACTTCGCCGTTCAGATCGGTGTGCAGTCCCTCCATCGGGTAAAAACCGGTGTATTCGTCGAGCCCCTCGAGGGCGCGGACTTTGACGTCGTTGCGCTCGTAGATCGCGGTGATCTCGCAGCCGCGCTGTCTGAGTGAATCGACAAGGTTGCGAAAGAGCATCTCTTTGATGCGGTCGATACCGAGGGAAAGCACCTGCACGACGAGGATATCTGCGAATTTATCGACCGTCAGACCGGGGAAGGAGTCCGCTTCGCCGAAGATCAGGCGGCAGGACGAAAAATCCTCGCCCATGACCGTCTCGCGGTAATCGAGTGCGTAGTCAATGCGGCGGCGGTAGAAGGCTTCGTCGAAAAGGTCGTTCGGGTTCTTTGAGATAATGCGCACACGAATCTTTGAGTTGTCGTTGATGTAGCCCGAGCCGAGGTACTTGCCCTTTTCGGTCAATACATCGACGATATCGCCGTTTTCATAGGCGCTGTCGATATTTTTGATCTCGTCAAAGTAGACCCAGATGTGGCCGCCTTTGATGAATTTTTCACATTTTTTGCTGACGGTTACTTTCGGATAGCTTCTGTCCATATTGATGATCCTTTGCGGTTGATATGCTTATTATAACGCCGCAAAGGAAAAGAAGCAATAGGAACTTAATTGGCAGGTGGTTGTAGGGTACGGCATTTATGACGTACCGTGAATGACGTACGTTTCCGCAGTCGAAAGCATCGGATAGGAAATTAACGTCACAGCCATGCGGTACGTCGGCGAGCGCCGTACCCTACAATTATTTGTGCCGGCACACGGAAAAAGGGAAGGCGTTATTTTTCTTTGGGCTTGGAGATCAGGCCTGCGGCGAGGGAGAAGATGATCGCCGCGCCGACGCCTGCCGCTGCGGCGGTCAATGCGCCGGTGAGGATGCCGATCGCGCCGTCGGTATCGATCGCGTCGCGCACGCCCTGTGCCATCAAATGCCCGAAGCCCGACAGCGGAACGGAAGCGCCTGCGCCGCCGAAATCGGCGATCACGCCGTAGACGCCGACCGCAGATAAGATCACGCCTGCGACCACATATCCCGTCAGGATGCGCGCGGGGGTGAGCGAGGTTTTATCGATCAGGATCTGGCCGATGAGGCAGAGGACGCCTCCGACTAAAAATGCGTTGATATACTGCATTGTTATCATCCTTTTCTTCGTTTTATACTAATTTCTGATAAAACGCTTAAATAAGATATTAGCGGAGAATTTCGCAGAGCGAGGCGGATGACGCCGCTAGGCAGGCGTCATAAAGGGGACCCCCGATGCGCCCCTGCGCAGTGGGGAAAGGAGGAGCAGCAACACGAGGTCAAGGCATACCTACCGGATATGCCTACCGAGTACAGCGTGCGACGACGCGACGACAACGAAGCAATGCGGAATTATACGCAATAGATGTTAAAGTGTTTAATTAGAAATTAGTATTAATGTTACCTCTTTATTTTTTCGCTGTTTACCGCAATTATACATATTGAAAAATTGCATATATAATGTTATTATATAAGTTGAGGTATTAGGAAAACCTGAATTTTTATGTATGAAAACTGCTAAAGGGGGAATTTGTTATGGATCAACTGAGCTTCCCAAAACGCCCTTATCCCACGCGGGGAGGGGTCCATGCTCCGCATAACAAGAATACCGCGCATAAAGAAAGCCTGGAGATGCCGGTGCCGAAGATGGTCGCCCTGCCGATGAGCCAGCATATCGGCGCGCCGTGCGTGCCGCTGGTGAAGGTCGGCGATAACGTTGACGTCGGTCAGTGTATCGCGAGAAGCGAAGCGTTTGTATCGGCGCCGATCCACGCGAGCGTTTCGGGTAAGGTCAAGAAGATCGACAAGATCACCATGCCCGACGGCAATCGGCTTGATGCGATCTTTATCGAGAGCGACGGCGAACAGCGTATCTCGCCCGAGGTCAAGCCGCCCGAGGTCAACAGCATTTCCGATCTCTTGACGGCGGTGCGTGAATCGGGTCTGGTGGGACTCGGAGGCGCGGGCTTTCCGACAGCGGTCAAGCTGAATATCCCTGCCGACAAACATGTCGACACGATGATCGTCAACGTCGCGGAATGCGAGCCGTATATCACCTCCGATCACAGAGAGGCGCTCGAGAACGGCTGGGACATCATTTCCGGCATCATCACGGTCAAGGAGTTCCTCGACATCCACCGCGTGATCGTCGGTATCGAGAACAATAAGCCCGATGCGATCAAGGCGCTTCGGGAGATCGTCGACAATTCTCTCGATCCGGAGGACGAGATCCGCGTACTGCCGCTCAAGGCGACCTATCCGCAGGGCGCGGAAAAAATATTGATCAAAGCCTGTACGGGCCGCGAGGTGCCGATGGGCGGGCTGCCCTCTGACGCGGGGTGTCTGGTGATGAACGTCGGATCGATCGCGTTTATCGCAAGGTATCTCAAGACCGGTATGCCGCTGGTATCGCGCAGACTGACGGTCGACGGCTCGGCGATCAAGAATCCGTCGAACGTCATCGTGCCGATCGGTACGCCGATCAAGGACGTCATCGAGTTCGTCGGCGGGTATAAGGAAGAACCGAAAAAGATCCTCATGGGCGGCCCGATGATGGGTATCTCGCTGCCGAATGACGAGTTATATATTTTGAAGCAGAACAACGCGATCTTAGCCTTTGGCGAGAAAGAGGCGCGGCTCGCAGAACCGAGTGCGTGCATCCGCTGCGGCAAGTGTGTTTCGGCGTGTCCGATGCGCCTGCTGCCGCTCGAGCTGTGCAACGCGGCTGAGCGCAAAGACGATGAGGCGCTGGGCCGCCTGAACGCGATGAACTGTATGGAATGCGGCTGCTGTTCCTTTACCTGTCCCGCTAAGCGGCATCTGGTGCAGAGCATCCGCATGGGCAAGGCATATCTCAATCAGAAAAAGCGCGAGCAGATCGCGCAGAGCAAGGGAGGAAAGAACTGATGGACAATAAGCTCTATGTATCCTCCTCGCCGCATATCCGCTCCGGCAATACCACCAGACGGATCATGCTGGACGTCATCATCGCGCTGCTGCCGACTTCCGTCGCGGCGTGTGTGATCTTCGGCTTCCGCTCGGCGGTATTGATCGCGGTGTGCGTCGCGACCTGTGTACTGCTCGAATTCATCTCGCGCAAGATCATGAAGCGCGAATCCACCATCGGCGATCTCTCGGCGGTGGTGACGGGCTTACTGCTGGCGCTGAATCTGCCGGTCGACGTCAATCCGCTGATCGCCATGTTCGGCTGTCTGATCGCGATCGTCGTGGTTAAGCAGATGTTCGGCGGTATCGGCATGAACTTTGTCAATCCCGCGCTGGCGGCGCGTATCGTACTCTTGGTATCGTTCCCGAGCGCGATGATGCACTGGGTGACCGCATGGGGTGCGCCCGAGGCGGCGAAGATTGACGCGACGACTTCCGCGACGCCTTTGGCGGCTGAGGCGGGGACGTACTCCTACATAGATTTACTGATCGGCCGCTGCGGCGGATCGATCGGCGAGGTCTGTGCGGCGGCGCTGATTTTAGGCGGCATTTATCTGGTGATCCGCAGGGTCATCAGCCCGATCATCCCGTGCGTGTATCTCGCGACGGCGGCGCTGATGTCGTTTGCATTCGGGCTTGACCCGCTGTATCAGCTGTTGTCGGGCGGTCTGCTGCTCGGCGCGATCTTCATGGCGACCGACTATACGACCTCGCCTGTGACAAACTGGGGCAAGGTCATCTACGCGGTCGGGTGCGGATTGTTCACCATGCTGCTGCGCACCTACTCGAATATGCCCGAGGGCGTTTCGTTCTCGATCCTTTTGATGAATATTCTCGTACCCCTGATCGAGCGGATGACCGTTCCGAGAACCTTGGGGTATGTCAAAAAGGCAAAGGGGGAGAAAAAATGAGAAAGAAACTCAGCGCGAAAGCGATTCTGATCCCCACGATATCCTTGTTCCTGATCTGTTTGGTCGTCACGGCATTATTGGCGCTGACCGATAATGTGACTGCCGAAAAGATCGCGGAGAACGAGGAAAATAATAAACAAGCCAGTATGCGGACGGTTTTGCCGGACGCCGCTGATTTTGAAGAGATCGAAGCCGACGTTTTGTACCTCGGCAAGGATCAAAGCGGCAATCCGATCGGATATGCGATCTCGACAGCGACCCAAGGCTACGGCGGTCAGGTCAAGGTCATGACCGGTATCGGCATGGATGGCAAGATCGTCGGCGTGGACGTTTTCTATAACGACGACGAGACGCCGGGTCTGGGCAAAAACACATCGAATGAAAAATTCCGCGAGCAGTACAAGGGACTGAACGCGGACAGCGAGATCGCAGTCAGCAAGGACAGTGCGGACGGTCAGACCGTCGACGCGGTGACCTCGGCGACGATCTCATCCCGTGCGGTGACCAAAGCGGTCAACGAGGCGTGTGAAAAATACAACGAATACACGGCAAAGGAGGCGAAATGATGGAAAAACGCGGTTTACTCAAGGAATTTACCAAGGGTATCATCAAGGAGAATCCGGTACTCTGCTTAGTACTGGGTACCTGTCCGACCCTTGCGGTCACGACCTCCGCATCGAATGCGATCGGTATGGGCGTTGCGGCGACAGCGGTTCTGGTATGCTCTAACGCTGTGATCTCGGCGCTGAGAAAATTCATCCCCGACAAGGTGCGCATCCCCGCCTACATCACCATCATCGCCGGCTTTGTCACCATCGTGCAGATGTTGGTCAAGGCGTTTGCGCCTGCAATCAACGACAGCCTCGGCATCTATCTGCCGCTGATCGTCGTTAACTGCATCATCTTAGGCAGGGCGGAAATGTTCGCCGGTAAGAACCCCGTCATCCCCTCGATCCTCGACGGTCTCGGGATGGGCGTGGGCTTTACGGCGGCGCTCTTGTGCATGGGTATCATCCGCGAGCTGCTCGGCTCGGGGACGGTATTCGGCGCGCAGATCCTGCCGTTCCAGATTTTGATATTTATCCTGCCCCCCGGCGGATTCTTCGTCTTCGGCATGCTGATCCTGCTCGCGAACAAGCTGAATACCCGCGCGGGCAAGGCGGTCAAGACCACGCCGTGCGACGGCTGTCCGATGGCGGCGAACTGTTCGCAGAAATCGGAAAAATGCGGCGAAAAGGAGGCGGCTGAGAATGTTGATTAAGTCCCTCATCGCCGTGTTCCTCGCGGCGATCCTCACCGAGAACTACGTTCTGTGCAAGTTCCTCGGCATCTGTCCGTTCCTCGGCGTTTCCAAAAAGCTCAACACCGCCTTCGGCATGAGCGTCGCGGTCACCTTTGTCATGGTGCTGGCGACGGCGGTCACCTTCCCGATCTACACCTACATCCTCGTTCCGTCGGGGATGGAGTATCTGCAGACCGTGCTGTTCATCCTGATCATCGCGGGTCTGGTGCAATTGGTAGAAATCATCCTGAAAAAATACATTCCCTCGCTGTATCAGTCGCTGGGTATTTATCTGCCGCTGATCACCACCAACTGCGCGGTGCTGGGCGTGACCATGCTGGTACTGCAGAAGGTCGACAGCACGACGCTGTATGACTACACCTACATCCATGCGCTGGTGAACGCGTTCGGCGCGGGCATCGGCTTCATGGTCGCGATGGTCATGTTTGCCGGCGTGCGCGGGAGATTGGAGAGCGCGGATATCCCGAAATCGCTCAAGGGTCTGCCGATCACCCTGGTATCAGCCGCCCTCGTTTCGCTGTCTTTCTTAGGCTTTGCGGGCGTGGTCGATAAGCTGATACCCTTAGGTTAAGGAGGGACGCGAATGAATTCGATATTATTTGCCGTCGCTCTGGTAGCGGGCATCGGTTTACTGATCGGACTGATCCTGTCGATCGCGTCGATCGTGATGGCAGTTCCCAAGGATGAAAAAGCAGAAAAAATATTAGAAGCGCTGCCCGGCGCGAACTGCGGCGCGTGCGGCTTTTCCGGATGCTCGGGCTATGCGGACGCGCTCGCTAAGGGCAAGGCAGAGGTCGGTCTCTGTGCGCCCGGCGGCTTGAACTGTGCAAAGGAAGTGTCCGAGATCCTCGGCGTTGCGACCGGCAGTATGGAAAAGAAGGTTGCGGTCGTTCACTGTATGGGTTCGCTCGATAATACCTCTTATAAGGCGGAATACAGCGGCATCAAAAGCTGTGCCGCCGCGCAGAAGATCGGCGGCGGGCTGACTGCCTGTTCGTTCGGCTGTATGGGGCTGGGCGACTGTGAGGCGGTATGTCCGTACGACGCGATCCACGTTTGCAACGGCGTCGCCGTGGTGGACGAAAGCAAATGCAAGGCGTGCGCGATGTGCGTCAAGGCGTGTCCGAGGAAGATCATCTCGATCGTTCCGCTGAAAAATTCGGCGGTCATGCGCTGTTCGAATAAGGACAAGGGCGCGCTGACCAGAAAGCTCTGTACGACCGGCTGTATCGGCTGTAAAAAGTGCGAGAAAAATTGTCCCGAGGGCGCGGTGACAGTCAAGGATTTCTGTGCCGTCGTCGATCCCGAAAAATGCACCGGCTGCGGCGCGTGTGTGGATAACTGTCCGCAGAAGTGTATTACGTATATCAGTCCGTATTAATATTGATTCGGTTGGTCGCGTGACACAAGCGTCACGCTCCATACTGCAATTCCTCACCCGCCGTTGGCGGGAGCTCCTTTTACCAAAAGGAGCCGGATAGAAGGAGAACCTTTATGGTTGAAATCAAACATCTTACCAAACGCTACGGCAGCGTGCTTGCCGTGGACGATATCAGCTTTTCGGCAAATCCCGGCGAGATCCTCGGACTGCTCGGTCCGAACGGCGCGGGGAAAAGTACGACGCTGAATATCATCACCGGCTTTCTGTCATCATCGGAAGGCAGCGTTGTGATCGAGGGTTACGATATCCTCGATCAGCCCAAAAAGGCAAAGGAGAAGATCGGGTATCTGCCCGAACAGCCGCCGCTGTATCCGGAGATGACGGTGAAAAAATACCTCGAGTTCATCTTTGATCTGAAAAAGGTGCGCCTGCCGAAAAAAGAGCATGTCGACGAGGTCATGACTATTGTCAAATTGAAGGACGTCGAAAACCGCATCATCCGCAACCTGTCGAAGGGTTACCGACAGCGCGTGGGACTGGCGGGGGCGCTCATCGGCAATCCGCCGGTGCTGATCCTCGACGAGCCGACGGTCGGTCTCGACCCCAAGCAGATCATCGAAACGCGCAAGCTGATCAGGACGCTCGGCAAAAAACACACGGTGATCTTTTCATCGCACGTGTTGTCGGAGGTATCCGCGATCTGTGACCGCGTGGTGCTGATCAACAAGGGGCAGATCGTTGCGGATTCGCCGATCGACAAGCTCTCTGAGGTCATCAACGGCACCGGCATGCTGACCCTCGAGGTCGAGGGAAGTCAGAATACTATCAAGAACGCTATCGGCGGCGTCGACGGCGTCAGGCGCGTCACCCATACCTCGGGCAACGGCTACACCGTCAGCTATGACAGCGATACCGATGTGCGCCGCGGGGTGTTCCGGGCGCTCGCGAAAGCCGACTGTCCGATCCTGTCGATGACGACGGGCGGGCTGACGCTCGAGGAGAGCTTCCTCAAACTGACCGAAGGGGGGAAGGACTGATGGCCGCGATATTCAAGCGCGAGCTTGGCTCTTATTTCAACTCGGCGGTAGGCTACGTCGTACTGGCGGTATTCTGGTTTTTCTCGGGACTGTCGTTCTACACCTACTGTCTGCTTTATAACACCTCGTCGATGGCGCTGTTCTTTGCGGCGATGTTTTTGATGATCCTTTTGGTCATCCCGCTGATCACGATGCGGTCGTTTTCGGAGGAGCGTCGGCAGAAAACCGAACAGGCGCTCTTGACTGCGCCGGTGAATCTCTTTGAGATCGTGTTCGGCAAGTTTTTGGCGGCGTTCGTAATGTTTCTCTTGTGCAACCTGATCTTTGTTTTGTACGCGGTCATCATCGCGACCTTTACCGCTCCCGACTGGGCGGTGTTCTTTACGACCTTCCTCGGAGTGCTGCTCTTGGGCAGTGCGGTGATCGCGATCGATATGTTCGTTTCGGCGATGACGGAAAGTCAGATTATCGCCGCGGCGATCGCGATCGGTATCGGTATCCTGATCGACCGGCTGGGGGATATCGCAAATTATATCAACACCGAATGGGTGACCAACGTCATCAACAAGATCTCCTTTGACAAGCATTTTTCCAATTTTTCGACCGGCATCATCAGCCTGCCGAGTATCGTCTTCTTTCTCTCGGTCACGGCGGTCTTTCTGTTTTTGACCGCGCGCGTCTATGAGAAACGACGCTGGAGCTGAGGAGGTGCGGCATGAATAAACGATCATCGAAAAAGCCCTCTTCTAAAAAAGGCTTCAAGCAATTTATCACCGCGCGCAATACCCGCCGCGGGGCGACCTCGGTCGGCATCACGGTGCTGCTGATCGCCGCGATCGTCCTCGTCAACGCGGTGCTGGCGATCCTCTCCGACCGCAGCGCGATGTATATCGACGTCACGGCGAACCGCAATTTCAAGCTGCAGAGCATGACGATCGACTATATCAAGACGCTCGACAAGGACGTCGATATCTATGTCCTCGCCGCGGAGGAGGACCTCGAGAACAACAGCTCCGCGAACTATGCGTATTATGTACAGGCGAACCGCCTGCTGCATGAATTTGACTACAACTCCGACAAGATCCATCTGCATTATGTCGATCTGGTCAAGGACCCGACGTTTTTGACCGCTTATCCGAATGTCAACCGGTCTCAGTCGCACATGATGCTGGTCTCCTGCGGAGAAAATTATACGACGCTCGACCCGACCGACGTATTCGGCTATGACACCGAGACCTATCAGGACGAGGGGTACATGGTGGTACAGTCGCAGCACGTGGAACAGAGCGTGACCTCGGCGATCCTGAAGGTCAGCGATGCAGAGCGCGTGACCGTGAGCGTCCTCACCGGTCTGGATGAGGAGGACTGCTCGGCGTTCGCGGCGCGCCTCTCTATGAACGCGTATGATGTGGAGACCGTGAACCTGTATACGGGTCAGATCTCCGAGAAAAGTCAGTTTTTGATCATCTACAAGCCGCTGGCGGATATCGACAAGGATCTTTATGATACCATCAGCAAGTGGCTCGACAATGACGGCAAATACGGGCATCATGTCATCTATTTCCCGAATGACGATGTTTCTGCGGAGCTGTTCCCGAACCTCAACACCCTGCTTGCCGACTACGGGATGGAGGTCGACTACGCCTACATCTTTGAGAAGGATACCGATCATCTCGTCCCCGGCAACAACCTGAACAACTCGCTCTTTGATTACGCCGACGCGGACTTTACCGCCGACCTTGCCAATCAGGAAAAGAAAATCATCATGGGCGGCGTGCGCGGGACGATGCCGATCAAGATCCTTGATCCGAAGATCGCATCATCGATGCTGGTATCGTCGGAGGATGTTGAGCGGTTCGACATCAAGTCGCAGACGCTGGGCGAATATGACGGCGCGATGTGCGGCGCGGCGATCGGCAGAAAGGGCGGCGCATCCGGCGTGAACTCGTCGGTCGTTGCGGTCGGATCGTACTACGCGATCAGCAACCTGTATCTGACCGCCAATACCTATAATAATTCGGCGTACTTTATCAATATGTTCAACGTGCTCTCTGAAAAGCAGGATACGGGTATCCTGATCGAAGGCAAGGATCCGACGTCGACCGAGCTGGGCGTCAGCTCGAAGGGAGATCTGACGTTTTTGAGCGCGCTGGTACGCTTTATCCTGCCCGGGCTGGTGCTGATTGCCGGTCTCGTCGTATGGATCAGAAGGAGGCATCAATAATGGCGAAGTCTTCCAAGAAAAAGAAACAATCCGCTCCTGAAAAAGTGAAGGGTAAAGCGGTCGATACCGTAGAGGAAACCGTCGAAAAGGCGCAGGAAAATCCGGCAGAGAAAGCTGCCGACGACGCGCTGGAGAGCTTTCTCAGCCGCTCGCCTGAGCCGGCAAAGGGCGGAGAAGCTGAGCCCGCAAAGAATAAGAAAAAGCTCAGCACAAGATCGATCGTGCTGATCGTCGCGATCGTACTGGTGGCGGCGCTGATCATCGCGGTCGTTGTCGCGGCGAACCAGCCAGTAACGCCCGCGGCGGATGACGAGGATCTTCCCGAAAAGCCGGTCGAGATGGCGACGACCATCGATGAAAAGGGTGAGCATCATGTAGAGATCAGCACCGACGCAGAGGGCGAGATCGTCCAGAACGGCTACGGCGAGCTGATATCCTATGTACCCGCGCAGATCTCGAAGATCGAGGTGGAAAATACCGCCGGTTCGTTCGTTGTCAATTCTACGACCCCCGAGGGGCATGAGACCGTTTATACCATCACCGGCTTTGAGGGCTACGAGCTGAGGGCAGGCATGGCGGATGCGGTCGCGAACGATGCGGCGACGATCAGCTTTACGACAGTCGCGGCGGTCGGCGGCAATATGGCGGACTTCGGTCTGGACAAGCCCCGCGCGACGGTCAAGGTGACCTATACCGACAACACCACCGCGGTCATCCGCGTCGGCAACGAGGCAGACGGCGGGGTCGGAACCTACGCGGCGCTCGGCGACGATCAGAACGTTTTCCTCGTTGCGAACGACGCGGTGGACAGCTTCCTCTACAACGTACTGGATATGATCAGCTTTGAGATCACGACAAAGGCGGATTCGGTCGAAAACGACAGCTTCTCCGTGATCGAGCTGAGCGGGTCGCACTATCCCGATCCGATCACCATCGTTCCCAATACCGACGAGGCGGTCAAGGCAAATTACCGCCTGACGCAGCCGTATGAGATGTTCGCCGACAACTACGAGGGCAACGATATCTCCGGCTCGATCCGCGACCTGTATGCGGAAAGCGTCGTCTGTGTCAATCCGAATGACAATCAGCTGGGCTCCTACGGCGTAAAACAGCCTTACGCAAAGGTGCACGCGGTGTATCCTGACACAGAGATCAACCTGTCCTGCTCCGCGCCGACCGACGACGGTCTGGTCAACCTGTATAATCCCGACAAGGGGATCATCTATACCATCCGTACGGATGCGCTGGGTTGGGCGAATACCGATCTCGATCAGCTTTTGCCGAAAACCGTGATCGAGCTGAACAAGGATGTGATCTCCGGCGTCACTGTGACCAATGGCGGCAAGGACTATGCGATCGAGATCAAGCATACCAAGGAGAAGATCATCAACGAAAGCGGCGACGAGGAAGAGATCGCCGCGATAGAAGGGAAACTGAACGGTAAGACGATCCCCGAGGCAAGCATCCTGATCTTCTTCCAGAATTTCAATGCGATGAGCAACCTCGGTACGGTCAAGGAATCCAGCACCAATATGATCTATCGCTGGAAGGTGAGTTATACAAATGGCCGCGCCGACGATATCATCGCGATCTATGATACCGGCGACAAGAGCTGTCCCGTCGCGCTGAACGGCGTGATCATCGGTTCGGTTTCGAAATCGCACTCAAGCGCCCTGCAGCAGGATATCATCGATATCGCGGCAGGTAAAACGCCGAAGAGTCTGTAAGAATAAAAAGCTGTCACACAAAATGTGTGACAGCTTTTTTGGTTGGTAGTTGGTGGCTGGTAGTTTAATATGATAATAGGTTATTGCTCTTTTGGGGAGAGAGCGCCGGTACGGTACATCTCGAGCAGGCGGTAGAGGTCGTCGATCTCGTTCTGCAGAACAACGCCGACGTCGGTATCGCCGACCATCATGCGCTGCTGCTCGGTTTCGACGATCTCGGACTTGGAACGGATGTCGGTGTTTTCGCGCAGGGCTTCGGCGATCGTGCTGAACGGGCGGTGGGCTTTCAGCCGCAGGCCGTGGGAGTTGTAGATCAGGGTGTAGCCCGCGATGCCGGTGGTCTCGTGGTAATTCTTGCAGAAGCCGCCGTCGATGACCAACAGCTTGCCGTCGGCGCGGATGGGCAGCTCGCCCTTAACGGTGCGCACCGGGGTATGGCCGTTGATGATGTGTGCCGCGGCGGAATGCAGTCCGAATTCAGAGAGGATCATCTCGCAGATCTCGCGGTTGTAATAGTGGCGGTAGTAGGGGTTTTTGTCCTCCTGCCACGCGGACTTGTCGTCGATATAGGCGCGCTCGAAGCCCTTGATCCTGCGCCCGCAGAGAGGGGAGTTCTCGCCGCAGCGCAGATACCACATGAAGTCCAGCCCGCGGATGTCGCGGCTCTTGCCGTAATAGGCGTGGCGGGCGAGGGTGTCCGCCATATCGAAGTAGGCTTTTCCGCTGAATTTTTCGCCGAAAAATTCGACCTCACGGAGCGTTCCGTCGTCGTTGAGCGGGACGCATCCGTGGTAGAGCAGGTTGCCGTTATAGATCTTGTACATCCCGCCGTTTTCGTAGAGGAAGGCGGTGTGCTTCTGCAGCTTTTCGCTCTCGAGAAAAGCGGTGCGCAGGTCGTCGAGGACCGCTTGCTCGCCGTCGGTCAGGGAATAGGGATCGGCGGGATCGAGCGTGGGGAAATGTGTTTCATTCAGCGCGTAGGTTGTGCCGTCGATCAGGATCGTGCCGCTGTTGAGATCCATTTTGTCGAGCAGGAGACGGTCGTCCATGTTGTATTCGGGGTTGCGGCGGATGACCTGTCCCTCGAGCTTGAACATGATGACGGTGATCGCAGAGAGGGCGGCGTCCATCGGCGTTTTGTCGGGATAGAGATCGCGGGCGAAGGTGACAAGGCTGCGCAGGCTGACGCCGTAGCCGCTCTCGAGGGTGCGGATACATCGGTAGTTGATGCAGTTGCGCACTGCGGCGGCGACACAGGCGTCGCATCCGCACGCCGCGCCCATCCAGAGGATGTCGTGGTTGCCCCACTCGATGTCGAGGGAATGATGCTGCATCAAAAGATCGAGGATCTTCTCGGCAGAATCGCCGCGGTCGTAGATATCGCCGACGATGTGCAGGCGGTCGACCGCGAGACGCTTGATCAGTCCGGCGAGGGAGATGACAAAGTCGTCCGCGTTGATGCGGATGATGGTGTCGAGGATGTTGTTATGGTAGCGGACCTGGTTATTGTCCTCGTCCTTTTGGGCGTGGAGCAGTTCGTCGATGATGTAGGCGTAGTCCTCGGGCATCGCCTTGCGTACCTTTGAGCGGGTGTATTTTGAGGATAAGGTGCGGGCAAGCTCGATCATGCGCTCGAGGGTAGTGCGGTACCAGTCGCGGTCAAGGGTCATCTCGCGGCGGTTCAGACGGAGCTTATCTGCGGGATAGTAGATCAGGGTGCATAGCTCGTCCTTCTCTTCGGCTGACAGGGTATCGCCGTAGATCAGGTTGAGCTTTTCGCGGATGACGCCCGAGCAGTTGTTGAGGATATGGCAGAACGCCTCGTACTCGCCGTGGAGATCGCTCATGAAATGCTCGGTTCCCTTGGGGAGATTGAGGATCGCCGTCAGGTTGATGATCTCGCGCGTGGTCGCGCGGACAGAGGGGTATTTCTCGGATAAGAGGCGCAGGTATTTTAAATTGTTATCTGTCGTTTTTTCGGTCATCCATATCACTCCTTTTTATACAAAACACTCACGAAATCCAATCAATCTTTTCGGACTGCTTTTTGCAATACATCGTTGTCGGTCTTGACAGGCGCCAGCCTGCCTGCGACCTTCGCCTCGTCTTGCAAAAAAGCATCCTCGAAAATCTTTGTCAGTCTTTCATTAGTGTTTTGTATATTTTCTTCATTGTAGCAGAGCGGAGGGATTTTGTAAATGCCGAAACGGTTTTTCGGCAGAAAACGGGAGAATTGCAAAGAGGTATTGCAAGATCAGGCAACATCATATATAATAGGAGCATCTTAATTAAAGGAGTGACAGTATCTTGAAAAAAGTATTTGCGGTTTTGATGGCATTGACCCTGATCCTTTCGCTTGCGGCGTGCGGCGGGTGCAGCTCTGAGAAGAAAAGTGAAAGCAACAGCGCTTCTGCCGTAGAGACGGCTCAGGCGACGGAACAATCCGAACAGGGCGGTTCTGTGGTCGGAACATGGGCAAACGACGACGAAAGCGGCGAAACCATTACCTTTAATAACATAGTTAGGGTATAATTCCCCGCTGCTTGCAGCGAAAGAGTCAGTCGAGTATAACCTCGACTGGACGGATTACAACTTCCAATAGAAGATGTGCGCGGGTAAAGTGTCCGGTGGACACTTTAGTGCTTGCACCGGGGATGTTTATTGACGACGAGACGCTGACCAAAGAGACGATGTCAAAGCTCGTCGGCGACTGGACCTATACAGGCATGGAGGATTATGTCAAGCTGACCTTCAACGAGGACGGCACCGGCTCTTATGACGGGATCGACGTTACCGGACTCAGCTTCACCTATGAGCTTACGATGGAGCATAAGGAATTCAACAACGGCGAGCCCTATGTCGACAAGACGCTGAAGATGAACTACAGCACCGGCGAAAGCGAAGAAATCGTCATCCGTTTCTTGGAGGAAGGGCAGGAAACAATGACTTTCAGCACTACCGAGGGCGGCGGATACACCGGCATCGTCACCTACTACGGCGGATGGATTCGAGCATAATCTGAGAATAATAACATCATAAAAAACAGCACCCGATAACTGATAAACACGGTTGTCGGGTGCTGATTCTTTTGTCATTGATCCGCTTTGCGGATTTTCTTTTTGGTGGGATCTTTTTTATTTGCCCTGCGGGCAGAGCGGACTTCCTCGATGCTTTTGTCGAGGAAGGAGTTGTCGGTTTTGCCCTCGCTCGTTTCGTATGCGCCATGGAACGCGATGCGCATGCTGTTGACGTAGCGGCGTTTTTCGGGGTGCTGTTCGCCCCAGTCCCACAGCGCACGGTTGAGATCGACACAGATGATGCGGGTCGCGCCCTCGGTGCGGCCGCTCTTGATATACGGGTGTTCGGGCGCGGGCGAATCATCGGCGATCTCTGCGGTGAATTCGTCGTAGGGATAGCCGTCCTTGTGGTAGTACCATGTGGAAGATCCGCCGATATTGACGCTTTTTATCATGTTTTCGGGCGCGCCGCAGGTGCGCAGGTAGGCGTTGATATCCTTGCCCTCGTCGATCAGGCGGCTCAGCTCGCCGTAGAACGCGAGGTTCATGGCGGGATTTTCGAGCGCTTTCGCGGCTTTCTCGGCAGGGGTTCGCACCGCGCGCAGGCGCGAGCGCAGGATCAGCAGAAGGATCAGCGAGATCACGGTGCATAGCCAGCCGTAATTCGTGATTCCCTGATTGAAGCAGTAGCCTGCTGCCAAAGCGCACAGCATCGCGCCGCCGCCGAAGACGGCGATGATGATTTTTTTCATGGCGTTACCTCAAGGTGGTTTTTATATTTACAGCATCAGATTGCAGACGAGGTCGGAGATCTCGGCGGGGTTGTCGATGGACAGTCCGTTGACCAGGCGCGCCTGCGCGTAGAGGATCTTGCTGTAATCCTTGAGCTTGTCCTTGTCGTTTTCAAACAGGTCGGTCAGCTTGTCCTTGATGGGATGGTCGACGTTGATCTCGAGGACGGTCTCCGCCTTGATGTGCTGTTCCTCTGCGCCGGGCATCTTGTTGAGGATCTGTTCCATGCCGACGGAGAGGGCGCCTTCGGACGAGAGGCTGACGGCGTGGTTGTGGAGGGTGTTGGTGTACTGCACCTTTGCGACTGCGCCGGAAAGGGAATCGCGGATGAATTCGAAGATGTCTTTCGCGCCTTCGTTCGCTTCCTTGAGCTTTTCTTTGTCGGCGTCGTCGGCGAGGTCGAGGTTCTCGGTGCAGACGTTGAGGAATTCCTTGCCGTCGTATTCGCGCAGGATCTGCAGGGCGAATTCGTCGATATCCTCGGTCAGATACAGTACCTCGTAGTTATGGGCAAGGACCGCCTCGACCTGCGGGAGCAGAGAGATCTTTTCGATCGATTCGCCGACCGCATAATAGATCTTTTTCTGTGCCTCGGCGGTGCGCTCGACGTACTCTTTGAGGGTGGTAAGCTTTTTGTCGTTCGAGGAGGTGAACATGATGAGATCCTGCAGGGTGTCCTTGTTCGCGCCGAAGGAGGAATAGATGCCCCACTTGAGCTGAGCGCCGAAGGCTTTGAAGAATTCTTCGTACTTTTCGCGGTCGGTTTTCAGCATCTTATTCAACTCGGAGGTGATCTTTTTCTCGAGGGCTTTGGCGATGATTTTCAGCTGACGGTCATGCTGGAGCATCTCGCGCGAGATGTTCAGCGAGAGATCCGCGCTGTCGACCAGACCCTTGACAAAGCTGTAGTGATCGGGAATCAGCTCCTTGCACTTTTCCATGATCATGACGCCGCTGGAATAGAGCTGTAAGCCCTTTTCGTACTCGCGGCTGTAGTAGTCGTAGGGGGTGTGGGACGGGATGAATAACAGGGCGGTGTAGTCGGCAGAGCCCTCGGTCTTCTGGCGGATGACCTTGATCGGGTTTTCGTAGTCGCCGAACTTGTCCTTATAATAATTGTTGTAATCGTCGTCGGAGACCTCGGAGGGCGATTTTTTCCAGATCGGGATCATGGAATTGAGGGTCTCGTCCTCTTTGACGGTCTCGTATTCGTCGGAGTCTTCTTTCTTGTGCTGATGCTCGGTGAGCATGCGGATCGGGTAGCGGATGTAGTCGCTGTACTTCTTGATCAGCTCGCGGATGCGGTAGGTTTCGAGGTATGCGCCGTAGTTCTCGTCGTCGGTATCCTCTTTGATGTGGAGGATAATGACGGTGCCGTTGTCGGGCTTGTCGCAGGACTTGACGGTGTAGCCGTCAGCGCCCGAGCTTTCCCAGATAAAGGCTTCGTCGGCGCCGTAGGCGCGGCTGAGGACCTTGATGTTATCGGCAACCATGAACGCGGAGTAGAAGCCCACGCCGAACTGGCCGATGATGTCGATATCCTCCGCCTGATTCTCTTCGCCTTTTTTGAAATCAAAGGAGCCGGATTTTGCGATCGTGCCGAGGTTGTTCTCGAGTTCGTCCTTCGTCATGCCGCAGCCGTTGTCGGAGATGGTCAGGGTGCGAGCTTCTTTGTCGGCGGTGATGCGGATCTCGTAGTCGTCGTGCTTAAGGGTCACGCTGTCGTCCGTCAGAGAACGGAAATAGAGCTTGTCGATCGCGTCGGACGCGTTGGAGATCAGCTCGCGCAGAAAAATCTCCTTGTGGGTATAGATGGAATTGACCATCATATCAAGGAGCTTTTTGGATTCGGTTTTGAATTGCTTTTTCGCCATAGTAATACCTTCTTTATGATTTTGTTCCATCCTTTATTATAATAAAAAAATTAGCACTGTCAAGGTGAGAGTGCTAATTTGTTGTGAACTTTGTGTTAATTTTTGACATTTTCGGATGGTGGCCGCCGTTGGCGGCGATACTGCAATTCCTCACCCGCCGTTGGCGGGAGCTCCTTTTACCAAAAGGAGCCCGACATACTGTCAAGGTGAGAGTGCTAATTTGTTGTGAATATTCTGTTAATTTATGGTTCTGCACCGAAGATCAGCAGGCAGATACCGTATAGGATGGGCTGGTGCGCCATGTAGATAATGAGGCTGTGTCTGCCGATAAAGCTGAGGACGGGGATGTTGAAGCGGAAAAATTCGTCCCGTCCGCGCAGGGCGATATAGCGCCAGAGGAAATAGCCGAAGATGAATAAGAACAGCCACGGGATCAGCGGGAAGTAGTCGGCGGAATCGAAGCCTTCGGCGGGGAAGCCGAGAAAGGCGAGGCAGGGACAGGAATAGAGTGCGGGCGACAGCTCGGCGAACGGGATCGAGAAAAAGCCGAGATACCGGAAAGGAACATTATAGGTCAAGGCGAACGCCGCTATGCTCAGCGTCATGCCGACGGCGGGATGGATGCGGTCCAGGGGCTTTCGCAGGGCTTGGGTGATGAGCATCGCACAGCCGATGAGATTCAATACGCCGAACCAGATCTGCTGGGACGGAAGAAAGATCAATGTGACCGCGGTGACGGCAAAGCCGCAGAGGTTGACGATGATCCCGCGGCGGTATGCGTGGCGGGAGAAGTTCAGCGAGATACCCGACACGATGATGAAGCTAAAACAGATCGAGCGCTCCCACAGGATGACAAGCGGGTACCTATCAAAGGCGGGGTCGCGTTCGTAGACGATGAAAATATCGTAGTACAGATGGTAGACGACCATGCTGATGATCGACAGCGCGCGGATCACGTCTATCAGGTTGTAGCGGTTGGAGAGGCTTTTTATTTTCATATTGATTATTGTAGCGGATAGACAGTCAAAAGTAAATATGAAAGATGACGGAATTTTCACATAGTTTTCACATAACCGACATAAAAGGAACAGATTGACAGGATAGAATACACATGTAAAATGAGAAAAAGGAGTGACCACCCCTATGAAACAACACAAAAAACATCTGGCGATTCTCCTGTCGGTCATGCTGACGGTACTGATGATCGTACCCTCGATCGTCGTCAGCGCTGCCGATACCGAAAGCGCTGCTGACAGCACTACGCTGATTCGCGGTGACGCGGATCTGGACGGACAGGTGACCGTTCTGGATGCGACGCGGGTACAGCGGTATCTCGCAGATCTGACGACGCTTTCCGACGATGCGAAGCTGACGGCGGATGCGGACTGCGACGGCAGTGTCACCATTATGGACGCGACGGCGATCCAGAGATGGCTGGCAGATCTGGACGACGGTTATCCCATCGGCGAGCCGATCAGCGTTGAAACACCGACAGAAGCGCCGACCGAAGCTGCTACCGAGGCGGCGACTGAGGCGGCAACGACTGCTCCGACCGAACCGGCTACCGAAGCGCCGACGACAGAAGTCACCGGCGATGAATGGAAAGAAAACACCGGAACGATCGTGCTCTCTGACAGCGGGATCACTGTGACCGGTACCGGCGCATATGTCGACGGCAACACGGTCATCATCACCGAGGGCGGCGACTGGGAAGTCACCGGCACCTGCACCGACGGCATGATCTATGTCAACACCGGTGAGGAAAAAGACGTCAACGACAAAGTCAAGCTCAGACTTAACGGCATGAGCCTGACCAATCCCGACGGTCCGGCGATCTACTTTGACCGCTGTAAGAAAGCCTTTATCACCCTTGAGAGCGGCTCGACCAACACCGTTACCGACGGCGCGAGCTATACTGCGACCGTCGAGGAGCACGTGATCGACGGCGTGACCTACAGTATCGATGCATCGGCGGCGAAGGGCGCGATCCATACCGATGATACGCTCGAGGTCAAGGGCAAGGGCACGCTGAATGTCACCGGCAATTACAAGCACGGTATCGCGACCGACGACGATATCTCGATCGAGAACGGCGTGTTCAATATCACCTCCGTCAAGGACGGTATCCATGCGAATGATGATATCACCGTAAACGGCAAGAACGTTGAGATCACCATCGACACCCAGTCCGACGGTCTCGACAGCGAAGGTACGCTGAATCTGGAGCTGGTCAAGAAGCTGACCGTCAACGGCGCGGGCAAGGCGATCAAGGCTGACGGCGATATCGTCATCACCGACGGTACGTATGTCTGCACCACTACCGATGACTGCATCAACGGCAACGCGGCGGTTACCATCAACGGCGGAACATTTACCTTAAGCTCCGGCGACGACGGTATCACGGCGGTGACCGATCTTACGATCAACGGCGGCACGATCAATATCACGCAGGCGGGCGGTAAGGGTATCAAGAACGACGGCGATATCAATATCACCGGCGGCAGTATCACGGTCAACTCTACCGACGACTGTATCAACGGCAACGCCGCAGTCAATCTGACCGGCGGCACCTATGATCTGACCTCAGGCGACGAGGCTGTCACAGCGGCGTCTGTGCTGACAGTCGAGAACGTCGACATCACGGCGAACACCACCGGCAAGGGTATCAAGGCGGAATCCGATCTGAATGTCAACAGCGGTACGTTCAACATCACCTCCGGCGACGACAGCGTCCACTGTAACGGCAATATCACCATCAAGGGCGGCAGCTTCAACTTAAGCTCCGGCGACGACGGCGTTCATGCCGATACCACCCTCACCATCGAGGACGGCACGATCATCATTACAAAGAGCTATGAAGGTCTCGAGGGCAACGACGTCATCATCAACGGCGGCGTCATCAGTGTGGTCGCATCCGACGACGGCATCAACGCGGCAGGCGGTCAGGATCAAAGCTCGCAGGGCGGCAGACCCGGTCAGAATCCGTTCCAGCCCGGCTCGTCCTCCAACAACTCGATCACCATTAACGGCGGCGAGGTTTACGTGGCCGCGTCCGGCGACGGCGTCGATTCGAACGGCGCGCTGAACTTCAACGGCGGTGTGGTCGTCGTACAGGGTCCGAGTAACGGCGGTAACTTTGCGGTCGACGCGGACGGTACGGTCGGCTTCAACGGCGGTACGGTCGTCGCGATCGCTTCTTCCAACGCGATGTGGGAGGATATCTCAAACAAGGCAGGCAACTCGGTCTATAACAAGAGCGTCGGCTCGGTCACTAAGGGCTCGACGATCTGCATCACCGACAGCAGCGGCAACGTTCTGGCGGCGGTGAAATCACAGCTTTCCGGTAACCTCGGCGTTCTGTTCTATCAGAACGGCACGACCCTCTCGAGCGTGAAGTTCGTCACGGGCGGCACCTACAGCGGTACGCTGAACAGCTACGGCTACGGCACCGGCGGCACGGTATCCGGCGGCACAAGCGCGTCACCCTCGACCTCTACGGGCGGCGGTACGCAGCCCGGCGGCCCCGGCGGCGGCAGATGGTAAGCCAACGCATTTAAAAGGTATATGATGTAAATATAGAAGTCTTTATAAAGAAAGAGCCTCCCACAGGAGGCTCTTATCATATAGTATAGGATTACAATGACTGCGGTCTTTTTGAAATAGATATTTCAGAAAGGTCAGCCCCTCATCCGTCACCTGCGGTGACACCTTCCCCCCTAGGGGAAGGCTTTTTATTTTACGGCTTCTTCGACGTTGATATCGAGGAAGCCGTTGACGCCCTTGAAACACAGCTCGCTGATATCGGCGCTGATCGAATCGATCGGACGGGAGCGGTCGGAATTGAACCAGCTGCGGTACACCGCTACGATGCCGGTGACCGTGAACTCGAGCATCAGCTCCATGCGATCCTCGGGCAGATCGAGGTATTGTACCAAAATCGAGCGGGTCTTGTCCTTTAGAAGACTGACGAGCTTGGTCAAGAGGCTGACGTTGTAGTTCATGTTCATCAAATATCCAAAAAACTCCGTATCGGTGTTGATGATATCGGTGATCTTTTCGAACACCATATAGGGGGAGTTGACGTTATTGCGCAGGTCGATCTCGGTGACCGCCTTGTCAAAACGGCGAACGACGTCGTTCTCGATTTCGTCGACTACCTCGTAGATGCCCGCGTAGTAGTTATAGAAGGTCTTGCGGTTGATGTCGGCGGTGGCGGCGATATCGGAGACGGTGATATCGTTGATGTCCTTTTCGGACAGGAGCTTTGCGAAAGCGTTTTGGATAGCGCGTTTTGTTTTGATGATCCTGCGGTCGATCGGACGTTCATTTTTTGGCATGAGAAGCTCCTTTTAGACATCTGTGGCATATGATACAAGTTGTTGCAAAGTTGGGGTAATTACGACACTTGCAACATTTTATGCTGTTGTCTTTTTGCTATATCATGTATTATATTATACAATTGGGGTCAAAGTCAACAAATCTATGCGATTTTGTTACTTTTCTCCGACCACAGATAAGGTTTTGAGGAAGAAAATATGACCAAAACGATCAACGGATTGATGTATCTGAATATGCTGCGCGGCGGCGCGAGGAATCTCGGCGCGAACCGTGCGGCTGTCAACGATCTGAATGTATTTCCGATCCCCGACGGGGATACCGGCGACAATATGTTTATGACTATCGACGCGGGCGCGTCGAAAACCGCCGAGAGCGCGCTGCTCGGCGAGGTCGCAAATCATGCGGCACATGAGATGCTGCTGGGCGCGCGGGGCAACTCGGGCGTGATCTTATCGCGCATCTTTGCCGGTATCGGCAAGGGGCTCGAGAGTGAGAAAGAGGCGGATATCGCACGATTCATCTTTGCTTTGCAGCAGGGCGTAGGAGAAGCCTATCGGGCGGTGTCGAACCCTGTGGAGGGAACGATCCTGACCGTCTACCGCGAGGCGGTGGAGACGGTCACCAAAGAAGATCCCGACAGCTTTGAAGCCTTATTCGATGTGATGCTCCGCGAGCTTGCGGCGTCGCTCGAGAGAACGCCCGATCTGCTGGACGTATTAAAGGAAGCGGGCGTGGTCGATTCCGGCGGCGCGGGCTTCGTCTATATCGCCGAGGGTATGAAAGCGGCTTTGAGCGGTCTGGAATTCGGCGCAGAGATGTCCGCGGCAGCGTCAAAGAGCGTAGACCTCGACGCCTTTACCGAGGACAGCGAGCTGGAATTTGGTTATTGTACCGAGTTCCTGTTGAGATTACAGAAGAGCAAGATCGATATCGACAGCTTTGATCTGGATGCGTTTATCGGGTGGCTGAATTCGGTCGGCGACTCGGTGGTGGCGTTCAGAGAGGGGACGATCGTCAAGGTGCACGTGCATACCAAGCGCCCCGGCGATATCCTCAACCGCTGTCAGGAGTACGGCGAGTTTTTGACCACGAAGATCGAGAACATGACGCTGCAGCACAACGAAGCGCACGGCAAGGGCGGTTATCAGCCGAAAAATACCAAGCCGAAAAAGCCCTACGGGATCGTGACCGTAGCGGCGGGCGAGGGGCTCAAAGAGATCTTCACGTCGCTCGGCGTGGATGCGGTGGTCGACGGCGGCCAGAGCATGAACCCCTCGGCACAGGATATGCTGGACGCGTATGAAAGCATCGGCGCTCAGACCGTGTACGTCTTTCCGAACAACTCCAACATCGTGCTGACTGCCGAGCAGGCGGCGGCGATGGCAGAGGGTATCGACGTTCGGATCATCAAGACGAAAACCATCGGCGAGGGCTATGCCGCGATCTCGATGTTCGACATCACCGTCGGCGATACCGACGCGGTGGTCGCTTACCTTGACGAGATCATCGAGGGCGTTGTCACCGGAATCGTCAGCGTCGCGTCGCGCGATGTGGCAGGCGAGGTAGAGGTCGTCAAGGGCGACTACATCGGCTTTGTCGGCGACGATATCTATGTCGATGAGAAAACGCCTGAACAGGCGATGATCGGGCTGTGCGAAAAGCTCGGCGCGAAAAATTACGACGTCATGCTGATCTTAGCGGGCGCAGACGCGGATGCTCAGAATGCCGCCGCGATGTATGATACGCTCAAGCGGCAGTACCGGCGCACCGAGGTCATCATGCTGCAGGGCGATCAGCCGATCTATGATTACATTATGATTTTGGAATAATTCAGATTAACAGATTAAGGAGAACGACTATGCTTATATTGTTTACCGACACCGATACCGACATCACCCCCGCGCAGGCGCAGGAATACGGTTATCATCTCATCAGTATGCCGTACGCGATCGACGGCAAAAACGTTTATCCGTACGAGGATTTTGACGAGTTCGACGCACACGCGTTTTATGATCTGCTCAGGGACGGCGCGCTGCCGACGACCTCGGCGATCTCGACCCAGCGGTATATCGACTATTTCGAGCCCGTGCTCAAAAACGGCGACGACATCCTGTATGTGCATTTCTCGCGCAATATGACCGCGACCTTTGACAACATGGATCAGGCGATCGCGGAGCTGAAAACAAAGTATCCCGACAGAACCGTCTACACCATCGACACCAAGGGCATCACCCTGATGTCGCTGATCATCGTGCTGGCGGTCGGCGATCTGTATAAAGAGGGCAAGTCCATCGAGGAGATCATGGAGTGGTCGAAGACAGAGGTCGACCGTTATGCGTGCTACTTCTTCGCGGATGACCTGAAATTCTTCCGCCGCAGCGGACGCGTATCGGGCTTAGCCGGTACGATGGGCACGCTGCTCGGTATCCGCCCGATCATCTATATGAACGAAGAGGGCAAGATGGTCTCCGTCGGCAAGGAAAAGGGCAGAATCAAGGCGATGGAGCGGCTGGTCAGCTTTGTCGATGAATTGGGCGATGACGTTAAGAATCATCGTATCCTGATCGGTAACGCCGATGCTTTGGATATCGCAGAAGAGATCGGCGCGATGCTCAAGGAGAAATACGGCGACGATCTGATGATCGAATATGTTTCCGTCAATCCGACCGCGGGCAGTCACTGCGGCCCGGATACCGTCGGACTGGGATTCCACGCGAAGAGAAGAAGCATTTAATTTAGTGAATAGTGAATGGTGAATAATGAATAGTGGTGGGAAAGCCTGACGGCTTTTGGAATATATGCGGCGGATGAGGGTAGAGGTCGGCGACTCTTTATGAGGCTGTTTGATCAATCCCTCGTCAGAGGTAGGCTTAAGGAGTATGTTATGATACAGATTAAGGAAGTTTTGACGAAAAAAGAGCAGAAGCAATTCATTGATTTTCCGCTCGATTTATATAAGGATAACGACTGCTTTGTGCCGCCGCTGTACGGCGATGAAAAAAGTATGTTCAAGCCCGGGTTCGTGTATAACGAGACCTGCGACATCATCAACTTTCTCGCTTACGACGGAGAGAAGGTCGTCGGCAGGATCCAAGGGATCATCCAGAAGGACGCGAATCGCAAGAATAACGAGAAGCGCGTGCGCTTCAACCGCTTTGACGCGATCGACGATCAAGAGGTCGCCGACAAGCTGTTCAAGGCTGTCGAGGTATGGGCGATCAAAAAAGGGATGGATACTGCCTGCGGCCCGCTGGGATTCTCGGATCTTGAGAGAGAGGGTCTGCTGATCGACGGTTTTGACCAGCTTTCGACCTTTGAGGAACAGTACAATGCGCCCTACTATCAGAAGCTGATCGAGAATCTCGGCTATGAGAAGGAAGTCGACTGGACAGAATCGAAGCTCTATCTGCCCGACGAGGGCGAGGAGACCTTACAGAAGATGACCGACTTTGTCATGAAGCGGTACAAGCTGCATTTCGGTGAGGCGAAAAATGTCAGCGACTTTATCAACAGATACGGCGACGAGTTCTTTGCTCTGCTCGACAAGGGGTATGAGCATCTCTACGGGACGGTGCCGTTTACCGAGGGGATGAAGAAACAGCTGATCACCTCGTTCAAGCTGATCGTCGATCTCAAGCACGTAGCGGTCATCCTCGACGAGAACAACAAGGTCGTCTGTCTGGGGATCTGCTTCCCGTCGATCGCGCGGGCGGTGCAGAAATCGAAGGGCAAGCTCACGCCTGCGGCGCTGGTACGGCTGCTCAAAGCGATCAAAAAACCGCAGATCATCGATCTCGGGCTGATCGCGGTCGAGCCGGAATACCTGAACCGCGGCGTTTCGACGATCTTTACGACGGAGATCATCCGCATGCTCAAGCGCGACAATATCGAATATGCCGAGACCAACCTGAATCTTGAGAACAACTTTGCGATCCAGAATCAGTGGAAGCGGTTCAAAGAAGTCAAGCATAAGAGAAGACGCGCTTTTGTCAAAAAGTTAGTGTAGTTTTTCAAATACGGATACGGTCAAATCACTGACCAACTGAATTCGGGGCGATAGAGGCAATGCCTGCCCCTCATCAGTCAGGCTGAAGCCTGACAGCTTCCCCCCGAGGGGAAGCCTTAATAAGGGGATATTATGAAGCTGATCATTGATTGCTTCGGCGGCGACAAAAGCCCCGCGGCAAATATCGAGGGCGCGCTGCTTGCGCTCGAAACACATCAGGATCTGTCGCTGGTGCTGACAGGCGATGAAGATACCATCAAAGGGGAACTAAAGAGGCTCGGCTATGACGGCGAGCGGATCGAGATCGTTCATGCGCCCGACGTCATCACCGGCGAGGATAAGCCGACCGACGCGATCCGCCTCAAACGCGAAAGCTCGATGATGAAGGCGATCGCGATGCTCCGCACCGACAAGGAGATCGCGGGCATGGTGACGACCGGCGCGACCGGTTCGCTGATCGCTGCGGCGACCCTCAGGATCGGGCGCATCCGCGGTATCCGCAGACCGGCGTTCTGTCCGATCCTGCCGACCATGACCGGCGATATCGTCGGCGTGTGCGATTCCGGCGCGAATGTCGACGTCACCGCCGAGATGCTCTTACAGCAGGCGATCATCGGAAGTGCGTATCTGAAATACGCCTACGGCAAGGAGAATCCCCGCGTTGCGCTGCTGAATATCGGCGTCGAAAGCGAAAAGGGTGACAACCTGCGCAAGGAAGCCTATCCGATGCTGCAAAGCTGCAAGAGCGTCAACTTTGTCGGCAATATGGAGAGCCGCGATCTGCTCTCGGGCAACTATGACCTGGTGGTATGCGACGGGTTCTCGGGCAACGTGCTGTGCAAGGCGACCGAGGGGACTGCGATGGAGCTGCTCAAAAAGCTCAAGGAGCAGATCTACAGTAAAACGAAGTACAAGCTCGGCGCGCTGCTGCAAAAGCAGATGTTCGCCGATTTCAAGGATATGATGAACTATCAGAACTACGGCGGCTCGGTGCTGCTTGGCTGTGAGAAAACCATCGTCAAGGGTCACGGCAGCTCGAATGCGACCGCGGTGAAGGTCTGTATCGATCAGGCGTATCGGATGTCCGGCGGCGCGATGAACGACGAGATCAAGGCGGCGCTCGAGGCATTGGAAACGGCTCAATAAAACAGTTGCATTTTTTCGGATTTCTGTGTATACTGGTATCAATAAATTTTGATTGAGAGGTTCTGTATTATGTTTGAAGACGTCAAAAAAATACTGGTAGAACAGCTTCACTGTGACGAAAGCGTCGTCACTCCCGAGGCTTCCATCAAGGAGGATCTCGGCGCGGACAGCCTGGATATCCTCCAGCTGTTGATGACTATCGAGGAGGAAAACGGGATCGTGATCCCGGACGAGGAGCTCGCGACCTTTGAGAAGGTGCAGGATATCGTCAGCTACCTTGAAAGCCAACAATAATCATCGAATGAAACGGGGTTGTCGTATCAGATGCGGCAACCCCATAATTAGTGCTATCGGAGATTTTAGAATGAATGACTTCGGAAAAAGAATCGTTTCGCTTTTGTTAATCGCGCTGATCGCGGTTCTGTCGGCGGCGTGCGGAAAATCCGACGACAAGACATATTCGGCAGATATATCGACCGCGGAAAGTACCTCACAGACACAGGGAGATGATGAATTGCAGGAGAAGCTCGAAAAAAAGATGAAAGAATATGGCTTTTCCGGCGTTTTTCGCGTCAGCAAAAACGGCAAGGTGATTTGTGAGGGAGCTAACGGATCATTTCACTTTGACAGCGGCGATCCGATCACCCTCGACAACCTGTTTCCCATCGCGTCCGTTTCCAAACAGTTCTGTGCTGCCTGCATTCTGCTGCTCAGGGAAGAGGGTAAGCTCGATCTCAGCAATACGCTCGACAAGTATTATCCCGAATATGCGCGCGCAAAGGATATCACGCTTAGTCAAATGCTGTCGATGCGCTCGGGCATCACCGATTATGTCAGCAACGGTGCTCAGTTTGATTCTTACATACAGTATGATTTCAGCGAGAATGCGACCGAGAAAGGAAATCATCAGGCGGTGCGCGACTGGATTTTTGCTCAGCCGCTGCTGTTTGAGCCGGGGGAAAGCTTCTCTTACTCAGACTCCAACTATTTTCTGCTGGCTGAGATCGTAGAAAGACTGTCCGGGAAAAGCTACGGCGAGGTTCTGCGCGAGCGGATCTTTCGGCCGCTCGGTATGAATGATACCGGCGTTGCGGAGGAGTTCGCCCGCTCTGAAAGAATGGTGCCTCCCGTCGATGATGGGACAAGTCACAAGGAGATCTATACCATCGGCGCGACCTTCGGTAACGGCGGCATCATCACGACCGCCGCTGATATGGACAAGTGGCTGACCTCCCTGAGGGAATATACGATCCTCTCCGAAGACTGTATCAGGGAAATGACGACCGATTATTCGCCTGAGGCGCACTACGGCTACGGGATCTGTGTCAATACCGACGGTTCGCTGTCGCATGAGGGCGGGGCGGATTCCTATGCGTCGTTTGCCTATACGATCCCCGAAAAGGGGTATAACCTTTTCATTGTTACCAATTATGCCGATGCCGCGTTCAGCGAAATGGTGCATGAGATCATGAATGATACGCTTTGAATCATTACATAAAAAACCGATGGAATGACCGAGATTGGCATTCCATCGGTTTTTAGGTGTTTGATTATCTCAGCGCGTAGTCGCCGATAAGGCGGGCGATCTTGCCGATGTCGGTCTTTGACTTGAACTCAAAGCGCGCGGTGAAGCGGTTGGAAAACATGACGTACAGCTCGGTGTCAGCGAAGATCTCGCCGAAGCCGGGGGTCTGGATCGTGAAATACTGGATGCGCGCGTAGGGCAGCGAGGTGAAGGATCTGCGGGTGCCGGTCATGCCCTGGACGTCGATCGCGATGATGCGGCGGTTGGTAAAGACAAGCTGGTCGCGCACGGTGTGGAACGCCATTACCGGCTGTTCGCCGTCGACCAACAGTCCGTCGACGTCCTTGCGGATGGAATCGAGCTTGATCTCTTTGAGATTGAATACGGAATCTTTATTGAAATTGACTGACATGGGTGACCTCCTGTTTGATTGATTACGATTTTATGATACTATAATCGTGTGACAATTGCAAGGGGTAAAGGTTTTGCAGGACGATTGCGACAAAATTTTCAGGGGTTGCACCCTTTTGCCTATGCTGAGGTGATATATCTAATGAAAGGAGTTCAGAGAGTGTCAAACAAATTCGGTACCGAAAAAACAGAATTAGTTTTCAGACAGTATGCCGATATGATCTATCGGATCGCTCTGCACAATCTGAGTAACTCCGCTGACGCCGAGGATATCCTGCAGGAGGTGTGTCTTGCGCTGATGACCGGCAATCCTCCCGATGACGAACCCCATCTGAAACGATGGTTGATCCGCGTGACGATCAATAAGAGTAAGAACCTGAAACGGTCTTTCTGGCGAAGGAATCGCGAGAGTATCGGCGATTATACGCACTTAATAGCTCCTGCTGTACCCTCTGTTCCGGAGGAGATCTTTGAACTGCCGGATAACTACAGAAATATCATTTATCTCTACTACTTTGAGGACTATACCATTCCCGAAATAGCGGATATTTTAGGGAAGAATGAAAATACCGTGAAATCATCACTGCAGCGAGCGCGGAAGAAGCTCAAAAAACTACTGACAGAGGAGGGATACGACGGTGAAAATTAATGCCTACACAACCGCGATACAGAATATTCACGTGCCGTCCTCCGCTGTTGAAAAAGCGCTGAAAGCGGCAAAAGTCAAAAAAGAAGAAAAGCATCGTTATCTTCGTCCGATGGCGATCGCGGCTTCGATCGTGTTGGTCATGGTGGGTGCGCTCTTGATTTACGGCGTATTCGTCGCGCCGGTATCTCAGATCATTTTGGACAGCCGCGAGAGTGTGACGATTACCTTGAACAGTCGAGGCAATGTACTGTCGGCGGTCGGCTATTCTGATCTCAGCGGAAAATCTGCTGAGGAAGCAGTCGCGTTGATTGCCGAGGATATGATCGAATCGGGTGCGCTGACTGAGGATGAAAACACGCTGATCATCGGCGTTTCTGATAATGCGGCGATAACGCCGAAGCAGCTTGTCGAATGGGCGGCTGAGGTATTTGAAAAAGAGAAATTTGACGGTTGTCCGGTGGCGCTGTCTTTTGAGAAGAATGCTGATGCAAGGTATCATCAAAGCATTTCACGCGCATGTCTGATCGATCTAATACATTCATACGACAGTTCGCTGAGCGTAGAAAACCTGAAAGCGCTGTCAAGCAATGACTTATGTCTGCTGTTAAAAGATATCAGAAATGACAAGATTGTGATGACGGGGTCGCCGTCCGAGAGTGCGTACATCGGCTTTGACGGCGCTGTGAATAAGGCGCTTATGCTCAGCGGGTTCAAAGAAAACGAGCTCAGCAATATGTCTGTTGCTTACAGTGTTTATCACGGCAAGCTCATTTATCTGGTAAGGCTGAACGCAGGAGAAAACAGCGAGGCGTACTTTATCAATGCTCTTACCGGGGCAACCGAACAGGCGATCAAGGCATCTGCTAAAGACATCGATAAGGCGGTAGAGGAAGCAATCCAAACGCCGTCAAAGCAGGAATCGACGGAGAAGTCGACTTATTCGGCAGTCGTGCCGACATCAGCGCCGGTCACTCAATTGCCGACCGTGCCGATGACGGAAACATCAACGGATGAAGACCGCCCGCCGATCGATGACCCGACAGATGCGCCGCAGTCGCCCGATTCAACCGACAATATCCCCACGACTGCGCCGATCACGCCGACACAAACGCCGACGACCGCTGAATCTGCGGACTATCGGAGCATTTCGATCACACTCAAGGAACTGAGCTTTGTCGTGCTGTCGCCGCCCGAAAACGCATCGGCTGTCAGTTATCAGACACTCTTTGAGGGGCAATATTTTGAACCCCGAAAGGGAGAGAAAATCAACGGCGGCGAGGTCGCCGTAATCACGAATTACAGTCAGTTACAGGCATTTTTGAAAAAACATCCATACGCCTATACCGACAAAAACGGCAGCACATTGAAAAACTCCTACACTGCCGAATATTTTAATACGCATTACATTCTCGTCTCGGCGTGTACTGTCTCGGACGCGAGCTACTACACGACCGTTACCGAACTGAGTTCGGACGGCGGGATGACCTACATGGAGAACAGCCTGAGCTACGGTCCTGCGCACAGCGGTGAATTCTACTGTCATACTTTGTCGCTGTACGGCGTCAGCCGTTCTGCAGGAATTCCCGAAAGTATTACTGTTTACTAAACAGGCAAGCTCTTTCTCTCTGAGTCCGAGGCAATCTCGGAAAAGCCTGCCCCTCATCCACCGCTGACGCGGTCCCCCTTCCCCCCTAGGGGAAGGCAAATACGTTATTTTTTCCGGAGAAATAACCTATGAAACAAATACTATCCATTTTCTTGGCGACAGTCCTCCTGGCGCTGACCTTGACTGTCCCCGCCACAGCCGCCGACAGCTATTGCGTGATCGGCGACGTGGACGAGGACGGACAGGTGTCGATCCTTGACGTGACCCGTATCCAGCGCACGCTTGCGGGTCTGGTCGAGCTGAGCGTTTTGCAGGACTACCTTGCGGACGTCGACGGCAGCGGCGGCGTGACGATCATTGACGCGACGATCATCCAGCGGGCGCTCGCGGACATTTCCTATGATTTCTACAAATTCCGCCTTTACACTTGGCGAGCGAGCATTACCTCGGTCGATGAGGTTTCCGCTTATGTGACGCCGGGCGATCCGCCGGGTAATGTACAGCCAACGCCGGGAACGACGAAGACATTTTATATTGAAGAGGTCTCGCATGAGATCTCTTCGGAATTCGAAGTGTATGTCAATGATTCACTTCTGCGCGGGCGCAGTACAGACGAAGCGTTTTCCTATACGTTCACAGATCCGGGAAACTATGCTTTTAAGGTTATCGCCTACGATCCGTTTGGAGGAAACAACGTTTATCGTTTTGATATCGATGTTCCGGATTCACAGAACCGGACGCCGAAGATCGTTTCGGCAATCTACAATAAAAATACTTCTATTCTGTCGGTTATCGCGGCGGGCGGTACTGTGCCGTATGAGTATGAGTACGTCATCCGCAACGATGTTTCGCCCAATCCTCCGGGCGGATACAATACCCCCACCTCATATTTTGACTTCTACATCGACGAAAACGGTATTCCGACATTGAAATGTGAATTCAGCAGTCGCAGCGCTGTCTATATCCCGATCGACCAGTTAGCGAAGACGCTCAACTACACCTGTGAGGTTCAGGTGCGTGATGCAAACGGGAATCTGTCTGAGATAAAAATGGTTCCGATCGACCTTTAATTACTTAGTCATTATTCTGTCATCCTCTTCAAGGGCCCGAAGAAGATTGATACTGATCTCAAATAAAAGGCAGACAATCTTAACGGTCTAATTTCCGCAATACTTCGTTGTCAGTCTTGACAGGCGCCAGCCTGCCTGCGACTTCCGCCTTGTCTTGCGAAAACTACCCTCGTTAATCTACGTCTCCTTTTTAATTGAGATCAGTATATCAGAATATCAGTATATTATTTTGAAAGAAAAGAGGGTTTATTATGAAACACAACAAAAGAATATTTTTGCTGATCCTCTCGCTGACGCTGGTGTTCTCGATCTTATTTACGGCTGTCGCCTCGGCGCGAAACGTATCGGGAGCATCTGTCGGGGATGAAGAGATTGACCGCGGGGACGCGTGGGAAATGCTCAACGAAGCGACGTTTCGCGCAGATGACCTGTTGAATGCTGTCGGTAATGATTTCACCGACTATTATGTGACGACGCTGAAAAATACTGACAGCGTCGCAAAGGAGCTGTTGAATTCCGCAAGCTCGACAACTGCACAGTTAAAAGAACTGTACGACGATCTGAGCTATCTGATCAGCGAGCAGAATAATCCTGCCAACCATGCGCGATTCGGCTTTTACACTGTCGCTTTCACCAACAACGGCAACTGGAGCGCCCCGATCTATCTGTACAACTGGTCGGATGACGGCGGAGAAATCAGCGCGTGGCCGGGTGACGCTATGAGAGGCGGCTATACCAATGAGTTCGGTCAGAAGCAGTACTACGCTTTTGTCCCGATGGATGTGCCGAATATCGTCATCAGTTCGAATCAGGCAGAGGGTACAGGAGAATACTTGTCAGTTACTGCTGAACGCGTCCAGACCGTAGATATCTTTGTGCATGGCAACACCGGGTATTATCTCAGCGGCGATCGCGACGGCGCAAAATATAAAGTCGGCGAATGGGAGCTGGGCCAGCCCGACTATCAACAGTATATCCCTGTCGACCCGATCACTCCCGATCCGACGACCGTACCGACCGAAGCGCCTACCGCAAAGCCGACAGAGGCTGAGACGGTGATCGCCGACCCTGTCACGGAACCGTCGACTGAGTTCAACATCGACGACTATATCCCGAGCTACGGCGCGATGCTCGATTTTTATGAGCATGCAATTGAGAATCCCGATCAGGAGGCGCTGCGACTGGTGATCATCGACGCGACCTCTATGCTGGCTCCCGGCAACAGTTACACCCCCGAATATATCGAAAAGGTCAGCCGCGTCCGCAATTTTGCCGTTACGGTCTATAACGACAGCCGTTCCGCTGACAATGAGCTGAAAGGTGCACGGTATATGCTGCAGGCGGCATTCGAAGATAAAAGCTACGAGGAGATGGTCGGCATCATGCGGCAGTGGTTCAATATGCCGGATGTCGAGAATCCGACCGACAGCGGATGGGACGTTTCCGGCAGCCACATGATCGGTGATGCGGACGGCGACGGTCAGATCACAGTAATGGATGCAACCCGTGTTCAGCGTGTGCTTGTCGGATTGGAAGAAAAGTTCCGTGCGATCGCTCAAGCCTATGGCTGTGTGACCGGCAGCGAGCTGAATATCCTTGATGCGACTGCGATCCAGCGTTATGTCGCGGGCTTTGCGAATGAATACGACATCGGCGCGATCGTGATCCCGACCGGATTGAAAAGATCGCCGACAGAACCGACGATCGATTCATCAACGAAAGATCGGTAATACAACTGTAATAGAAAACCCCTTTCCCCTATGATTCTGTGCAAGGAGCGGCGTCGGCATGGCGCCGCTCTTTGTGTATATCGCGACGTCGCATGAAAAAAGAGCTGGCTGAGTTTAGACTCGGTCAGCTCTTTGCTGTAGTTATCGGTTTAGAGTGATGATTTCGCTGTGCGAAAGTGAAAATTAATATGGTGATTTAATAACATAGTTAGGGTATAATTCCCCGCTGCTTGCAGCGAAAGAGTCAGTCGAGTATAACCTCGACTGGACGGATTACAACTTCCAATAGAAGA
>CACYPH010000015.1:0-1012 GCA_902776185.1 uncultured Ruminococcus sp.
GTTGCAACAATAAAATAAATAGTCCATAGGGACGATTCTGTAGTAGAATTGAGTTTGCGCTCACCAATTCGAAAGGAATCATCACTATGGACAACCCTAATTGTAGCACGGAACACAAGAAATATCAACACCTGTCTTCTGAAGAACGACACATAATTGAAGTGCGCTTCAATGAGGACAAGTGGACGATCTACGCAATCGCCAAAAGTCTTGGCAGACCATACAACACAATCAAAAACGAGATCAACCGTGGTACGGTATATCTCTACAACGGAAAGATAGCCAGATATAAGGCTGACAAAGGCGAGGAAGCATATCGTGAACATCGCAAGAACAGCTGCCGCAATTACCGTTGCCTTGAAACAGCAAAGTTTCTCAGATATGTTGAAAATCAGTTTTTCGATGAAGGATGGTCTTTGGACGCCGCTGTAGGTCATGCAAAAGCCAACGGACTGTTTTCCACTAAAGAAATGGTGTGTACCAAAACGCTGTATAACTATGTTGATTCAGGTCTGCTTAAAATCAAGAACATCGATTTGCCTGAGAAACTGTCGAGAAAGACTAAAACCAAGAAAGATCGAGAAAACAAGCGAAAACTCGGCAATAGTATTGAGCAGCGTCCTGACATAGTGGATACCAGAGAAGAATTCGGACACTGGGAAATCGACAGCGTGATCGGCAGGAAAGCCGAAGGCGAATCTCAGGTGATGACAATAGTCGAGCGCAAGCTCAGAGAGTCCATATGGATCAAGGTGAGAGATCACTCTGCCGAAGCGATAGATGAGGCTTTATCCGCTCTGATTGATCAGTTCGGAGATAAATACAATGAAGTATTCAAAAGCATTACCGGTGATAACGGATCCGAATTCGCTAATCTCTCTCAGATTGAATCAAAAGGCATAGCCGTATATTTCACTCATCCGTATTCGTCCTACGAAAAGGGAACTAACGAGTGCCACAACAAAATGCTGCGCAGATTTATACCGAAGGGCAAAAGCATTGACGACTACAG
>CACYPH010000015.1:1047-48222 GCA_902776185.1 uncultured Ruminococcus sp.
GAGTTTTCCTCGCTCGTCGCTACGCTCCTCCCTCGAAAAACTCGCGGCGATCTACTACAGACTCAAAAATTGTTGCAACTTGCTATTGCAATTTGCGAATATGATTCTTTCATAATAATCCGTAAATATCTTCTGTAAAATGTTCATGGATTTATTATACCATAGCTACCCTTAAAAATTCACCCCCCTCATGATTGAGGGGGCTGGGGGAGCTGATGTGTCCTTGACACTTTTTTATGGCTTTTCAGAGGGTACTACTAAGATGATGCTATTTCAATACTATGAGCAAAATTTTGGGCGATTTCGGAGCGGAATTCGGACGGCTGATACTGAAACCAGGACAAAAAATAATGACCAAAACATCACTGTTTAAGCCATTCTTGCAGTAAAAAGGGTAATAAAAAGGTCTCCTCTTAGACATTTGGAGACCGCTGCTCTACCAACTGAGCTATACCCCTAAATATTTGGTTGTGATTTCGGGTGTCGCGCTGATGTGCGGCGCCCTCTTTCATGCGAGGAATAGTATAACATCTCGCCCTTGAAAAGTCAAGAAATATTTCTAAACTCTGTTACATTTCCCGGGTCGATTCTATATCTTTTTCTTCTTTTTCAGGGGTCAAGGGGATTCAATTCTTTTCGCACCAATTAACAGCATTTTTTCTTTTCTGCCTGATGATTTCTTCCTTTTTTATTCTGCGGCTAATTTGCAGCTGAGTAAAATAATAAATAGAAAGAGTATACCCACACAAGTGAGTAACTTCCATAACAGTAACGCAGGTTATAACTTGCGAAATGATTGAATGTTAGAGTAACCAATGATTGCCTGGTGATTATACGTCAATTGAATTATGAAAGAATTGTTTGACGAAGGCGTCATCTATGAAAAAGGCTCCTCACAGAAAAATGATAACTTTTCGCAGAATTGTATTGAACTCTCAGTCTCCTTCGAGGGTAGAATATCGAAGAAAATCTGTCTCTTGCAAATTGCTCGACAGTCGCTTCACCCGCCGCGCAGTACATGACCGGCGACCTTGACGGCGACGGCGAAGTTACCGTGAACGACGTCACCGAGCTTCAAAGGATCCTTGCGGAATTTGACGACCTTGACCTTTCCGATCCCGCAGTTTTCACGGCGGCGGATTTCAACAAAGACGGCAAGGTGAACATCCGCGATGTGACCTGCGGTCAGCGTTATCTCGCGGGTTTTATAACCGAATTATAATTCTGTATCGGAACAAAAAAGCAGGCTTTTCGAAGTCTGCTTTTTCTTTATGAAAAAAGAGCAAAAAATCACACTAAAAATCATTGAAAAATCGCCGTAAATCTATATCTTATTCCATATTGAATAAAATTGCATTCATGTTATAATTATTATAATGTAAACTGGACAAATGAGCGCTCGGTGTCATTCGCAAAAAATAGAGGTTTTTACAGAAAGGAAGTTTTGGAATGAAGAAAAAAACGATTTCACTCGCGCTGTGCTTTGCCATGCTCATTTCAATGCTCGCCGTCGGATTCACCACAACATCCGCTGCGACCGTTGAATCTGCTTCGACAGGGTACAGCAAAATAGAAAGTGCCGACGATTTCTCTTGGGATAACGCCAACGTCTACTTTCTTTTGACCGACCGTTTTGCAAACGGCGACACCTCAAACGACCACTCCTACGGCAGAGCTCTTGACGCCAACGGAAACCCGCTCAGCGGCTGGCAAACCGCTCTCTTACCCAGAAGATCAACGAGGGTTATTTCGATAACCTCGGCGTAAACGCGCTTTGGATCTCCGCTCCTTACGAGCAGATCCACGGCTATGTTGACTCGGGTAACGGTCACTTTGCGCACTATTCCTACCACGGCTACTATGTTCTTGACTACACCGAGACCGACGCTAACTTCGGTACAAAGGCAGAGTTCAAGACGCTGGTAGACACCGCTCACGCTCACGGTATCCGCATAGTAATGGATATCGTTATGAACCACGCGGGCTACAACAACATCGTGGATATGGAAACATACAACTACGGTACCATCACCAACAAAAGCGCCATCGACGCTTATAAGTACAAGCTCAACGACGTCGAAGGCTTCCACAATTACATAGACTACTCCAGCTCTTCCTCCGATTGGGGAACCTGGTGGGGCGACAGCTGGGTACGCAGCGGTCTGCCTGGATATCATGGCGGCGACGGCGGCGACGATCTTCATCAGTGCCTTGCAGGTCTTCCTGACTTCCGTACCGAGTCTACCTCGAGCGTAAGCATCCCGACCTTCCTGCAGCAGAAGTGGCAGTCTGAGAATACCTACAACGCCAAGATCGCTAAATACGGCAGCTCCGGCACCGTTTCCGACTACCTTACAACCTGGCTTGCAGAGTGGGTAGAGACCTACGGTGTAGACGGCTTCCGCTGCGACACCGCAAAGCACGTTGAGCTCGCTTCCTGGAAGAAGCTAAAGACAAAGTGCGTTGCCGCGCTCAACACATGGAGACAGAACCATCCCACCTCTGCAGGCGCGGATTGGGACGAAGACTTCTGGATGACCGGCGAGTGCTGGGGTCACGGCTTAGGCAAGAGCCCCTACTACACCGAGGGCGGCTTTGACTCGATGATCAACTTCTCCATCACCGGCTCCACGGGCGGCTCTAGCGGTATGCCCGAGGCGAGCTCCGTAAACGGTATGTATCAGAACTACGCGGACGCTATCAACAGCGACCCGAACTTCAACGTGCTTACATACATCTCCTCGCACGACACCAACCTTGTAAGGAACAATCCCAATTGGCAAGGCACGGCGTTCCAACTGTTGCCCGGCGGTATTCAGATATTCTACGGCGACGAAACTTCCCGTCCGCTCGTTTCGGGACTTGCAGTCGGCGGAGACGGTCACGCCGTAAGAAGCGATATGAACTGGGGACAGAACGCGGCTCAGCTTGCTCACTGGCAAAAGGTCGGTAAGTTCCGTGCCAACCACGTAGCGGTGGGCGCGGGCGAGCATCGTCAGATCACTCCCTACAGCTCATCTACCGGCTATGTGTTCGCGCGTACCTATGACGACGGAGATGTAAGCGACGCGGTCGTATGCTGCATCGGCGCGCCCGTAAATCAGAACATCACCGTTAATCTGGGCTCGGTATTCCAGAACGGAAAGACCGTAACCAACGAATACGACGGCACCACAGCGGTCGTTCAGAACGGCAGCGCTACCTTTAACTCGGGAGCGCAGGGCGTAATCCTGATTTCGGGTCCGCAGTCCACCATCCAGATGTCGCTCAAGAGCGATAAAAAGGCATTCTATGACAGTATGACCGTCACCACAAAGCTGCGCGGCGCAGACTACGCTATGGTAAGCATTGCCGGCGGCACTGCTTTCAGGGTAGTTGACGGACAGACCTTTGAAATCGGCGACGGCATCGCTGTAGGCGAGTCCTTCGATGTCACCATGACCGCCTCTAACGCCGAGGAAGACGCGGTAATGACATTCACCTATAAGAAGAAGGACCCCGCCGCGGTGGCACGCGTCTACTTTGACAACACCCAGTACAACTGGTCGACCGTTAATATATATGTATATGACGAATCGGGTTCCTCGGTTGTTGAAAACCAGGCTTGGCCCGGCGTCGCTATGGATTTTGACACCGAGACCGGTCTGTATGTTTACGAGGTCGAGGATGAGCTCGTCGACAACGGCGCTGTAGTATTCAACGCCGGCTCCGGTCAGGCGCAGTATCCCGCAGAGGGCGTCCGCCTCGACATTGAGGGCACCGATAAGATCCTCATCAACAAGACCACCTGGAAGGACTACGAGGGCGAAACAGTTGAAACTCCCGAGCCTCCCGATCCCGGCACGATGCGCACGGTTTACTTCGACAACTCGAGCGCGAACTACACCACTCCCTGCATCCACGTCTGGAATTCCGGTTCCAATGACGCTTACAAGCCCTGGCCGGGCATCACAATGACCAAGGGCGAGGGCAACCTCTACTACGCGTCTTTCCCCGCAACATATGATATGTGCGTGTTCAGCGACAATAAGGCTAACCAGACCGGCGATATCACAATGCCGTCTTATCAGAACGCGCTTTACTCCAACGGCAGTTGGTCCGAGGTTCAGGGCGACACAACTCAACCCACCGATCCAACTCAGCCCACTCAGCCGACCCAGCCCACAGATCCCACCCAGCCCGACACCGGCGACAAGGTGCTCCTCGGCGACGCGGACGGAGACGGTGAGGTAACAATCCTCGACGCGACATGTATCCAGCGCCACCTCGCGAGCATCCCGACCTTCGCGTATAATGAAGACGTCGCCGATACCGATTTAGACGGTTCGATCTCAATCATTGACGCAACCTATATTCAAAGGTGGCTGGCAAGTCTGCCTACCAACGATAAGATCGGTAAGCCGATCAGCAAATAATCACACATAACAACGCACCGCATACAGGACATTGGTATGCTCCCTTTATGGAAGACAGTGAAATAAAAAACACTGTTGGACCATGAAGGGAGTTTTGTTATGTCCAGAAAAGGAAAAATAGAAATAGAAGAAAAGATAAAAATAGTATGTGAATGCCTCGAGGGAGAGCTGAGTCAAACACAGGCAGCAGAAATCGTAGGAGTACATCACGAAACCATACGAGAATGGATAGCAAGATATCAAGCAGAAGGGAGCTTAGGGCTGTCGAATATTGAACAGCATAATCGAGTATACAGTAAGGAATGCCCAGACCAACGACGCCTTCGGACAGATCAAGACCTACAATATCCATACGAAACAGAATGAGGTCATCGGCTCGTGGAACGAGCGGTTTGAATATACCGACGACGATATCAACGCCTATATCGAATTTGTCGAGCGTCAGGGCTACAAGCATATCTACCTTGCGGGGCACTCCCTCGGCGCGAACAAAGTGATATACTACCTCTCCCGTCATCACGATGATCGGGTCGAGAAGTTCCTGCTCCTCAGTCCCGCTAACTTAGAGCACATGATGAGCGGTGTGACCGATGATGAGCGTGAATATATCCGTGAGCAGGTCGAGAGCGGTGACGGCGACAAGCTACTGCCGTTCTACTTTATGGGCTGGATCATGTGTATCGCCAACACCGCCTACGACTGGACATGGACGGATATGCTGAACAATGTTCATGTAGAGCCCGACCGCGACTTCTCTCAGGTAGAGCAAATCACCCACACCGGCGCACTCCTGATCGGCACGCTCGACACCTTCACCTACGGTGACCCGTCGGGATTTCTGAAAACCATCAACGACCATATGCCGACCGCAAAGCAGAATCAACTGATCTTCATCGAAGGTACGGGTCACACCTATCAGCAGAAGCATTCTTTCAATTTTTTCGTACAATATTGTGACGTAATCGGAGGCATTACGAATCTCGCTTGAAAACAAAAACATAAAATTGCTTATTGTGTAGTGAAAAGTTAGATGTTATAATCAATGCATACTGATAAAGTTGGGTGTTGACGAAAAAGCATTCTCAGCAGCTACATCTTTTCTGCCCGTACTTTGCTATTTTGAGGAGGTGGCGTGATGACAGACTATATTATATTGATGCCTCTCGGCATTTTGATGTTCGGTTTGACGCCAATCGTGGCGCGGGATTCTTATCTCAATAAACAGCAAAAGAAAATCATGTCATGGATCATCGGTCTGATCATCCTGCTCGTGATTCAGAATGTCGCCGATTATATTTTGCAAACAGTGATCAGCATGCCGTATGTCAGAACGCTGGTCAGTATCGCGGGCTATATTATCCGGCCGACCATTATAGTATTTTTCTGCAAGCTGGTGAAGCCAAACGGCAGGAATACCGTTGCATGGATATTGCTCGCATTCAACGCCGCCGTCTATCTCACGGGTACCTTCTCTCATATTCCGTTTTATATCGATGAAAACAATCATTTTCAGGGCGGTTTACCCTATATTGGCCAAACAAAATTTGTTGTCAGCTTTATTTTGCTGTTCCATTTGATTTATTGCACGGTCAGCGAATACCGCAAGAAGAAAACGTGGATATGGATACCGGTCGCCAATGTCGTTCTGGTCATGGCAGCGGTGTTTATGGATATATCGCCCCTCTACCGCGATTATCCCGTCAGTTATCTGACAATCTCCATCGTGTGCTGCGGGTTGTTCTATTATATCTGGCTGCATCTGGAATTTGTTAAGGAACACGAAAACGCGCTGATGGCGGAGCAGAGGATCAAGCTGATGATGTCGCAGATCCAGCCTCATTTTCTGTACAACAGTCTTTCATCCATATCCGAGCTGTGCGAGACCGATCCCAAGAAAGCGCAGCAGATGACGGATGACTTCTCCGAATATCTGCGGTATAACCTCACGGCGCTGAACAGTGAAAAACTGATTTCTTTTGAAAAGCAGCTCGAACAGACGGAGATATACCTGAAAATCGAGAAGACGAGGTTCGAGGATCGTGTCAACGCGGTCTATGAGATCGAAGCGACGGATTTTGAAGTCCCGACCCTCACAATACAGCCCCTTGTGGAAAATGCGGTACGGCACGGTATCTGCAAGCGTCAGAGAGGCGGCACGGTCACCATCCGTTCTTATGAAACGGAGCATGAGTATGTCATCGAGATCGCCGATGACGGCGTCGGCTTTGATACGGAAAGCATAGCCAAAGACGGCGAGACGCATGTGGGGCTCGAGAATGTCCGCGCAAGGCTTGCCTACTTCGGCAATACCTTAGAGATCAAGAGTGTATTGAATACCGGCACAATAGCCACAATAAAAGTCCCCAAGAAGAAATCCGGGAAGGGAGAGAAAAGCAGATGAAGATCATTGTCGCCGACGACGAAAGATTACAGCTGGGCAGGCTGGAGCGATCGGTCAGCAAGGTCGTTCCCACAGCTGAGATCATTGCTTTTTCAAATTCGACCGAGCTGCTGAACCGGATCGAGAGCGGCAGCTCAGCCGATGTTGACGTCGCCTTTCTCGATATCGAAATGGGTGCGGTCAGCGGTATCCGGATCGCGAAGAAACTGCAAGCGGTCAATCCCAAGATCAATATCGTCTTCGTGACCGGATTTCTCGAATACGCGCCCGACGCCTTCGAGCTCAGGGCGAGCGGCTACGTCAGTAAGCCCGCGACCGAGCAAAAGATACAGGCGGAGATCGACAATCTGCGCTATCCGATGCCCAAGCCGCCGAACGGTCGAATTGTATGCGCGAAATGCTTCGGATATTTTGACGTCACAGCAAACGGCGAGCCGCTGAGATTCAAGCGTGAAAAAACAAAGGAGCTTTTTGCTTACCTGATCGACAGGCGGGGAGCCGTATGCACGCCGAGAGAGATCTGCTCCGCTCTATGGGAAGAAGAAAAGCCCGACTATCTGCGCCAGCTGACCAAAGACCTGCGCGAAACGCTGAAAGCAGTCGGCGCTCAGGACGTCTTTATCGCCCGTTTCAAGGAGTATCATATCGTACCGGAGCTGATCGAATGTGACTTTTACGATTATCTGGACGACAAGCCGTATGCTGTCAAGGCGTTTCAAGGAGAGTATATGTCACAGTACGGTTGGGCGGAGAAAACGCTCGGCGAGTATTTTTACAAATAAATATTTTTTTCAAAAAGCGTGACTATTTTTCTTTTTAAGAAAGATTTGTCACGCTTTTGTTACGAGCGATATGTTATAGTAATATATTGAAAGGATGAGATAACACCATGAAAAGAACAATCATTAGCATCATTACTATTGCGCTTATCGCAACACTCTCAGCCGGATGTCTCACAGCCTGCAGCGAAAAGGAAGGTAAGAAATCTTCCGAAACAACCGCAGCTACTGATGTCGCAACAACCGCGCCGACTTCATCTGCTTCGTCACAGCCTTCGGTTCAGTCGACAACTGCAGCTCCCGCAGACACAGCTCAGAGCGAAACCGCATCTCCGGAACAGGAGAGTTATATGAAACAGCAAAAAGCGATTCAGAAAGCGGTAGAATCAGCTGAACAGCTCTACGGTCAAGGTGAGTGGGGCGTAGCGAGCTTTGAAAAGCAAACCTCCGACGCGGGAACAGAAATGTACTATATCGGCTTGGTCGATTATTCCAACTCACAGTCCCCGACCTATTACTTTTATGTTGACGGCGAAAACTGCTCTCCTGATAACAGTGCAAACGCTCAGGCAGCGGCTCCCGAAGGACAGGATGAACAAGCTAACAAACAGAAGGCAGCTTACAACGCGATCTCAAAAGCCGAGGAGCTCTATGGTGAAGGTAACTGGGGCGTATCAAGCTTTGAACAGCAGACTTCGTCCGACGGTTCAACTGTATACTATATCGGAGTGACGAACTATGCTGATTCGCAGGCGTCGGTCTACTATTTTTATGCTGATGCAGACACCTGTACCCCTGCTGAGTAATGTTGGCATAATCAACAATAATTGATCGATGGGCATTGCCTATAAAATCTGCTATCAGTGAAGGTAAGCTCTTGTTGGATGTTTGTTGAACATCGAATGGTTTACTGTAAAGCAGAAAGCTTTGAATTAAGACAAGAGGTTTTGCCCATGGATATTGTAAAGTATATTATATGCGCAGCTGTTGTCGTGCTTATCTTAGCGGGCTTTGTAATCGGCATGATACGAAACCGGAAGATTCGCAGGAACGGTATTGAGGCACAGGGAGTTATCTCGCGCGTTGAAGAACGCTATGAATCAGATGGCGAAAGCGGCTCCTATACCTTTATCTATTATGTCAGCTATACCACACGCGAGGGAAAGACGGTTGAAGCAAGACTCGGAAAAATGACGCAAGCACACTTTGACGTCGGACAGTCGATCCGTGTAAAATACCTTCCCGAGAAGCCGGAGTATGTCATTCCGATCCAATAAAGTATCTGACTGTATTGCAGCAGGGAGCGAAAACTACCGCGTTCATTCCCTGTTGCTTATTTATCGGAAAATAAAAATTTTTAAAAAAGCGTGACCATTTTTCTTTTACGGAAAGATGTGTCACGCTTTTGTTACGCGCGATATGTTATAATACAAAAGAATAGGTTCATTATGCACTTTAGGTAAAAACTATATTGCATCAAAAGAGAACAAAATGCTTCTGAAGGAGGAAACACGCATGAAAAATATGCGGAAACTCAACGGAAAAAGAGTACTCAGCACGTTCCTGTGTCTGATGCTCACGGTGACGATGCTCGTCAGCACGATGCCTGTCGCAAAGGCGCTCGAGCCGATCAAACTCACCGAGAATACCATTGACGAGTCGATCGCCGACACCGGCGCGTTTTATCTCATGACTACGAACGCGACCGTAAAGGAGCTCGAGCCTGCGCCGTACTATCTGCGTATCGCGCGCGGTGGCGAGATACTCCCCGCGGCGACGCTGAAACTGGAGATGATCGACGTCTCGGCAAAGTACGGCAATGACTACACCGTCGAGCTGCTGGACTCTGACGCCAAGGTGGACAATGCCGACGGCGGCACTTCCTTTATGGAGGCACTGTCCGGCGACGACGTCGAGCAGACCATGGTCGACGACAACGGCAACGATCTGTCGCTGACCGAGGAAGCCGCGCAGGAGCAGGCTGACAGTGAAGCTGCCGCCCTTTCCGAGAGCGCGAACACGGTATGGAGCAAGTATGCCCGCAGCAGAGCATCGGAGGACGGCTTTGATCTCGATGCGCTGTACAGCGGCTCCGACGATGAGGATTCCGGCACAGCGGCGCAGAGCGCGATCTCGCGTGAATTTGAAGCGGAAACCGGTCTGATCGACGACCGCACGCCGATGAAATCGACCGTTTCCGATGAGGAACTGGGTGATGTATTGCAGGCGGGCTACGGTCTTGATGCGCTCAACGAGATGGCGAACGCGCTCAACGTGCCCTACCTGACGATCGATTTTGCCGCGGGCGAGACCGAAAAGACTGTAGTCATCAAAACCATCAACAACGATAAGGGCGAGGGCGACAAGCTCACCATGCTCAAGCTCGTCACCGACGCGGAGAGAACGCTTGTCAGCGAGCCCTACAGCCTCTTGAACCTCAAGATCGAGGACGACGAGGAGTGGGAGCTGCCCACCGTATCCTTCGCCGCCGATACCTTCGAGCCGGAGGGCGGCTACGCGATGGTCACCGTCAAGCGCGAGGGTCTGACCACCATGGTCAGCTCTGTCCATATGACCTCGACCGACGGCACCGCACAGGCGGGCCGCGACTTCTCTCAGGTCGATACCGAGGTCACTTTCCCTTACGGTATCAAAGAGCGCCTGCTCAAGATCCCCGTCAGCAGCAAGCTCCTCGAGGACGGCGGCAGCTTTACCCTGACGCTCTCCGACCCTGTCGACTGTGCGATGGGCAAGACCGAGGCACAGACGCTGATCCCCGCGGGCTGTGAGAGCTATAACCCGAAGACGAGCGCCGACCTCGCCGAGACAGGTACTTCCGCAAGCGAGGCTAAGGAAAAATACGCGGATCCTATCGATCTGAGCAAGACTTATAACGCGAAGTCCGCACATTCGGACGGCTATTCAAAAATGGACGGCGACCATTATGCGATCAAGGCGTCCTCTGACGCAGACGGATATTACTGGTGGTCTTCCGCTGAATGGGCGCTGAAGAGCTACGGCTACTCGGGCATACAGATCGTATGGAGTAAGAACGGTAACTTTACCACTAACTCTAAGAACGAGCTGAAGTTTTGGTCAGGCAACAGCTCCAAGAAAACGGCGGAAGAAGTAAAATACAGTACGACATCCGAATCATGGGACAAAGGTACGGACACCTATTATACCAATAAGGGATATCTGGACAACGTCTATGTCGGCGTCGGTGAGATCACCGGCAACTGGTCGAAGGACCCGACCATCAATGTTTATTCGATCACGCCGATCCTGCGCCCCTTTGAGATCAAGCTGCTCGACGCTGATTCAAGCGCCCTGCAGTTTGTGGGACCGGACGGTGAGTTCGGCGACGCCAAGCATGTAGGACTCAGCTATACCGCGGAGACCACGCTGGGAAACGGCGGTGACCTCAAGTGGATGAAGGACGGTGAGGATGAGGTTTCCGTCACCCTTACAAACACATCATACAGCTATATCAAGGGCCTCGAGATCGTCAAGTATAAAGAGGATATGGGCGGCAAGATCACAGTCCTCGATACAAAGACCGTAAAAAGCTCACTGACGGAAACGTCGGCTTCCTTCAAGCTTACCGACGAGTTAGTCAACGAGTTCAGTGACAGCGGCTTTATCACCTACGAAAAGAACGGCGACAGAGGGCTCAAGGGCAAGATCGGCGTTCGCGCGGTCTTAGCTCCCTATGACTTCGATTTCGAGATTTCCAAGGATGACTATCGCGGCGAGGTCAAGGTCATTGAGCCGGAGAATGCTCCCGAGGGCTGGCGCTGGCACAAGGGCGACTACATCACCGCCCAGACCGTGATCTACGACCGGTATAAAAAAGAGTATTATCCGAACGGCGTTTCTGTCAACGAGCAAAAAACGACGCTGGACGACATCAAGAACACGACGTGGCACAATGATACGGATAAAAATTATACCGTACGACAGTTGGACTATGCCTATCTGTACCTGATGCCGGAGATCGTGTCGAACGACAACCGGCTGGTCGTCAAGGTCGCAAATAAAAACCTGAAATATTATAAACAGACGCAGGGCTTCTTTAAAACTGCGAAGCAGATCACCTCGCCCGAGGCGGGCTATCGGTATTATCTGCTGTACGATTCCGACACGGTCGTACCGAATAAGTATTATGATCTCACCGCCGTCCCCGTTACCGCGGGCAACGTCGCGGGCTGGAGGAAGGACGTCGGCGTCGTCAGCTATTATGAGAATACCCACTTCTTCCGCACCACATGGAAGCGGGCGGAGAACGTTGTCGAGCTGCTGGCTCCCAAAAAAGCCGACGCGACCCTCGTGATGAACGGTACCGCCTACTATTCCGGCGCGACGCTCGACCGCCGCGTCGAGGGCGAGGCATGGATGCCCGCCAAGGGCGCGATCGTCTGCGTCGATGCGATGCACTATGATATCACCGGCGACGACGGCAAATTCACCGTCAAGTCACTGGAGGGTACGGTCACCGGCGAGGATGACATCACGGTGAACTACCCGCTCTATGTCTGCTCCGGCTCCGCTCTGACCTATCGGATCGAGGCGAGCGGCACGACACGCTATTTCAGCACCACGCTCGACGGAGAGAAGGACGAGAACGGCGTCATCACGCTTGACGTCGGCAAGTTTAAGGTCTCTACGATCGACAAGACGCGCCCCTACATCGCTTCGCTGGTTGCCTATGACCAGTCGCAGAGGACGACGAGTCAGATCCCGATTACCGATCAGGGCATCGCGACCGTCGAAGTGGTCGTCAACAACTGCGGCGCGGAATATGACGTAACAAAAAAAGAGAATACGACCAGAATGGAGCTTTTCGCCTATCATCCCAAGAACGCCGAGCCGATCAAACTCGCGACGCTCGATAAGAACGATCCGGATGACGAGCTGAAATATAAGCCCAAGGTCGACGGCAATAAAGAGATTTGGACGTTCCGCTTTACGTCGGACAATTCGACCGGACTGCTGTCGAGCGACAAGCTGTACGTTCGCCTGACGACAGACCGCGTGATGAACGAGGAGGTATACGACGAGAACGGCAAGCCTGTCACGGGCGGCGCTCTGTCCGAGACGGTCTATCCGCCGATCGATTCCGGCACGGTGTTCATCCAGCCGGCGGCGACCCTCCCCGACGTCGAGGAATTCACGATGCTCGAGACAGACAGCCTGATGTCCGAATATATCGACTTTCCGATCTTCGGCGCTTTCAGCGCCATGTTCAAGGCGGGCAGCGTCGTCTTCAAGACGACCGCTCTGCCCGGCAACGGTCTACGCTTCTGCTTCGGCATCATGCCCGAGAAACTGTCCAAGACCACAGGCGATACCGGCACCGATACCGGCAACGACTACGGCGTCGGCTCGCACGGCTTATCCGGCTTCCCATCGGCATTCAAGGACACGAAGGAAATGGGACAATTCCTGCAGGCAAACAAAAAGGCTGCGAAAGACGCCGGTACAAGCTCGCTTGTACCGATCAAGGGCGGCGGCGTCGGCGCGACGTTCGGTATCTATCTGGATCTGGGCAGGATCTGTACCTCAGAGGGCGAGTCGCTCGAATTCATCGGCGGCGGCGTCTTCATCGGCGCTTACGCGTGGTACAGATTGGTATGGTATACAGCGATCGGTCCCGTTCCCGTTTACTTCGGCTTTGATATCAACTTAAGCGCCATGGGAACGCTCGGCATCGGAAAGCCCGATAACGCCAATAAGGAAAAACCGATCGAATATTTTGAACCTGAGAACGTAACGGATTTCACTCTTAACGGCTCAGTTAACTTCAACGCCTATGCCGGCGTCGGTATCTGCGGCGTCCTCGGCGCTCGCGGCGGCGTCAGCACCCTCGTGAACTTTATCTGGTGGCCGAATGTCGCCGACCGCTTCCCGGATCAGAATGAACTGCTCAAAAAGAACGGTCATTCCTCCGGTATCCGAGAGGGCGGCTTCCACGCGGATATCATGCTAAAGTTATGGATCGATCTGGTCGTCGGCACCAAGACCTTCTCATATCCTCTGGTCGACGAGGATTTCGGTTACTATCAGGATCTTAAATGGCTGGATGATCTGAACAAGAAGAGTGTCGCATCCACCGGCGCATCGAATGAAGAAACGCCGCAGATGACCTCGAAGTTCATCTATAAAGAAGCTGGCGATCCCTCGCACTGGACCGCTAACGCGAATACCGAGCTTGCCGAAACCGGCAGCACCTATAAGCAAACCACCGACTTCGAGCTCAAGACCGGCGGCTACGATCACGCCGATCCGCAGCTGCTCGATATCGGAGGCGATAAACTCCTGCTCGTCTATGTCGACGAGGACAGCTCTATCCCCGGTGACGACCGCACCGTGCTGCGCTATCAGGTCTATGATAAGGCAAAGGATCTGTGGCTCTCCGTACCCGGCGTTATCCAGGCGAAGAACGGCGATACTGCCGTCAACGGCGCATTGGAGCCGAAGCTTACCGACGCGGGCGACAAGGTCATGATCACATGGACGGCGGCGGTCCTGCCCGACGCGACCCATGAGGACGACGACTATGTGAAGCAGTACTTAAAACAGCGCAACGTCTATGCGGTGATGATAGAGAAGTCGGCGCTGCGAAACGCTTCTTCCTTAGTTCCCGCTCAGTTTGACGGCGAGCTTGTCAGCGGAGAAGACAGCGATATGTATAACACAAATCCCTGCGGTTTGTACTACAAGCGCGGGGAGAATGAATATATCGGCGTGACCTACCTCTCGAGCGGTCTCGATGCGCTCCACGAAGGATTTGAGGGCGACGAGCAGCTGATGGCAATGACAGTCAGCGCCACCAACAACAGTTATGTGCGCACCGCGCAGTATAACGCCAAGACGGGCAAATGGGAAACGCAGTTCGATCCCTTCAAGCTCAACAGCACCTATGACAGTGAAACAAATACATGGACGCCCATCGAGGACAGCGTAGGCTCGACCACAAACAACCCGAATGTGATCGACCTCGAGAACACCGTCTGGAAGGACTGGCTTGTCTACACCTTCGTCGTCGATGAGGACAACGATCTTAAGACCGACGAGGACAGAGAGGTCTTCGTCAAGATCCGGAATCTTATCACCGGCAACGCGACGGTCAACCAGCTCACGAACGACGCCGCCTACACCGACGATGACGGCACAGAGCACCTCGGCGTAGCCAAATCCCGTCCGCAGCTGATTACGACCGGTGATTCGCTCTACCTGTTCTGGCAGCATGGTCAGGAAGACGTCGCGTGGAGCGACCTCGGAAAAATGCTCGACGAGGGTATCGTCGACAGCGACGACGGATCGTTCAAGGATAGAGACAACGTCAAATGGAGCTATGTCTTCTATCCCACCTACGGCGCCGATGTACAGCCTGCCTACGCAGGCTTCCAGCCTTATGCCGACGAGAAGGGTAACCTCTATGTCGTTTGGCTGCAGGGTATCGAAGAAAACGGTAAGCAGAAGCAGGAGCTGTACGCACAGTCCCTGATCGTTGATAACGATTCTGATGAATCAGGCTATTGCTGGTCTGATCCCATCCGTCTGACCGAGACCGACGCGGGCAGCTATTTAGGCGTCTATAATGATGAGCCTGCGATCGCTAACCTCGGCAGCGGCGAGCTGCTGGTGGTTTGCAACCGCTTTGCCACATCCGCGGATGCAAATGACTTCAAGACCCGCGACCTGACGATGCGCGGTATCCGCTTTGAGACGGTAGCTTCCGTCAAGCCGATTGAACTGACTGCGGCAAACGAATATCCCGCTCCCGGTGAGGAGCTCGAATTCGACGTCACCGTCAAGAATGACGGTCTGAAAAAGGCTGACGGCTTTGTGGTAGCATTACTGATGCTTGAAAAGGATCAGTATGACGAGAACAAAGACTATGCCGAGGATTTCGATCCGGATAATGATGACTACACATTGATTGCGTTTGCTGATTTTGAAGATATCAAGCTCGATCCGAGCGAGATCACCACAGTCCATATCAGCGACGATAACGCGCTTGCCATACGGTACGAAGACTTTGCTCTTCTTGAATTGGCAGCGCCTGACAAGCTCGCCGAGAACGGCTATGTCACTATTGCATTGGCGTTAGAGTATAACGGCGAAGATATGAACGGCTATGTGTTTGACAACGCTCCTTACAAGGCGTTTGAAGACGCCGTAAAGGTCGATCCCGTCTATTCGGTCAACGCGATCGCGGATTCCAACCGTCACGAGACCGGCTCGCTGAGTTCAAACGACTTTAGCTACAGCGCAGTCGTCAACGGCGACGGCAACATCCCCATGCGCGACACTGACAGACTGGTCGTCGGTCCTGCAAACATCGACACCGCCGGCGAGTATATGTCCTCCGCACTGTTCCTCGACGTTCCGCTCTCTGAGCTCACTGACGTCGAGTGCGAAACCGGCACCGCTAAGTCATACTCGGCGACCTTCAAGATACCCGAAGACAGATTCACCTACGGCTTCACGACCGTTTATACCCAGATCGTCGATCAGGACGGTCACCCGCTCTCAGCAACGCAGTATATCAACATTGAGTCCGACACGCCGTACTATGTCAGCGTTAAGGATAAGGATAACGATACCGAGCTTGACAGCACGATCACCCTCAAAGCGGGCGAGACGATTGCTATGAGCGGCAGCTATGAGCCATCGACCCATTTCCGCGACGGCAAGGTCGTCTACTCGGTAGAGGATACCACTGTTGCCACCGTCGACGAGAACGGTGTGCTGACCGCGGTCTCCGAGGGCAGTACGATCCTGTATGCTTCGGTTGACATCTATGACGCAGTACGCGAATATACTGTCACCGTAACATCGGATACGCTTCTCGGCGACGCCGATCGCGACGGTTCCGTTACGATCATCGATGCGACCTGCATCCAGCGCAGACTCGCTGATCTGGAGGTCGAACGGTTCGATGAGGTCGCGGCAGACGCCGACAGCGACGCCCGCGTTACCGTCATCGACGCGACCTATATCCAGAGATGGCTGGCGGATCTCCCGTCTAATGATAAGATCGGAAAGCCGATACCGGCGGACATTGACGGCATAGAGATTAACCCCTTGTCACCGACCGGATTGTTCGATCATAAAGAACAGCCGTCCTATGAATCCCCGTCAGAACAGTGGCAGCCCCCGTTCTTTTTGCAGCCCACCTTGATCACAGAGGGAATCTGACGCCAAGGGAGATCGCTCTCCTCGGAATGTCGCATTTACAGCGTTCCGAACGACAGGCTTTTATCAGGAAAGGAGAATTTCCGTGAAGATAATGAAAAAATCCGTCAGCCTCTTGCTGTCGATCGTGATGATCCTGACGATGTTCACCGTGCTTCCTGTCGCCGTTTCGGCGGCGACAGTGAGCGTCGAATATCTCGACGCGAACGGCGATACACAGACGGTTGAGGCGAACTATCTTTCGAGCAGCAGTACCTTTATCAATCCGGGCTGGTATTATGTCCCTGCCGATATGACCTTCAACAGTCAGCTCGAGCTGAAGCTCAGCGAGTATGATGATTCAACAGAATTCAACCTCATCATCGCGGACGGCGTGACGCTGACCTTTGCCGACCCGACCCTCGGTATTTGGTCCGAGGACGCCGTCACGCTCAATATTTATTCACAGAGCCGCGGCACCGGCAAGCTCAAATCAAAGAGCGGCGGCAACGTCATCAGCCTGACCTCTGAGGGCGCTGTCTTCAACTTCTGCGGCGGCACGATCACCGCGCCCGACCCCTATAATGAGTACGAAGAGTATGCTCAGATTTTCTGCTCGGGCGATATCAATATCAAAGGTTCGGTGCTGAACGCCGGCGTTTATGCCGGCGGCGCGCTGACGATCAGCGGCGGGTTCATCAACGTTCCCGACCTGTATTCCGATACGGATATCACGATCACCGGCGGCACAATCGAAGCGACCGATCCGGACGTCAATGCGATCAACGCGGGCGGCACGATCACCCTCAGCCTGACCGACGATACGTCGAGCATCCGCTCGACCGGCTACGAAGGCACGGTGAAGATCACAGCCTATCTGACCGACGGCGCTAACCTCTATAATATCGGCACGGTCGAGAACAACAACACGCTCGCGAACAAGACGCTCCGTCATGCGGGTCATGTCCATAATTTCAGCCCGCCTACATGGGTGTGGGACGGTTATACCTCGGCGACGGCGACCTTTGTCTGCAGTGAATGCGGCGAGACCGTCTCCCATATTGCCGAGGGCGACGCGATCACCGCGAGGGTCGTCACCGAGCCGACCGCGTCAAGCTACGGCAAAACCGATTATACCGCGACCCTCATCGTCATCGGTAAAACATATACCAATACGAAATCCCGCGCTACCCATACCGGCAGCCATCACTACGGCGATCCTGTCTGGGAGTGGGACGGCTACGAGGCGGCGACCCTGACCCTGACCTGTACGGTTGACGGCGAGGTTGTCACCGCCGACGCGACGGTCACCCATGAAACCACCAGCGAGCCGACCTATACGGCAGCGGGCGAGCGCGTCCATACCGCGACGGCGACTGTGGACGGCGCCGAGTACACCGACAAGCAGATCGAATCGTTGCCCAAGACCGATCGCAGCGTCCAAGTAAGTTATCAGAACCTCAGCAAACAAAACAAAACCGTTACGGCGGCAAAGATCGTCGGCGATGAGACGACCCTTACCTCCGGCTGGTACGCGGTCACGGATGACGTCACGATCAACTCTCGCGTGTACTGTGACGGCAACGTCAACCTGATCCTCTGTGACGGCGCGAAATGCTCTTCAAAATACGGCATCGGTATGTGCGATTCATCATCCCTGACGATCTGGGCGCAGAGCGACGGCGACAACATGGGTAAGCTGAACATCGATCAATCCGGTCTATATACCGCCGCCATCGGCGCTGACTCCGTGCACTACCCGAATTCAAACAGCTTTTCCGTTACCATTAACGGCGGCGATCTGGATCTCAAAGGTGGCTATGACGACATGGTGATCGGATGTATAAAAGGGCAAAGCCTGACCTTGACGATCAACGGGGGCGATGTGTATGCCCGCTCATCCGGATTTTCTTATCGGCCTACGTTCGGAGCGGAAGACACAGGAAACTTTGCTTTTTACATGACCGGCGGCAAGGTCGATGTTTCGCACACCGATCTTTATGGCAGACAACCTGTTATCGGAGCTTCAACAGAATCGGCAAAGGACGCCGTGATCAGCATAACCGGCGGTGAGTTGTATGCCAACGGTCCGATCGGTTGCTATACAAGCACGCACGCTTCACTCTATTTTGGTTGGAAAAGTCTCGACGGCTGTAAAATCTATTCGACCATGTACACCGGAAAGGTAACGTTGCTTGGCGGCTTTACCGACGGCTCGACCGATTATCCCAAGGGTGAGGTCAGCGACCCTTCCGTTCTGGACGGAAAAACGCTCACGCCGTACTGCGATCATTCAAGGCACACCGAGCCGATCTGGACATGGAACACCGAGGGCGAAATCACCGCGACCGCGGAATACAACTGCACGGATTGCTGGTCGGATCCTCATTCGATCAACGCGCCCGTGACCGCCGAGGATCACTTATTCGAGCGCCGTTATTCCGCGACCGTGACGGTCGACGGCGTTGAGTATACCGACAGATGCGCGACGACCTTTGAGCGATCGCTGGATATCCTTATCGGCGGTACATATATCACCAAGGACAACTATAACGACGTCCTCGGCGACGGTACGGTCAGCTACAACTACGATACCAACACCCTGACCCTCAACAACGCGAACTTCAACATAGCGCGCTATGGCTCATTCACTGCTGCCGGTATCCGATACAATGAAAAGCATGACAAGCCGTTTCATATCGTCCTCAAGGGTGAGAACCGGATCGGAAACGCAGATTGTGCAAGTGATAATATGTTCATATGGATGGAATCGGCCTCTCCGGGTATGACGATTTCCGGCAGCGGCTCGCTGTCCATCGAGTTTAACGGCGATTCTACATACACATATATGTATGGGATCGTTACCGAAGTGCCTCTGACGATCGACGGCTGTCAGATCGATATCTACGCTGCCGGTTATGATCTGTATAAATATGGCATCAGGCTTGTGGCAGAAGCGGACGGCTTATCGATCAAGAATAACGCGAGTGTTTCGATCTCGATGTATGGTTCCCGTTCTTATGCTGTTGGATCCAACTCAGCGCGGACGGGCGCCATCGATATAGAAGAGGGAAGTACGTTTGACGCTTACTCAAGTAACCTTTTGTTCGATTCCGTCAGGCTGACAGACAGCTCCTTAGCGAGCGGCGCCGCAGTAACATACCAATATATCAATAAAAACTATGAATACCATGCCGGGTTGACTCCTACATATGAATATTGGGATGGTACGACCCCTATTAATTCATACTATGGCGTTATTATCCCTCAGAGCATGGGAATCTACGATATCACCATGAATTCTGCCGGACACGGCTACGCAGCATGTGATGTCATTAAAGCGAAGAAGGGCACGAGGGTCGCTGTCAAAGCTTCACCGGATGACGGCTACCGCCTCGCTTATCTGACCGTCGCGGAAGATCACGGGAGCACCTATAATGTATACGACACCGATTTCACCATGGTTCCCGATGGAGTGACAGTAACGGCAAACTTTGTCACCTATGTTGACCGCGTAGAGCCAACGATCGACTCGAATGGCGAATATATCCCCGGTACGGTCGAGCATTTTGTTCTCAACGGCAAGAATTATGCCGTCAAATCAAACGGCTGTATGGGCGATCAGCTCGCCGATCTTTCTTTCTCGTATTTCAAATTCGATGATGTGGACGACTCGGATCTGGAAATCTACGGTTACACCGGACCTACCTCCGATCTGACAAAGCTCGAGATTCCCAAAACTTATCAGGGCAAAAAAATTACAACGCTCTACTTCGGCAATTCACTGGGCGCCAAGATGTCTACCCCGTATGAGGTGGTTCTGACCGAAAATGTAACTACGATCAAGTCGAGCGCCTTTTGGTATACGAGGATCGCAAAGGTTTCCGGCGATACCTCCGGACTCAAAGAGATCGGCAATGAAGCCTTTTCGTATAATCGAACCAGCGGTAACAAGCTGGATATACGGCTGGATTATCCCGGCGAGATCAAATGCTCCTCATACGCCTTTGAATATACAAATGTGACCGCACACTTAAAGCACGCCACTACGCTCAGCGGCAATCACGCTGCGCGGAGTCTGACATATGACTTCACCGACGAGCATCTCTGTGACGGTAATATCACGTGGAAATGGAACAGCGGTTTTACCGCGGCGACCGCGACCTACACCTGCAGCGATTCGCGCTGCCGCAAGCAGGCTGCCGTTGACGCGACCCTGTCCGGATCATTCCAAAACAACGGTAATTGTACGATCACCGCGACGGTCGTCATCGACGGCGTAACCTACACCGACAGCAAGACAGTACAGTCGAGCACATTATTCGTCGCTGCGACCGAGCCGTATATCAACGAAGAAGGCGCGTATATCCCCGGCAACGTCGCGCATTACGCGGTCGGTGATCGGTATTATGCCGCAAACGCGGACGGTTCCGTCGGCAGTGAGCTCAGCGACGTCAAGATCTCTTATTTCGATTTCGAAGGTGAAGACACGCTGAAGATCACGGGATATACCGGTCCCGTTACCGACGGAATGGATCTCATGATCCCCAAGACCTACGACGGCAAGGCAATCACCATGCTGGGCAACGGAGAGAATAAGCTCTATGATGACGCCGGCAAAACTGTCAACGTTTATTTGACCGAGAACATCTCTGTGATCAACTCATATTGCTTCAACATGATCAACGTGCTCACTGTCGCGGGCGACACCTCTAATCTGCAGGCAATCGGACAGGGGGCTTTTGCCGACAACAGCGAACAGCTCAACCTCTATCTCGATTATCCCAATACGATCCTCATCGCTTCCGATTGCTTTACAAATACAGATGTTGTCTTCCATATGAAGCACTCGGCGCGGTTCTGGTTGGATCTCACCGGTACGAAAAAAGTAACCTATGACTTCACCGACGACCATATCTACGGCGGACAACAGACCCCGACATGGGAGTGGGAGGATGACTATTCCGGCGCGACGGCAACGATGACCTGTACCGACAGCCGCTGTCAGCATAAAGAACTCTTTGACGCAACGATCACCAAAACCGACGCGCTTGACAAAACGACCTACACCGCCACTGCCGTGATCAACGGCAATACCTATACGGATGTTGTAGAAGTTTTGAAAACACAGCACACCGTCACAGTCACAGATTTGGCAAACGGCGCCGTCAGCGCTGATAAAGACGCAGCGTATGAGGGAGAGGAGATCACCCTCACGGTCACTCCGGATGACGGCTACAAGCTCGAATCGCTGACCGTTACAGACGCGGACGCGAACAATATCCCTGTCAGCGGTCTGAGTTTCATTATGCCCGACAGCAACATCACCGTCACCGCTGTGTTCAGGCAGACCGCCTTTGCGATCAACTACGCCGAGGCAGACGGCGGATGGGTGAGAGGCGTGTATTCCGCCGATGCGGGCGACACAGTAACGCTCAAGGTCATCCCCGCGAGCGGCTATGAGCGGGATACGCTGATCGTTAAAGACAGCAGCGATCAGGAAATCACCGTGACGAGTGATTCCTTCACTATGCCCGAGAACGACGTGACTGTCACCGCGACATTTAAAAAGAAAGATCTGAACATCACTTACAGTGAAAGTGAACATGGTACGATATCCGGCGCAAGTAAGGCGAAGTTCAACGACGAGGTCCCGCTCACCGTTACCCCCGACGAGGGCTATATCCTGTTTAACCTGTATGCCGAGACGGAGGAATGGGACGATCCCGTCAACATCATCGACGGCAGCCTGATTATGGCAGACGACAATGTGATCGTCTATGCCGAGTTTGTACCTTACATCCCGATGCAGGAGCCGTATATTGACGCGAGCGGCGCATATCACCTCGGCAATATCGCCTATGCGGACGCCGACGGCAGCTACTTCGAGGTCAAGGACGGCGTTGTCGGCGATTTGGTTGAGTCTGTCGACCTCAGTTACTTCGACTTTGCCCTCATCAATAACGATACCGAATATCGGATCAATTATTATACCGGTCCCACCGAGGATCTCAGCAGACTTGAGATCCCCAAGACCTTTAACGGCAAGCCGATCACCGTGCTGGGCTCCAGCGGCAGCGACGGATTCTATTCCGGTAAAAAGACACAGTTCGAGCTTGTGCTGAACGAGAACATCCGCGAGATCGGACCCTACACCTTCTATGTGTACTACGTCACCAAGGTCAGCGGCGATACCTCCGGTCTGAACAAGATCGACGACTATGCGTTCTCGTGGGCAAACAGCCCGGGCGGCTATACCCTCGATCTCCAACTCGATTATCCGGGCAAGATCACGGTGGGCGCATATGTGTTCAACCATATGAACGTCACCCTGCGGCTGAAGCACGCGACGACGTTCAGCAAGACGACTTTCGGCGCACAAAAGGTGACCTATCAGTTCACCGACGCGCACAGCTACGGTGATCCCAAGTGGACGTGGACGGACGACTACAGCTCGGCGAGCGCGACCTTTACCTGCACCGATTCAAGGTGCAAGCATCAGGAAACACCTGATGTGACGGTAACAGTCGATTACACCGGCGACAGTCATCTCTATACCGCGACGGCATCCGTGAACGGCAATACCTACACCGATACCGTGACCGAGGATCATACCTACGGCGATCCCGTCTGGAACTGGAGCGCGGATCACTCGTCGGCGACCATGACCGTTACCTGCACCAATGCAGCCTGTGCGCATGAAGAAACCGTCACCGCGACCGTAACGAGCGAGACGGAAGACGGCGTGATCACCTATATTGCCACCGCAGAGCATGACGGCGCCGTCTACACTGACATACAGACAGCATATACAGACGGCGTCGGCGCGAAACTCGTAGGTTATACGCTTTCGCTCGATGGCGACATCGGCGTCAACTTCTACATGGAGCTTGATAACAGCGTCGCAAACAGCGACACTGCCTATATGCGCTTTGAGATCCCGAGAAACGGCGAGCCTGATATCCAAACCGTCAACGTCAAGGACGCAAAGACGGTTACCCTGGGCGGCAAGACCTACTATGTGTTCAAATGTCAGGTTGCCGCTAAGGAAATGGCCTCACAGATCAAGGCGCAGATCATCGACGGCGAGAAGAAGGGTACGCCGTACACCTACTCTGTCAAGGATTACGCCGATTATCTGCTCGAGCATACCTCAGAAAGCGCCGAATACGAAAAAGCCGCTCCCTTAGTCAAAGCGATGCTCAACTACGGCGCGTATTCACAGCTGTATTTTGACAAGAATCCCGATACGCTCGCAAACAGCGATCTGACTGATACAGAGAAAGCGCTCGACAGCGTCACAATCGATATTGATGATTTCGCTGTTGACAATCTCCCCAAGGGAGCGACCTTTGAGGGCGCGACGCTCTCGCTGAAATCCGAAACGACGCTTTCGCTCTACTTCAAGAGCAGCGAAACGCTTACCTTCACCTGTGACGGCTATACCGTAGAAACGGTAGAGTCAGGCAATTATCAGGTAGCGCGTATCAGGGGAATCAAAGCGAAGCATATCGGCAACAGGTTCACCCTGACCGTGAACGGCGGTACCGTCGTCTACAGTCCGCTCAACTATTGCAAGAATATGCTTGCAAACGAAGAATCAGACAAAAACCTGCAAAATGTTCTCAAAGCACTGTATCTGTATTGGCAGGCAGCCGATACCTACTTTTCTGAATAAGGGAGGTATTCCATATGAAGAAAGAAAAATATGAACGCACTGAGCTTGAAATGATCATATTTCAGACAGAGGACGTCATTATGGCAAGCAGTGGTATCGAATACGAGGAGGACGAATTACCGTTTGATCCCGCTAAACACTGATTCAAAACTCACCGAACAAGGAGAAACCAACATGAAGCGATTATTGATACTTTTACTTGCGATCGCCCTGATCGCGTCCCTGTGTGCCTGCTCCGATACGCAGGAGAAAGATTCTAAATCGAATGACGCCGTTGATGCGACGGAATCTGACGCGTTATTCACAACTCCCAGAGAGCGCCTCTCTCTGGACGCTCCCGATTCCCCTGAGTGGGTGACAAAGCTCGACGCCGCAAAGGACGCAAAACAGCTTTTCGTTGTAGCGGGCTATGAACGCTCCACCGCATGGATCTCCATGCATGAGAAGGATGCGAACGGCAACTGGAAAATGATCCTGTCTACCCCCGGCTTTATCGGCAAGGAAGGCTTAGGCAAGACCAAAGAGGGCGACGGTATGACGCCTGTCGGTACCTTCCGCTTCAACAAAGCCTTCGGTATTGCGGACGATCCGGGCTGTGCGATCCCCTATACAAAGGTTGATGATGATACCTACTGGTCAGGTGACAACGACATCAACTATAATCAGATGGTCAGCATTAAGGATTATCCCGATCTCAAGGTGGACGACAGCGAGCATATCGTTGAGTATCAGTATGAGTACCGCTATTGTCTCAATATCAGCTATAACGAAGAAGGCAAGGCGGGCGCAGGCTCGGCGATCTTCCTGCACTGCTTCGGTGACAGAAAGCCCCGCACCGGCGGCTGTGTCGCGATCCCGGAGGAGCAGATGTATTTCGTGATGCAGCACGTCGATCCCGACTGTGTCGTCGTGATCGATTCAATGGAAAAGCTCGGCGCTGAATTCTGATTCAATTGAGGGAGCGAAAAGAATGAAAAAGTTATCGATTATCAGTTTATTGCTTTGCTTGTGTTTGACTGTCACAATGGTATTATCGGCTTGCGGTGACAACGAAAACACTTCGAAGTCCAGCCCTGACGAACCCGCGACACAAGCCGCTGAATCCGACGGTATCGACTATATGGCGCTTGTCAACAAGACCCATCCGCTCCCTGATGACTGGGAGGAAAAGCTTGAGACCGTCCATATGACCAACTCCGTCGGCGACGATGTCGAAGTCGAGAAGAAGGCATATGACGCGTATCTTGAACTCAAAGCTGCTCTCGAAGCAGAAGATATCCATGTCGACCTCGATTCCGCCCGCAGGAGCGTTGCCGATCAGCAGAGGATCATGGACGAATTCACCGAGGAATACGGCGCAGACTATGCCGCAAAGACCGTCGCAAAGCCCGGTTATTCCGAGCACCACACCGGTCTCGCGCTCGATCTGTATCTGATCATCGACGGCAAAGATGTTGTCGAGAATGAGGATATGATCCAGTATACCGACATCTGGGCGAAGATCCACTCAAAGCTCGCCGATTACGGCTTTATCCTCCGCTATCTCGACGGCGAAGAGCATATCACCGGCTACGGCTACGAGCCGTGGCACATCCGCTATATCGACAATGTTGATACGGCGAAAGAAATCACCTCTAAGGGCACCACATTCGAGGAATATCTCGGCGCATACACAGGCGGTGATGTCAGTATCGACTACGGCAACTCCGAAATCTATACCGAGGATGAACTCAAAGACGCTGTCATCCAGATCAAGTGCAAATTCGCGTTCTGGGGCGATGTTGACCTCAAAAGTATCAAATATGCAGGCGACGAGGCTGTCACCGATGAAAACCTTAAGTGGATGAACGAGCTTGCTCCCGATGCGAACTATACGCAGGTCGTAGAATTCCTGATGGACTTCCATACGCCAAAGGACGTCGGAGAAATGACCTTCAACGCTGATTCCGATTACACGGATTACCAGTGGTGGCTTGCCCGCACCGCTGACGGCGGCTGGGAAGTTGTATCTTTCGGCTATTGATATCTATCACTTTTGTAAAACACTTTATCATCAAGGCGAACCATTTTGCCTGAAATAATTTTCAAAGGAGACCATCTTATGAAAAGAAAAATGATCAGCACACTCGCCCTGACGCTCTGCGTCCTGATGACCGTACTTTGCCTTGCTGCCTGCGGCGGCTCCAAGTCCGCTCTTGTCGGCACATGGGAGTCCGTAGAGGCGCCCGGCGCTTCGATCACCTTCAAGGCTGACGGCACCGGCAGTATGGATGCAAGCGGAATATCGGTTACATTCACCTATGAAGATAAGGACAATACCGTCAAGGTCATCAACGATCTCAATAAAGAGCAAACGATCGTTTACGAATACACAATCGACGGCGACAAGCTCAGCTTGAAGGATAAAGATACAGAAACGACGCTCACTTATACCAAAAAGTAATCTAAGATCATAATCCCGACACGCGTCGGGATTATGATCTTTGCAATGACAATGATTAATCCAAAGGACGGTATCACATTATGCTAGGCTCATTCAAAGGACCCGGATTCAAAATCATAGCGACTGTCTTAGCGCTGGTCGCGCTGGGAACAGGTTTCTACATGTCCTTCATCCGGTCAGCCGGATTTGTGGACGGAACTGCCACCATCATATCCATCGAGGAAGATCCCGATTACATCCACGACCCTGACAGCTTGAACGACGTGCAGTATATCGTGAAGGCGACCTACACGGTCGACGGCAAGGAATACACCTCGACGCTGAACTCCTACGATCCCTCCTATAAGGTGGGCGGCGAGGTCGCCATCAAGTACGATCCCAAGAATCCCGAAAAGATGACGTCGGGATTCGGTATCGGTATTGCCATTATGATTATCGGCGCAGTACTGTTGCTTATCATTATCTTCCTGACCGTAAAAAAGAAGGTTTCCGTCAAGAATCTCAAAGAAACGAACGGCGATCTTTCCTTTGCCCCCTCCGTAAAGGGTGAGGAACGCACGCTGTATTTCCTGACCGATATAGGGACAGCCAAGATCGGACACCGCCTCGAGGATAGGAACCGCAGGGTGCTGTATGAAGCAAAGATGACGAAGTTCAGCCCGATGAGCGACTTCAAATTTGACTTCATCGACCATGAAAACAACAAGACGACCCCTCACCTGATCGGTCACACAGAAGAGAGCGACTGGAATTCCCTGTTGATTGATAATAACTACACCTTTACCTTTGACGGCAAGGATGTATGGAAACAGCTCAGGGCGCTGGGCGTCAAGATAGACTCCCGCTTTGGTCAGGCTAAGGGCGTCACGCCTAGCTATACCATCAGCAAGGACGGCGAAGAACTGGCGTATGCCGAGAACACAAGTCAGTATGTTCACGAGGACGACGCCGAAGAGCACAAGGTTGCAGGCAACATCCCCGTACAGGGCTTCTACCGTGTCCGTACAAAGGAAAAGAATCTTGATCTGCTGTTTACGATCTTGGTCGCAATGGCGCGTTCGGGAGCTAGCGATGAGCGAGGCGGCACCCGCAGGATGCTATTCAACACCCTTAAAGGCTAACGCCGGTATCTGCGCGCACACCCTGATCAATGACTTTAACTGTACCAAGATCGTACAGTATATAGTAGAACATTTATCATAATTCAAAACTGCTTTTAATCGGAGGTTATCATGTATCAACAAGCTATTCCGCTGAAAAGTATTTCGAATGCCCGTGAATTGGGCGGATATATGGCTGCCGACGGCAGGACAGTTAAGAGAAACTTGCTGCTCCGTACTGCAGCATTGCACGGCATCTCCGATGAAGATATCCGTATACTGACGGATACCTACCACATACAGCATATCGTCGATTTTCGTTTGGGAATGGAGCTTTCCGGCGCTGAGGATCCGCCGATCAACGGTGCGGAGTATCACCATCTCGATGTGATCGATATGTCGGCGATAGCCACAGAGAACGGTGCCGCGCCGGATATGACCAAACTCGATGTGCTGCAGATCGTCGAATTCTCTCTGCAGAGCGGGATGATCAACGAAAATATGTATATCGGGTTTCTTGCAAACGATATGGGTAAAAAGGCGTATTCCGAATTCTTTCGCATCCTGCTCAGCGCCGATCCTGAACATGCCGTACTGTGGCATTGTACCGGCGGTAAGGATCGTACGGGACTTGCTGCAATGCTCTTGCTCTCGGCTCTCGGAGCAGACGAAGAAACGATCATCGCAGACTATCTGCTGACAAATGACTACTATGCGCCGCGGATCGCAGGGATGAAGCAGCTTTTGAGATCCAAAGGCTGTGACGACGCCTATATCGACCGGGCGATCCTTGTCTTTGATGCTGTCAACGAGCGCTATATGCGTAATGCGATAGCCTATCTGAAAAGGGAATACGGTTCCGTTGTCGGATATATCCGTGACGGATTGAATATATCTCAAAATGAGATTGAAGAATTGAAAGAAAAGTATTTGAAATGATTTGAGGGATAAGAAAAAAGATGAATAAAACATTGAGATTGACAGCAATTGCGCTTGCGCTGATGATGGCGCTGAGCATATTCGCAGGCTGTGAAAAAACAGAAACTGAAACAAAAGCAGAATCTTCTTCCGAACTGTATTTCACGCAGCAGGATGTTCGGAAATCTCCTGAATGGGTGACAAAGCTCGACGCAACCAAGGACGCCGAACAGCTGATTGTCGTCGCAGGCGTCGACAAGACGACAGCCTATGTCACGATGCATGAGAAGAATGATAACGGCGAGTGGGAGCAGATTATCGCGACCCCCGGCTTCATTGGTCTGGATGGCTTAGGCGAGGCAAACATCAACGATTGTTATACGCCCGTCGGCACCTTCACCATCGACAAGGCGTTCGGATTGGCGGATGATCCCGGATGTCAGATGGAATACACAAAGGTAGACGACAACTATTATTGGTCGGGAGATCCGAAAAACCACTTTAATGAGCTCGTCAATATCAAGGACGTTCCCGATCTTGACACTGAGAACAGCGAGCATATCGCGGATTACGATTATGCTTATCAGTATGTGCTGAATATGGGTTACAACTCTGAGTGCGAGGAAGAAAAGGGCTTTGCGTTCTTCTTCCACTGCTTCAGGGTTAACCGCACCTACACGGGCGGCTGCGTCGGCGTTCCGGAGAATATCATGAAATTCATCATGCAGCACATCAAGCCCGGCTGTAAGATCACAATCGATTCACTTGAAAATATGGGCGGCGATCTCGACGCTTAAACTATATATAAATCCATGACAGGAGGATATTCATATGTATTGAATCAAAGGTAAAATCGACTCGACCAACGCACCTGAATTTGAAAAGGAACTCATGGCGGCTATGCCTGTTGAGCTTGACGCGAGCGAGCTGGAATATATATCTTCGGCGGGCTTGCGCGTATTGTTGAAGCTGAAAAAAGCTGTCGGCGAGTTAACGATCCTAAATGTCAACAGCGAAGTCTATGAGATACTCGATATAACAGGCTTTACAAGTATGCTGAAACGTGAAGAAAGCGCTGCGTGAGATCACCGTCGACGGCTGTGAGCTGATCGGTTCCGGCGGTTACGGAAGAGTCTATCGCCTAGACGCAGATACGATCGCCAAAATCTATAATCCCGGGATCAGCCTTGAATTCGTTGAGCGCGAACGCAACACCTCGCAGAAGGCGTTTCTGATGGGAGTGCCCACGGCGATCTCATACGATGTGATACGGAGCGGCGACTGCTACGGCGTCGTCTACGAAATGCTGGATGCCAAGACGATGGCACAGGTCATCGGCGACGATCCCTCAAAGCTCCGCGAAATCAGCGCGAGGAGCGCTATGCTCTTAAAACAGTTGCATCAGATCACCCCCGGCGCTGATTCCGGCTTGCCTGATCGAAAAGAGAAGATGATCGCGTGGGTGGATACTCTATCAGAGTATATCACTGCACAGGAAGCAGACAAGATGAAAGGATTTATAGGCAGCATTCCCGACCGCGACACCTTCCTGCACGGCGACTATAATGCGAAGAACGTTATGGTTCGTGACGGCGAGTTTCAGCTGATCGATATCGGCGACGCAGCCATCGGTCACCCCGTGTTTGACATCGCCGGACTGATGCTGGCGTATATCATCATCCCAAGCTCTCGCGGCGGTGCGAAGAGTGACGACGAACTCAGAGATCTGCTGGGCTTCGATTTTGAGTACGCACAGCAGGTATGGGGCGTGATGTGCGCGACCTACTTCGGCCTGACTTCACCCGATGATATCAAAGCAGTGACGATGAAGCTGATGCCGTACTGCTTCCTGCTGATGACGTTTCACTCGCTGTCAACGGTCGTCGGCGACAAAGAAGCAATCAAAATAAGAGTCGATCGGGTATTGCGTCAACGTTTTTTGCCTTCGATCGATACGGCGCAGCCTTTAGATTTCTGATGTTAAAAGAAACGATAATGATTCTTCATGACTAACATAACCGAAAGCCAAAAGAGGATTATCAATGAAAAAATATTGTGCATCCATGATGATAACCCTCCTGCTGAACCCGACGATCCCGATGATCCTGATGATCCCGGTGAACCTGATACGCCTGAGCTCAGAGCTTGGTATAAGCTGGGATTCAACGGAACAGATATGAACTATCAGCATATGGCTGAGATCGCTCAGATCGGTTTTGTCACACGTATTTCCGACCCCGATACGAATCAGCTTATATCGTCACAAAAGGCTGTCGTCAATACCTCCGCATACGGCAGCTTTGACTACAGCTACGATGAGAGCGGAGAGACAGCGTATGACGACAATGGGATCAAGCTCGTTTACAAAGGCCTTTCCGACGACGGATTGCATGACCCGATGTTCTACATCAACAATCAGTCCGAAAAGGACATCGTGATCAACGTCAAGGATTTCAAACTGAACGGCACAAAGGCTGAGGGCGTTTTCGGTGCAGAAGTATTCAGCGGCTGTCGTGCCCTCAATCCGATCGGATCCTTTGAAGAAACTAAGTCAGGCGATACCGTTGAGGTGACTTTTGAAATCTGTGAACGCAGTGAAAACCACAGCGATGAGCGGGTGCTCTATACCACAGACGCTTTTACCTTTACTCTTTGATACTTGAGATGCCGATTCGGCTTTTCGGCATAGCACAATATAGCATCCCCACCACAGTATCTGTAATAGATACAGCGGTGGGGATGTTCAGTTAATCATATAATCCGATAATCCGAAAAAAGTGAGCAGGTACAAAAACCTGCTCACACTATCCCAAAGAAGATTTTGAAAAGAAAATGAGTGTTGATAACGGACTTATCAAGACTCTGAATTATTCGGCAGTGACACATATTTTCTGCCCGTTTGGTTGTATACGTATCACATCATTTTCTTCTTGATTCTCAGGATATTCTTGTTGCCCTCGTAGCGGTAGGAAAAGTCGTCCGCTAAGGAAAAGGACAGGAATCGTCCGAGACCGCCGATGCTGTTCTCGTGGTCGTACTCTTCGATATCGATGACTTCACTGGTCGGATCGAAGGGTTCGCCGCTGTCGGTAAAGGTGAGAGCAGCCGACGCGGGATCGATATCCAGCGCAACAGTCACCGCGCCCTTTTTGCCGCGATAGGCGTAGGAGCAGATATTGACGAACATTTCCTCGGCGATCAGATACAGCGCGTCCTTTGTGTCGTCCGAGAGGGTCTCTTCCTGTTGGATCAGCTCCGTCACCACTGTAAGATTTTCGACTTCTGCCGGGAGGGTCAGCTCCCGATGGATCGGCGAGGCGACCTGCATGGTCAGGATGGTGATATCGTCGCTTTGATCAGCGCCGTCGGTAAACAGTCTGATCTTTTCGAGCACGTCATCGACGAGGTGATCGGCGTCGCCTGCGAGATGCCTGCTCAGTTCGGCTTCGAGCGCATCGGTACCGTAGAAGCCGCCGTCCTTATCCTCGGCTTCGTTCACTCCGTCGGTATACAGGAACAGCACGTCGCCTTCCTTGAGCGTCACCGACGCTTCCTCATAATCCTCGCTGCTGAAGATGCCGGCTGCCATGCCCTGAGCGCCGTCGAGCGTTGTCAGCGTATCCGATAAGATATACGGCAGGTTATGACCGGCGTTCGCATATCTCAGCTCTCGGGTCGCGGGATCATAGACAGCGACAAAGGTGGTGATAAACAGGGTGTTCGGATTCTGTTCGGCGAGCGTATCATTGTAGGCTTTCAGCGTCTGCGCGGGAGAATATCCCAAGATGGCGTACTGATGAAGCAGCGTGATCGCGCGTGACATGAACAGTGCGGCAGAAACGCCTTTTCCCGATACGTCGGCGATGGTAAGACAGATCTTGCCGTCGTCCAGCATAAGATAATCGTACAGATCGCCGCCTACGTTTTTTGCGGCAAGCATACAGGCGTTGATCACGGCGTTTTTGCTGCGGTAAGACGCCGGCTTGAGCAGACCTTTTTGGATGCTGCGGGCGATGTCCAGCTCCGCTGCCTGCATATGCTTCTCTTTGTTCAGCTTATCGATGTTAAGGAGATAGGAATCGATCTCGTGTGTCATGCTGTTGAAGGCGCGTGACATTTCCGCAAGCTCGTCGCTGCCTTTTACCGGCAGTTCGATAAAGCCCGCCTCCCGGTCGGAAACAAAGCTGTTCATTTTGCGGCTGATCCTGCGGATGGGTCTTGAGATCCTAAAATACAGGATCAGGAAGATCGCCGCGACAATGATCATGCTCAGCAGGATCGTGAAGATCGAGATAACCAAAAAACGTTTTTGGATACTTCTGACGATTTCGGAGATGTTTTGTTCTGCTCCGACAACGGCAGTTCTGCTCGGACTCTCAAATTCTTTGGTCTGACTGTTGTAGTAAACGGTCACAGGCATATAGCAGGACAGGGTTTCGCCATACTGGTTTTCATAGTGCTCGATCACGCCGCCGGTTTTGCCGTGATATGCTTCGATCATTTCATTTGAGAGCGTTTGATGGACTTCTACGCCGGAGTATCGCTCGGATCTGGCGTTTTCTGCGGCATTATCGCCGAAACCGATCGCAATATAGATCATTTGATTTGACTCAACATAGGGGTAGACCGCGTATACGTAGGTGATATCGAGGGAATAGCACATCGTATCAAAATAATCGGAACAGGTACTGCAGTCTTCCTCGGTAACGGGATAATCGATCTCCATATATGTCACGGCAGTCAGGGCGGCTCTTCTCAGCTTATCGATCGTATTGTTGACCTGATTGTTATAGGTGAGCTGATAGGAGATGATCAATACTGCCGCGTCCAGTAAAAAAATAATCAGAAGAATCAGTAACGCTAATTTGAAGAAAATGGATTTTCTCATAACAAGCCTCGGTTTACGCGATCGGGACAGTTGCTACCTCGATCACGGTATTGTTCATATTGATGACACGGGTATAAGTAAGGTTCTGCGTGATGCGGCGGATCATCTCGATACCGCTCATCAGGAATTCATCCTCCTCATCGGAGGAGTACGCAGTGGGATCAAAGGGCACGCCGTCGTCGCGGATCCTCAGCAGCAGTTTATCATCCGCTTTAGAGAGGTTGATATCAATGTAGCTCGGCTTTGATGTTTGATAGCCGTAGCGCGCGATATTGACCGCCAGCTCCTCTGCGGCGACGCCGATGATACCGGCTGTCTCGGGGGGGATATGGTTGTTCTCACAGCACTGTATGAGCTGCTTTGACACCGCTACCGCCTCTTGTTCGGTACTCTTGATCGTGATATCACACAGGCTGTCGCTGTCTTTGTCCGGGATCATCAAAAAGCCCTTTTGCGGCAGCTTTCCGTTTTTTTGCCGGATCATCCTCCAGACCCAGACGGTCAGGAATGCCAGCGCCTCTGTCAGTGCGGCGGCGATGCTCACGCCTGCGATGCCGACGGTGCCGATGAACAGCATCGACAGCGGCAGCAGATAAACGAATCCCTGCAGCACGGTATCGAGCGTCGACAGCGAGGTCTTAAGGGTAGTTTGATAGTATACCTGTGTGATCCTGTTTGCCGCAAAGAAGATGAAGCTGATACTGAACAGGCGCACGCACAAAGCCGCAACATCATACAGCGCGGGTTTATTGAACGAAAAGATCCTGAGGATCAGATCGGGGAAGGCGATGAATATCGCCATCAGTACGGCTACCGCTCCGCTGACAATGATGATCGTCCGCCTGACGAGCCGCCTTATGCCGTAATAATCCTTCTCGCCGAACAGGATGCCGGCGATCGTCTGGATCACGCCGATGACGCCCTCGATGCACAGCTTGACGATCTCTACCGAGTTCATGCAAACGGCGTAGATCGCCATGTGATCCGCGCCCAGCGTGCTTTGGATATAGGTGTTGAGTACAAAATACTGCAGGATCAGCATGAGCAGGTAGGATACCTGTGAGAAGCCTGCTTTGATAACTGTCCACAGCATCCGTATCTGACGGAACCCTTGTTTGAGATTCAGGGACAGCATCCGTTTTTTTGACAGGAAATAGGGGATGAGCACCAGATTGCCGACGCCGTAACCGATGATCGTCGACAGCGCCGCGCCGTACATCCCGAGATCGGTGCAGCGCAGGAAGAGATAGTCGAGCACCAGATTGACGATGTTCGCAAGGATAAAGCAGGACGCGCCGAGCCTCGGACAGTTGTCGACCGTGATGACGTTGGACACGAGGATGCAGAGGTTCAATAGCGGAGCGCCCAGCATATACACAAAGATGTATGGCGCCAACAGCTCCTCCAGCCGCGGTGACTGTGCGAGCAGCTGTGAGAGCGGCGACGCGGCAAAGGGCGCGATCACGGTAAAGATCAGCGAAATACCGACGTCAGCGATGATCGATAGGGAAAGTGTGCCGGAGGCTTCCTTGATCCTGCGCTTGCCGAGCATGACAGAGATCGTCACTGCGCTGCCGACGCCGACCGCAAATCCGATGATCTGGGTGAAATACAGCACAGGCAGGCTCAGTGATATCGCCGTCATGCCGTCGATATCGATCAGATTGCTGACAAGGATGCTGTCAACGATGTTGCCAAGCTGCATGGCAACGACCATCAGCACCCCGGGAACGAGATAGCTGTTGAATTTGCGCTTGATCAGATAATCGTTTCTGCGCATATCATACCTCATCAAAGAAAGCGAGCGATGAAAGGGAATCGAATACATTCCTGAGGTAATCCTCGTTGATGATCGGCCATTTGAAGTCAAGTCTGTACAGCGCCTTGGTAGTGAAGGTGTTATCATAGTCGATGAAGAACTCGACGGTGTTCTGATCCGACGCCTGATAGGAGATCAGCGGCGACACCGCCTCACTGAGTTTTTCGTCGGACAAAGCAGTGCTGAACGCCTCGGTAAATTCCCGATCGGATACGATCCTGACCGGAACGCCGCTGCGGTTCATCGCCTCGATCACGTCGCCCATCTGGACGCGGTGACCGTTGGTCGCGTGAAAAACGGTGAAATCACTGTTCGAGGCGGCAAGGGTGACTACCGCCGCAGCAGTACAATCGATCGGCGAGAACTCCACCAACTCGTCGAGCGCCGCTACGGATATCACGCCCAACGCGGCATAGGCTCTCAGACTGCGCATAAATCCGTTGGTGACGGAGTTGATCTGGAAGAGGCCGTCGCTGTAGCGGCTCATCAGGTTGCCGACACGGACGATCTTGCCGTCCAGCCCGCGCTCTTCTATCGCTTTGAGCAGGCTTTCTTCCGCCTTGAACTTGGTATAGACATATTTGTTATCGAGGTTCTGACCGAAGAACAGTTCGTTCTCGCGGATACGCTTATCCACGCTGAACGCACCGTTGACACTGGTTCCGGCGACGCTGACGGTAGATACCTGTACCAGTCGGCGTTTGGTCTCGACGCACAGATCGATCAGGTTCTCTACTCCGTGCCGGTTGATGCGGTCAAGGCTGTCGTCCTGAACGAAGTGTTTGACGCAGGCGGCGCAGTTGATGACGGTAGAAAAGTCGATCTCCCTGAGCTCCATCACGCCGTCACGGTCGGTGATATCGCCGCCTACGGTAAAGACCCGCTCGCCGAACAGCTCCTCATACGGCGTCTCGAAGTAGTACATCAGGATATTTTTCAGCTTTTCGTCGGGAGTCATATCGCCCCCGCGCAGCAGACAGTAGATTTTCTTATCAGTGCTTTCGATCAAATGCCGGAGTACATGCGCGCCGAGGAAGCCCGTGCCGCCGGTCAGGAGAATATTTCCGAAATCCTCGCTCCTGATCTCGTCGACATATTCACAGACGTTGTGCGAAAGCGCGGTCGATGCAGATTCTGTTTTTTCCTCTGCCGCAGCAGATTCGGCGCCGGAGGAACGGTTGATGTAATGTTCCAGCTCGATCGCGGTGGGGTAATCGAACACATCCTTGAACGCGATCGGCAGATTCTCCGCCATCGCCCGGACGGCTACCTTTGAGGCGAGCAGAGAGGTGCCGCCGATCTCAAAGAAATCGTCGTCCGCACCGACAGAATCCACGCCGAGGGCATAGGCGAAGATATCACACAGCTGTTTCTGTAATGCTGTCGCAGGCGCTTTTCCCTGACGCTTCTCCTGCGTGAACTCAGGCTCGGGAAGCGCCTTTTTGTCGATCTTGCCGTTGCTCGTCAGAGGGATCTCGTCGAGCTGTACAAATACGGACGGTATCATATAATGTGCCAGCGACTGCTTCATATGCGTGACCAGATCGTCTTTTTCGACCTTTGAGCCGTCTGTGGTGTAGTAGGCGCACAGATACTGCTGCTCGCCCTCTCCTCTGACGATGACGATCGCGTGCTTGACGCCGGGGTATGCGCCCATGACGTTGATGATCTCGTCGAGCTCCACGCGCAGACCTCTGAGCTTGACCTGATTGTCCAGCCTGCCGAAGAACTCGATCTCGCCTGCGGAATCAATGCGCGCGATATCGCCGGTGCGATAGGCGCGCTCACCGTTTACGGTGATGAACGCCGCGGCAGTCTTGTCGGGCAGGTTGACATAGCCTCTGCCGACGCCCAGACCTGAGATGACCAGCTCGCCCTTTGCGCACATGGGCAGCAGGTTGCCGCACTTGTCAAAGAGATAGGCGCGCACATTGGCGGCGGGAGTACCGATGGTGATATGCTCGGGGCTTTCGACCACCTTGGAGATACAGCTGATGGTCGCCTCGGTGGGGCCGTAGCCGTTAACGATGACGGCTTTCGGACTTGCTTTACGCAGTTTGGTATAGAGCGAGGGCGGGAACGCTTCCGCGCCGAGGTCATACATGCCGATATTCTTCAGCGCCTTTGCCGCCTGAGGAACGTCGAGGACGTTCGCGATAAAGGACGGCGTTCCGGAGATGACGTCGACATGGTATTGCTCGATCATCTTTGCGAGCAGGAGCGGATTGTGGATCTCATCGTCGCCCGCGACGCACAGCGTCATGCCGTTGCACAGGGTGATGTGGATCTCCATCAGCGAGAAGTCGAATGAGAATGCCGCTACGGACAAAGCAGTCGAGCCGTAGGATACAAAGTTGACGGTTTCATGGTTGAGGGGATTGGCGTTGACGAAGTTGCACAGGTTGCCGTGCTCGATCATCACGCCCTTGGGGGTGCCGGTCGAACCGGAGGTATAGATGCAATATACAAGTGAATCGATCGGGACATCAATATCGGGATCTGTCGTCGCATCATGCCGATACAGCTCGCTGACAGTCAGGGGCTGATAGGATTTACCGTCCAGAAGCGCGCTTCTCTCGGAAAGGATCTCGTCGGTAGTGATGACGAACCTGCTGCCGGAATCGGTAAGGCAGTAATCGATGCGGTCGTCGGGATACGAGGGGAGCATCGGCAGGAACGCGCCGCCGGCCTTGATGATGCCGTACTCTGCGGCGATCGCGTCGACCGTCCTGGGCAAAAGCATTCCCACGGTCTCGCCGACGCAGAGACCTCTGTCGATCAGGGTATGAGCGATACGGTTCGCCCGATCGTTCAGCTCTCTGTAGGTCAGCTGAACACCGTCCGCGATCACGGCGATCCGATCGGGACAGGCGGCGACCTGACGCTCAAAAAGTCGGTGGACGGTGACTTGTTCGATGGGATAATCGGTCCTGTTAAATTGTGCGAGGGCATCCGCCTGCGATTCGGTCAGGAGAGAGATCGTGCTCAGATCATCTTTGACGATGAACTCGGAAGCCGCCTTTTCCAGCGCATCGACAAAGCCCGATACGAGCGTTTCACTGAATAGATCGGCGCGGTATTCTGCCAGAAGCCTCAGCTTGCCGCCGCTGATATATACGTCGACAGACAGCGGGAACTTAGCGGTATCGAGGGTCAGCATATCGAGCTTGCACGGCTCGCCGCCGATCGACACCTCCTCTGTCATCTCATCCTGATAGGCGACAGAGATATCGGGTTGGATATCATATTCCGCGGCGATCTCGGAGAACGAATAGACGTCGTTCTCCATACTGCCGATGAGCTGATCGCCGACGGTACGGACGTATTCGCCGACACTGCATTTCGGATCGATATGGCAGTAGACGGGCAGGGTCTTGACGAACATACCGGCGCTGCGGACGGTCTCTGAGGCGCTTCTGCCGTTGTAGATTGTGGTAAATACCGCTTCGTCAGAGAAGTTATAGCGGCTGACGGTATAGCCGAATACCGCGTTGAAAAACGCGTTCAGCGTCACGCCCGAACGATCGCACCACGCGCGGATCGGCGCGATAGGCGTATCGGTCTGCTTGGTCAAAAAGCCCGAGCTTTCTTCGCTGTCATTCCTGTCACCCTTCGGCAGACAGTCGGAGTCACAGCCCTTGAAGATGCTGTCGTAGTATTCCTTTGCCTTGGAGTAGCTGTCGGAATGGCGCTTTTCCTCTTCCTCAAGCGCCATCTCAAAGCCGGTGAAGCTTTCCTTTTCGACAGCCTTGCCGTCATAGGCGTCGGCGATATCCTGTAACAGGACCGCCGCGCTCGCGCCGTCAAAAACGATATGGTGGAAGTCGAGGAACAGATAATTCCCCGCTTTTGTCTGATAGATCACCGCTCTGCACAGCTTGTCGCCCATGAGGTTATAGGGGCGCACCAGCGCGTCCTGAGAGGGGAGGGCGTCGATCTGTTCCATGCTGACGGCAACAAGCGCGCTTTCGTCACGCTTGGCGCGGATATCGCCGCTGTCGTTCATGAACAGAGTGGTATGCAGATACGGATGTGCCTTGAGAGCGGTATCAACAGCCCCTTTGAGGCGCATCAGGTCGATTCCCTCGCTCAACGTCACAAGGAAGGGGATATTATACATCGTGGTGTCGGGACTTGCGATACAGGCGACAAAGATCCCGTTCTGCGTCTGGGTGATCGGGTAGTCGGGCAGGATATCATAGGCCTTTGCTTTCTCGGCGCTTGTCAGGAATTTTTCGAGCGACTGTATGGTATTGTATTTGCGCAGGTCGCTGATGGCGACCGGTACGTCAAATGCCTTGGACAGCAGGACATTCAGCTTGATCGCGCCGATAGAGGTCAGCCCCGCGTCAAAGATATCGGTGGTGATGCCGAACGCTTCGGTGCCGATCACGCCGGCGATACAATCAAAGATCTTCTGCTGGACTTTGTTCTCGGGCGGGATGGTATCCTCTGCCTGTTTTTCGGGAACGGGCAGAGCGCGCTTGTTGACCTTTTGATTCTGGTTGAGCGGGATGCGATCGATCTGCATCGTGACGGCAGGTACCATATACGGGGGCTTCTCGGCAAGGATAAAGGCGTTCAGCGCGTCGACGTCTACCGTATCGTCCGATACGACATATGCCGCGATGAACTTGCCGCCGCCCGCTTCGTCAAACGCCTGGACGGTCGCGTCCTTGATGCCTTTGAACTTGCGGATGATGCCCTCGACCTCGCTGAGCTCGATGCGGAAGCCGCGGATCTTGACCTGTCCGTCATTTCTGCCGACGAAATCGATGACGCCGTTCGGGAGCATACGGACAATATCGCCCGTGCGATAGGCGCGCTCATAGCCGGGTTTATCGCTAAACGGATTGCGGATGAAGGCTTTTTCGTTCTGATCGGGACGATTGAGGTATCCTCTGCCGACCTGATGCCCCGCAACGATCAGCTCGCCGGGAACACCCGGGGGCAGTCGGCGCAGGCGGTTGTCAACGACATACTGCTTGAGGTTATCCAGCGGTCTGCCGATCGGGACGCGCTCATAAAGACGGTCGACCCTGTAGAGATTGGTGAAGATGGTACACTCGGTCGGACCGTAAGCGTTGTAGAATTCATAGCCTGTCGGCGGCTCGATGGGAACGAGCTTTTCGCCGCCGGTAGAGAGATAATGCGGATAATCGGCGTCCGGGAACAGATCGGCATACTGTCTGCCGACCTGAGTGGTCATGAAACTGTGGGTGATCTTGTTTTCGGTGAAATACCGATTGATCGCGAGCAGGTCGAGGCGGATCTCCTCGGCAATGATATGCAGCTCGGCGCCGCTTGTCAGCGCGGGATACATATCCATCATGTTCGCGTCAAAGCCGTAGCTTGCGTATGCAGCGACACGGCAGTTTTCGTCCAGCTTGTAGAAGTCGCGGTACCATGCACAGAAGCAGCACAGGTTATGATGCTCCAGCATCACGCCTTTCGGAACGCCTGTCGAGCCGGAAGTGTACAGCATGATATATTTGTCAGTCGGATCGGGTTTGCAGTCGAGCTTTTCTACCGCTTCAAGCGCAGGGATCTCGTCAATATACAGCACGGGTCCGTCGTAGTTCGGCAGCTTGTCCATCAGATCTCTGTCAGCGATCAGATATTTTGCGTCAGCGTCCTTGATCATGAATTCCAGACGATCCACCGGATAGCTGGGGTCGAGCGGCTGATATGCCGCGCCTGATTTGAGTACGCCGATCGAGGCGACCGCCATATATTCACTCCTCGGGATCAGCACGGAAACGACGTCTTCTTTTGTGACGCCCTTATCCGTCAGATATGCCGCGATGTTTTCCGTCATTCGATCCAGCTTACCGTAGGTCAGGCGGCGGTCGAGATAAACGACAGCAGTATGATCGGGTGATTTCTCCGCCTGTCGGCGCAGGAGTGTCACCATGTCGGTGATCTCGTAGTCTTTTTCAAGAAGGTTGTTTTCGTCGAGCTTTTTGCGCTGATGATCGGTCAGCATATCGATATCGGCGAGTGTTTCGGCAGAAAGCATGTCGAGCAGGATCTTGTCCATGCTCTCGAGCATCATTTCGATGATCTCGTCGTTGTAGAGGCTCTGGTCATACTCGGCATATGCGGTAAAACGACCGTTCTCGCGGCGAACCGTCAGCTCAAAGCCGCTTTTCGGATCTTTCATCGGCAGCAGCTCTACAGCAACGCTGTCATCGCCCAGCGGTACTTTGTGGATCAGATCACCCTGATAGGCGAACAGCACCGTCGGGTTGAGCTTGAATTCGGCGGAAAAATCCGCGAAGGAATACAGATCATTCTCACGATTCAGGGTAATATGCTCGTCGAGCTTTTTGAGAAATCTGCCGACTTTTTCGTCATCCTTGATCTCGGCATAAACGGGATAGGTTTTGACGAACATACCGATGCTGTTCATCAGCCTCTTGTCCCTGCCATGATGGACGGTAGAATACAGCACCTGTTCGCTGCCGGTGTGCTTTGACAACAGATAAGAGAACGCAGCGTTGAAAACGGTACTGAGCTTGACGCCGTTTTGCTTCGCCAAAGCCTTGAGCGCGTCAGAATCCACGGACGCAAAAGAATATTTCAGCTCCTTCATCTCATGCGCGCGTGTATTGCTGTCTGTAAAGAAAGGCGTATCGGTATCCACGCCGTCAAAGACGCTCTGATAATACGCCCTTGCCGCGGTATATTCCTCACTTTTCAGACGCTTTGACTCTTCGAGGGAAAAATCATTCGCACTGAAGCTCTCGGACAGAGGCGCCTCGCCGCGATAGGCGCGGTTGATCTCAGCGAGAAAAACACCGTTTGAGGTACCGTCAAATATAATGTGGTGGATATCATAGAACAGATATAGTCCCAAAGGCGTCGTGACAATAAAAAAGCGGTACAGACGATCGCAGTGTAAATCAAACGGCTTGACATAATCATAGGGATCAAAGACGTCTGTTGTTACACGCTGTATCTGTACCTCTTCATTTCGCAGATATTTATACACTTCGCCGTTTTCGTCGACGCCGAAGGATGTAAACAGGCATGGATGAGCATCGACTGCCGTGCGGATCGCCCGCTCCAGCCTGTCGATATCCATGTGATCGGGCAGACCTATCAGCAGCGGGAGATTATAGGCGCAGTCCCCGCTTGATATCTGCTCGATATAAATACCGTATTCGGTTTTCGAAAGTGGATATCTTTTCATGGTTTATTCCTCGATATGCAGTATCTTTGTAAAACCGGTGAGATTAATGATGGTTCTGACATTCTTGGTCAGCCCTTTGAGTACCAGTCCGTCCTTCTTGGCCATTGCGCGATGGGTAGCTACGATCGCTCTCATCCCCGCAGACGAGATGTATTCGACTCCGGTCATGTCGAAGATCACTTTGTCCGCATGCGGCTCGATCTCAGTGAATTTCGTTTCCAGCTCGGGAGCGGTCAGTGTGTCGATCCTTCCGCTGATCGTAAAGGTGTAGGTGTTGCTTTCGGATGTGACAGATAAATTCATATGATTCTCTCCTTTGCGTTTCTTACTTATAGAATACGACAATGTTTACACTGTAATTATACAGCATCGATGGTGTAATGACAAGCAAAATATCAAAGATGACAATGAAAAATAAGTCTTATTTATATGCTCTTTACAATGCTGTCAGGAACGAGAGCCTGCGGGATTCTTTTTTATTTGGCAATATTGAAAATCAGCTGGACGAAAACGGTTCTGCTGTTTCTGATCTTTTTCAACAGTACGTAGGTTGGCGTGGCATTTTTGCCTGAGGATTTGCTGCGATTCATCCTTTGCGCTTGCCTTATATTTCGAACACAACCTCCGAGGAGAAACTCCTCGTTTTTTTATGCCGATGTAATGCAGAATGATTGACAGAAAAAACTATGTCATTTATAATAATATCAACATTCGTAAAACAAGAGAGGATCATGGGGAATACGTTTTATTTTGAATGGGAAGTCTAGCCCATGCAGTGGATCCAATCATGGCCCGGCTCTGTCGATACGGCGACCGCGTCTTCAAGCGCAAGGGATGATTGCGCTATATTGATCTCTATCACAGCGGCGAAATGTTTTGAACACAAAAATGAGGAGTAAAGCATGAATCATCAATCAAACCAAGCAACGATATATATCGGACTGAATGATTCCGAGACCGGAGTTCAAAAATACGATTCACAAAAGTACCTTTCGATCCTAAAAAACACTTGTCGAAACTACGAGGTCGCTTTTGCAGTTCAGGAGATCAACGGTGGGTATTTTCACAAAGACGGTCGCTATACGGAAGAAAACACCTTGATGCTCAGACTGATCGATGTTCCGGAGAAAACCGTTACAGAGCTTGCAAAGGACTTATGTGCTTTCTTCCATCAGGAGAGCGTGATGGTCACATCTTCACCTGTTTCAGTGGTTTTTATAAAGGAAAAGATCTGAATATAGGATCAGCAGCCGCAAAGAATGAACATGATATAAGAATTCAACAAGAAACAGAATAGCGGATACGCAAAAGAGCTCTTCACCCGTTGTTAAAACCGTCCCCGCTGATTCTCAGGCTGAGGATACGGATAAGACTGCATCATCAAGATCGAAGAGGCGAATAATCACACAGTCAAAAAGGAGGATATCATGTCATGATGAACAAGATCGAGGAAGCGATCATCTATGCCACCGTCATGCACCAAGGAAAAGTGCGCAAGCTGGGGAACACCCCGTACATACTGCACCCGCTGGAGGTGGCGCAAATTCTTTCGGCAATGACCAACGATCAGGACGTCATCACTGCCGGTATCCTGCACGACATCGTAGAGGACACCGACGGTACGCTGGAGGAGATCGAAAAGCGCTTCGGCGAGCGTGTGGCATTTTTGGTGTCATCCGAATCAGAGAATGATTATCCGGGCGAGAGCAAGGACGCCAGTTGGAAGCGGCGCAAGGAGGAATCTCTGAAGGTCTTGAAGAACACCGACGATCAGGGCGTTCGGATGCTCTGGCTGGCGGATAAGCTTGCCAACATACGCTCTCTGGCAGGCGGCTATTCGGAATACGGGGAGCAGCTGTGGGAGAGCTTCCATCAACGTGACCCTGAGATGCAGCACTGGTACTACCAAACCGTTGCCGAGCAGCTGGAGCTTTCGCTTAATAAAACCGGCGCGTTCAAGGAATTCATCAAGCATATCAATTTCATCTGGCCCGGCTCGTTCGATTCCGACAAGGCACGGTACAGAAAATACCGGGAAGTGTCTGTCGATGGGTGCAAGCGCATCGGGCGCGGAGCCAAGGGCGATGTGTATCGCTACGACGACGAGCTGGTAATCAAGGTCTACAACCGTAACAACACCTACGGCGATGTGGAGCGGGAAATCGCCATGGCGCGCAAGGCATTTATTCTGGGCGTCCCTACCGCCATCTCCTTCGGCATCGTATCCGTCGGGGACAAGTACGGGGCGATGTACGAGTTGGTGGATTCTGAGACGATGTCAAGCTGCATCGAACACAACCCCTCTCAGGTGGAAGCCTACGCAAAAATGATGGCGGAGCTTGCGCTCACGATACACGGCACAGAGGTTACGTCAGAGGACGGTTTCCCGTCGGCGATGGATCGGGTGCGCGACTATATCGAGGGAGGCGTCGGAAGAGAAGACGCAGCCCTTGCCGCAAAGGTCACGGCGCTTTTGGGGGCGCTCCCTGATACGGGCACTCTGCTGCACGGCGATTTTCATACCGGGAACGTTTTTTTGCAGCGTGGAGAGGCTCTGCTGATCGATATGGATCGACTCGCCGTAGGACATCCCATCATAGAGCTCAGTGATCTGTATTATTTCTACGTGATTCTGGGAGAGGATGACCCATCTGTTGTCGAGAGGTTCATGGGCTTTTCCTACGATACAGCACGCCGCTTTATGCGACTGTTCCTGAAATACTATCTGGGAACAGAGGATGAAGAACGGCTGAATGAGGTCGAGAAAAAGGCGTCGATCATCGGCTGCAGCCGCTTGATCCGGAAGATCCGCAAGCAGAGAAAACCGTCTGAGGCAGATCACGTGCTGGTCCGTCGGTGCGTGGAGCGGATCGCCGAGCTGGCAGAAAAGCTGGACAGCTTAACCTTCTGACTGAACAGGAAAACGGTTATATAAAAAAGGAGATTACAATAATGAAAAAAATACTGATTATGCTGATCACTCTTTTGTTCTGCTTTGCGGCTCTTGTTGGCTGCTCAGGGAACAGCGGAGAAACAACTGAAGCAACAAAAAATGAAGCTTCCGCTCAAACAAACGAAGCAGCCGCAACATCTTATAAGCTTGATAAATCTGTCGAAGTCAACGGCAGACAGGGCGTAGCTTATGAGAACGGCTATTACTATGTCAGCGGTTCTACCAACCTCATCAAGTATGACAAAGACTGGAACGTTGTCCTCGAAAACGATGATCCCTTCAGCAAGGGATATGATCTTGAAGTCAACCATATCGGCGATATCGATATCTATAACAATGAAATCTACTGCGGTGTAGAACTGTTCCTTGACGGCGCAGCAAAGAATATCCAGATCGCCGTTTATGACGCCGAAACACTGGAGCTTAAGCGTTCCTTCCCGTTCAATGAAGAGAGCGGTCAGACCGAGTGCTCCGGTATAGCTGTCAATCCTGACAACAGCACTGTATGGATGTGTTCTTGGGAAGGCGGTCAGTCCGGCAATTATCTCTATAAATACAAGCTTGAAGACGGTGCGTATCTCGGCAAAGTCCATGTGCATCCCGTTCCCCAGTGGGTACAAGGTATCGCTTATTATGACGGCGCGTACTACATCACCGCGGACGACGGCGACGCAGACTTCGATGAGCCCGACCACATCTATAAGACGGAGATCGCGGATGACGCGACCGAGTGTACGGTAACAGAAGAAAAGATTCTGGACGACGTTATTAAGCAGGGCGAGATCGAAGGCCTGACCTTTGACGAAGGAAACAAACAGATGCTCGTGCTGTACAACCGCGGCGCAAGGATCATTTTGGGAATGCCCTCCGGATTCTATGACGGCTACGACAAGGAGATCCACGAAGTATTTATCTATGGTATTGCGTAAAGTATAATATGGTTTACGGCTTTGAGTATTATCAATGAATCTGATGGATAAAAACGTATGATGATCTGTACAAATAAATAGTCGCACGAAAAAGCGCCGTGTTTACTTCTTTGGTTTGGTAAACACGGCGTTATCATTCGTTCTGTTGATTTTTCTGTAGCGAGAAGACACGCTCAATCAGAATCTCGATCGGTGGGTAAAACGACTTCGCATTTTATCCTTGACACGCTCGCCTTCGAGCCCCTTCCATCGCACTACGGGAAAAATAATAGCCTATCCGCCAGATGACGAATAGGCTATTATGGTGCGCTGGAAGTACGGAGTATCTGTTGCTTGGCGGCTGCCTCGTCTTAGGAGCGCCCGGCAGGCGACAGAGGTTTCATCTACGCTCTCGCTAAAAACGCTTCCCCGAAGCGTTTTTGTCTGCGCGATGCGCTGACGCTTATCGCTTGACACGCTCGCCTTCGAGTCCCT
>CACYPH010000016.1 GCA_902776185.1 uncultured Ruminococcus sp.
CCTCGGCTTCAACATCGAGGCGACCGATCTGACTGCGAAGGTCATGCGCGAGCACGGCATCAAGACGAGAACGCTCAAGAAGATCTCTGAGGGCTCTACTCAGATCCTCGACGCGATCCGTGCGGGCTATGTCAGCTACGTTATCAACACGCGTGCGATCATGTCGGGCGTTCACTACGAGGACGGCACGGCGATCCGTCAGACCGCTGTTGAAAACGGCGTAACGATCTTTACCTCGCTGGATACCGTCAGAGTATTGCTCGACGTACTCGAGGAAACGACATTAACGATTTCTACGATTGATGCTTGATCTCAGTTAGGAGTTAGGAATTAGGAGTTAGGAGTTAGGAGCTTTGGGCGGGACACCCGCACCCGATCGAAATATGAAGGATACTGTATTTAAGATTATTGAGAACAACAGAATAGCGAAGAATGTATATCGGATGTGTCTTGAGGGTGATGTTTCCGCCATCAGGAATCCCGGGGAATTCATCAACATCCGGCTCGAGGGATTCTACCTGCGCCGCCCGATCTCCGTTTATGATGTGAGCGATACGACGGTTACGATCATTTACAAGGTCGTCGGCAAGGGCACAGAGGCGATGAGCCGCATGACGGTCGGCGAAGAATTGCAGATCCTGACGGGACTGGGCAACGGCTACGACCTGAGCCTGTCGGGCGATAAGCCGCTTTTGATCGGCGGCGGCGTCGGCGTTCCTCCGATGTATCTGCTCGCAAAACGTCTGCTCGCACAGGGCAAGGTTGTCCGGGTGATCCTCGGCTTCAATACCGAGGACGAGGTTTTCGGCGAGGAGGAATTCAAGGCGATCGGATGCAGCGTAACCGTGACGACCGTCGACGGCTCGCGCGGGGTGAAAGGCTTTGTCACCGACGCGCTGCCCGAAAACTACACCTACTTCTATACCTGCGGACCTGAGCCGATGCTCAAGGCGGTCTACAACGCGACCGATACCTCGGGTCAGTTCAGCTTTGAGGAGCGAATGGGATGCGGCTTCGGCGCCTGCATGGGCTGCAGCTGCAAGACGATCACCGGCTACAAGCGGATCTGCAAGGACGGTCCGGTGCTGAAAAAGGAGGAGATCTTATGGGAGAAATGAAAGTCAATCTCTGCGGGATCACCCTTGATAACCCCGTGATCCCCGCCTCCGGCACGTTCGGCTACGGCTACGAATTCGCCGAGCTGTACGATATCAACATTCTCGGCACGTTTTCCTTTAAAGGGACGACAAAGGATGCACGCTTCGGCAATCCTACCCCGCGCATCGCGGAATGCACGGCTGGTATGATCAACGCCGTCGGACTGCAGAATCCCGGCGTCGACAAGGTTATCGGCGAGGAATTGCCTAAATTGAAGAAATGCTTTCACAAGCCTGTGATGGCAAATGTCAGCGGCTTTGCCGTCGAGGATTACGCCTACACCTGTGGAAAGCTCGATAAAGAAGAACAGGTCGGGTGGCTGGAGGTCAACGTCAGCTGTCCGAATGTTCACGGCGGCGGAATGAGCTTCGGAACGAATCCCGACGCCGCCGCAGAGGTCACAAGGGCGGTCAAGGCGGTGACGACAAAACCGGTCATCGTCAAATTAAGCCCGAACGTTACGGATATCGTCAGCATCGCGAAAGCCTGTGAGGACGCGGGCGCGGACGGCATCAGCCTGATCAACACGATGCTGGGGATGCGGATCGAGCTGAAAACCCGCAAGCCGATCATTGCGAACACGATGGGCGGATTCTCCGGACCGGCGATCTTCCCGGTCGCGCTGAGGATGGTCTATCAGGTGGCGCACGCGGTGAAGATCCCCGTTGTCGGGATGGGCGGCGTGAGTACCGCTGAGGACGTGATCGAAATGATGCTCGCCGGCGCAACGGCTGTTGAGGTCGGCGCGGCGAATCTCGTGAATCCGTACGCGAGCAAGGAGATCGTCGAAAATCTGCCGGCGGTCATGGAACAATACGGAATCAAGAATTTGAGCGAAATTATCGGAGGGGTGAAGAATGGGTAAGGATGTTATCGTAGCCTGCGATTTTTCGAGCGCAGCGGCTACCTTTGAATTCCTCGACAAGTTCAAGAACGAGGACAGAAAACCGTTTGTCAAGATCGGCATGGAGCTTTACTATGCCGAGGGACCGTCGATCGTGCGGGAAATCAAGAACAGAGGGCATCAGATCTTTCTGGATCTGAAGCTGCACGATATCCCGAATACCGTCAAAAAGGCGATGGCTGTCCTGTCGAACCTCGATGTGGACATCACCAATCTGCACGCGGGCGGCACCAAGGCGATGATGAAAGCAGCTTTGGAGGGCCTGACCAGAGCTGACGGCACGCGTCCCCTGCTGATCGCGGTGACGCAGCTGACGTCGACCGATCAACAGGCGATGGAAAACGATCTGCTGATCAAAGAACCGATCGACGAGGTCGTGATGCACTACGCAAAATGCGCTGAGGAAAGCGGGCTGGACGGCGTCGTCTGCTCGCCGCTGGAAGCCGGCAAGGTGCATGATACCTGCGGCAAGGACTTTTTGACGATCACGCCCGGCGTTCGCTTTGCGGACGGCGAGGTCGGCGATCAAAAGCGCGTGATGACCCCCGCCGCGGCAAAGGAGATCGGCTCGGACTACATCGTCGTCGGACGCCCGATCACCCAGGCGGACGATCCGGTCGCGGCTTACAGAAGATGCGTTGCTGAGTTTGTAGATTAAGGAGAGAAAAATATGGATCTGAATGTGAAAATCGCGAAGGATTTATTGAAGATAAAGGCGGTGTTTTTCCGCCCCGAAGAGCCCTTTACATGGGCGAGCGGGATCAAAAGTCCCGTTTACTGCGACAACCGTCTGACGCTCAGCGACCCTGAGGTGCGCATGGACGTCGAGAGCGGTCTCGCAGAATTGATCAAGGAAAACTATCCCGAGGTCGAGGTGCTGATGGGTACCTCCACCGCCGGTATCGCCCACGCGGCGATCACCGCTCACCTGATGGGTCTGCCAATGGGCTATGTCCGCTCCGGTCACAAGGATCACGGCAGACAGAACCAGATCGAGGGCAGACTTGAAAAGGGTCAGAAGGTCGTCGTGGTCGAGGATCTGATCTCGACCGGCGGCTCGGTACTCGAGGTCGTCGACGTCCTCAGAGAAGCGGGCGCAGAGGTGCTGGGCATCGTGTCGATCTTCACCTACGGAATGCAGAAGGGTCTCGATCGACTTGCTGCTGCGGATGTGAAGAATATCAGCCTGACGAACTTTGACGTCATCGCCGAGGTCGCCGCCGAGGACGGCTATATCAAGAAAGAGGATGTAGAGCGGCTCATTCAGTTCCGCAACAATCCCTCTGACGAAAGCTGGATCGGAGGCAAGGCATGAGATCGGTCATCGACGTACTCGACCTGAGTACAACGGAGCTCGATGAGCTGATCGGCGTTGCGAACGATATCATCGATCACCCCGAAAACTATCGGGAAGTTTGTAAATATAAGAAGCTCGCGACGCTGTTCTTTGAGCCGTCCACCAGAACGAGGATGAGCTTTGAGGCGGCGATGTACGAGCTGGGCGGACAGGTCATCTCGATGAGCTCGGCGGGCGCATCGTCCGCGGCTAAGGGCGAATCGGTCGCCGATACCGCCAAGACGGTCTCGTGCTATGCGGACATCATTGCGATGCGACACCCGAAAGAGGGCGCGGCTTTAGTTGCAGCCCGTGCGGCAAAGATCCCGGTCATCAACGCGGGCGACGGCGGTCACTGTCACCCGACCCAGACGCTGGCGGATCTTTTGACCATCTATCGTGAGAAAGGAAGTTTCAGCAACCTGACCATCGGTCTCTGCGGCGACTTAAAATTCGGCAGGACCGTGCATTCGCTGATCAACGCGATGTCGCGGTACGATAATAACAAATTTGTACTTATTTCTCCTGAGGAATTAAAAGTTCCGAGCTACGTCAAGCGCGACGTGCTCAAAGCGAAGCGCATCCCCTATATCCAGACGACCGATCTGCTCGGCGCGATGCCCGATCTCGATATCCTCTATATGACGCGCGTGCAGAGGGAGCGGTTCTTTAACGAAGAGGATTACCTGCGGCTCAAGGACAGCTACATCCTCACCCCCGAAAAGCTGAAAAACGCGAAATCGGATCTGAGCATCATGCATCCGCTGCCGAGAGTCAACGAGATCTCTGTCGCGATCGACGACGATCCGAGGGCGTGCTATTTCAAGCAGGTCTTAAACGGTAAATATATGCGCATGGCGCTGATCTTGAAGCTGTTGAAGGAGGCGGACAGACTGTGAATATCGATTCCATCCAGAACGGCATCGTGATCGACCATATCACCGCCGGCAAGGGCATGAAGCTCTATGAGCTGTTGAACCTTGACGAGCTGGACTGCTCGGTCGCGATCATCAAGAACGTCACCAGTAAGAAGATGGGGAAGAAGGATATCATCAAGGTGGACGCCGATATCCCGGTGAACATCGACGTCATCGGCTATATCGACCCCGGCGCGACCGTCAACATCATCAAAAACGGTATCCGCGCCGAGAAGATGAATATCCAGATGCCCGCGATACTGACGAACGTCATCAAATGCAAAAATCCCCGTTGTATCACGACGACGGAACAGGAGCTCGACCATGTGTTCAAGCTCGCCGATAAAGAGAACAAGGTGTACCGCTGTGTATACTGTGAAACTAAGGAAGAGAGGGTTATATAAATGGCAACCTTTATTAATGAACCTGCCCATACTTTTAACGAATATCTGCTGATCCCGGGATACTCCTCGAGCGAGTGTATCCCCGCGAATGTGACGCTGAAAACACCCCTTGTCAAGTACAAAAAGGGCGAAGATCCGGCGATCACCATGAATATCCCGCTGGTGTCTGCAATCATGCAGGCGGTGTCCGGCGACAAGCTGGCAGTCGCACTGGCGACACAGGGCGGCGTGAGCTTCATCTACGGCTCACAGAGCGTTGAGGACGAGGCGGCGATGGTAAAGCGTGCCAAGAGCTATAAGGCGGGCTTTGTCAAGAGCGACAGCAATATCCGTCCCGATGCAACTCTGGCAGACGTCATGGAGATTACCGCACGTACCGGCCACTCGACCTTAGCGGTCACCGAGGACGGCTCGTCCGAGGGCAAGCTGCTGGGCGTTGTCACCAGCCGTGACTATCGTATCAGCCGTATGGACAGAAGCGAAAAGGTCGAGACCTTTATGACGCCCTTTGAAAAGCTGATCTACGCTTACGAGGGGATCACCCTCAGTGAAGCGAACGATATCATCTGGGACCACAAGCTCAATTCCCTGCCGATCATCACCAAGGACGGCAAGTTCTGCTACTTTGTATTCCGCAAGGACTACGAAGCGCATAAGGCGAATCCGAACGAGCTGCTCGACGCACACAAGAGATATGTTGTCGGCGCAGGTATCAACACCCGCGACTATGCCGAGCGTGTGCCCGCGCTGATCGAGGCGGGAGCGGATGTGCTGTGCATCGACTCATCCGAGGGCTTCTCCGAGTGGCAGAAGCTGACCATCGACTGGATCCGCGAGCATTACGGCGACAGCGTCAAGGTCGGCGCGGGCAACGTCGTCGACGCAGAGGGCTTCCGATTCCTCGCCGAGAGCGGCGCTGACTTTATCAAGGTCGGTATCGGCGGCGGTTCGATCTGCATCACCCGCGAGACCAAGGGTATCGGACGCGGTCAGGCGACTGCGCTGATCGAGGTCTGTGCGGAGAGAGATAAGTATTTTGAGGAAACAGGCGTATATATCCCCGTCTGCTCCGACGGCGGCATCGTTTACGACCACCATATCACGCTCGCGCTGGCGATGGGCGCAGACTTCATCATGCTGGGCAGATACTTCGCCCGCTTCGATGAAAGCCCGTCCAACAAGGTTTCGATCAACGGTACTTACTATAAGGAGTACTGGGGCGAGGGCTCACAGAGAGCGCGCAACTGGCAGCGCTATGACCTCGGCGGCGATAAGAAGCTGAGCTTTGAAGAGGGCGTTGATTCACTCGTACCGTATGCGGGTCCGTTGAAGGACAACGTTGCGCTGTCGCTGTCAAAGGTCAAGTCGACCATGTGCAACTGCGGCGCGCTGACCATCCGTGAATTACAGCAGAAGGCGAAGCTGACGCTGGTATCCGCGACCTCGATCGTAGAGGGCGGCGCACACGACGTTATCCAGAAGGATAAAAGCTCGGCGATGAAGTGAGATTAGTCGGTAGTTGGTAGTCGTTAGTGAGTGTAGTGCCTGCGGCGCTATCGGGTGACCAGCGGTCACGAGGGAGGAGCAAGCTTCTCCGCTACAGATTTGGAGGAAACAATGAAAAAAATAGCGATCATTATGGGGTCGGACAGCGATCTGCCGATCGCCAAAAAGGCGGCAGATATGCTGAAGACCCTTGATATTCCGTTCGAAGCGCACGTTTACTCGGCGCACAGAACACCGTTCGAAGCGCGGGACTTTGCGCTGAATGCGCGCGGGCGCGGCTTCGGCGCGATCATCGCCTTTGCCGGCATGGCGGCGCATCTGGCAGGCGCTCTGGCGGCGAACACCACGATCCCGGTCATCGGCGTACCGTGTAAGGGCGGCGCTCAGGACGGCATGGACGCACTGCTCGCGACCGTGCAGATGCCGACGGGCATCCCGGTGGCAACGGTTGCTCTGAACGGCGGCGCAAATGCGGCGCTGCTCGCGGCGCAGATCATCGCCGTTGAAGATAAGGCGCTTGCCGAGAAGCTCGACAATAAGCGCAAGTCCGACGCCGCGGCGGTATTGGAGAAAGATAAAGGGATTATGGAAAGGCTGTAAGAGTTAGGAATTAGGAGTTAGGAGTTGACGGCGGGCAGTGCCCACACCCGATTTCTATATGTTTCAAAACGCGTCGGCGTTTCCCTTAACTCCTCACTCCTCACTCCTCACTGATAATGGAGGTATATGAACTATGGGAGGTTTTTTCGGGATAGCATCGCATGAGGACTGCATGATGGATGTATTCTTCGGCGTTGACTATCATTCACACCTCGGTACACGCCGCGGAGGTATGGCGGCGTATGACAAAGAAATCGGACTGCAGCGCAAGATCCATAACATTGAGAATGCGCCGTTCCGTACCAAATTTGAGCGTATTTTTGATGAGATGAGCGGTACGTCTGTCATCGGCGTGATCTCTGACAGCGATCCCCAGCCGATGCTGATCCGCTCGCATCTCGGTACCTATGCGATCTGCAACGTCGGTATCATCAACAACGCCGACGAGCTGATCGAAACATATTTTCAGTCTTCCGGCGGTCACTTTGACGCGATGACCGGCGGCAGGATCAATTCCACCGAGCTGCTCGCGGCGCTGATCGACCAGAAGGGCGATTTTGTCGAGGGCATCAAGTTCGCGCAGGACGTCATCGACGGCACTGCCTCGGTGCTGATCTTAAAGGACGACGGTTCGATCGTCGCCGCCCGCGACAAGGTCGGCAGACTGCCGGTCGTCATCGGTAAGGGCGAGAGCGGCTTTGCCGTATCGTTCGAGAATTTTGCGTATCAGAAGCTCGGTTATGAGGACTACAAGGAATTAGGGCCCGGCGAGATCGTCGAGCTGACGCCCGACGGCTGTACCACCATGCGCGAGCCGCTGAAGAAAAAGCGGATCTGCTCCTTCCTTTGGAGCTACTACGGCTATCCGACCTCTACCTATGAGGGCGTGAATGTTGAGGCGATGCGCTATATCAACGGACGCATCATGGCGGATAACGATAAGGAGAATCTCGGCGACCTCGATATCGACTATGTCGGCGGTGTGCCGGATTCGGGTACGCCCCATGCAATCGGTTATGCGAACCAGAGCCATAAGCCCTTTGCGCGCGCATTTATCAAATATACGCCGACCTGGTCGCGCTCGTTCATGCCCGCGCGTCAGACCGACCGCAACAAGATCGCGAAGATGAAGCAGATCCCGGTTTACGATCTGATCAAGGACAAGAATCTGCTGTTCGTGGACGACAGCATCGTCCGCGGCACACAGCTCAGAGAAACCGTCGAGTTCCTCTATGAGAACGGTGCAAAGAGCGTGCATATGCGCTCTGCCTGCCCGCCGATCATGTTCGGCTGTAAGTTCCTCAACTTCTCGCGCTCGACCTCCGATATGGAGCTGATCGCGCGCAGGGTCATCATGGAGCTCGAGGGCGAAGAGGGCTTTAATCATATCAAAGAATATTCCGACGGCTCGACCGAGCGCGGCAAGAACCTGAGAAAGACCATCTGCGAAAAGCTGAAATTCGCTTCATTGGATTTCCAGTCGCTCGACGGCATCATCGAGGCGATCGGCATGGATAAAAACGACCTTTGTACCTATTGCTGGGACGGAGAGGAATAACGCTTGCGTTTTTTCTCCGCCTATTGAAAAGCCTTTGCTTTTCTGGGCGTCATCAACGGCGGGTCAATCGTTACTCAGCACGACTATTTCATATGAATGCTCTTTGAAATGAGCAGAAAGGCAGATAATATGATACAGAATTCTAAATCGGACGCTTACGCCGCGGCGGGCGTGGATATCACCGCCGGCTACAAGGCGGTCGAGCTGATGAAACAGCACGTGGCACGTACTGCGACAAAGGGCGTATGCTCGGACGTCGGCGGCTTCGGCGGACTGTTTGAGCTGGACCTCGAGGGGATCTCCAAGCCTGTGCTGGTCAGCGGTACCGACGGCGTCGGTACAAAGCTGAAGCTGGCGTTTCTCATGGACAAACACGATACCGTAGGCATCGACTGTGTCGCGATGTGCGTGAACGACATCGTCTGCGTCGGTGCAAAGCCGCTGGTATTCCTCGACTACATCGCCTGCGGCAAGAATGTTCCCGAACGGATCGCGGATATCGTCAAAGGCGTTGCAGAGGGCTGTGTGCAGGCAGGCGCCGCATTGATCGGCGGCGAGACCGCCGAGATGCCCGGCTTCTATCCCGCGGATGAATACGACCTCGCGGGCTACAGCACCGGCGTGGTCGACAAGGCGAAGATCATCGACAATACCAAGATGGCTGAGGGCGACGTTGTGATCGCCCTGCCCTCGAGCGGCGTTCACTCCAACGGCTTCTCGCTGGTCAGAAAGGTGTTCGACGTTGAGAACGCCGATATCAAAGAGCCGATCGAGGCTTTGGGCGGCAAGTCGGTCGGCGAGACCCTGCTCACTCCGACAAAGATCTATGTCAAGCCGGTACTCGCGCTTTTGGAAGAAGTCACCGTCAAGGGCATCTCGCATATCACCGGCGGCGGCTTTTATGAGAATATCCCGCGCTCGATTCCGGATGGACTGTGTGCGAAGATCAAAAAGGACGACGTTCGCGTCTTGCCGATCTTCAAACTCATTCAGGAGAAGGGCGGCATCAGCGAGCATGATATGTTCAACACCTTCAACATGGGCGTCGGCATGAGCATCGTTGTTCCCGCAGATCAGGCAGAGAAAGCGCTCACGATCCTTAAGGAAAACGGCGAGGATGCTTATGTCATCGGCGAGATCGTCGCGGCAGAGGAGAAAATTCAGTTATGCTAAAGGAAAAAGCGCGCATCGCGGTGCTGGTCTCCGGCGGCGGTACGAATCTGCAGGCGATACTGGACGCACAGCAAAGCGGCGTCATCCACAGCGGCGAGGTCGTCTTGGTCATCTCCAACAACAAGGACGCTTACGCACTGACCCGTGCGGCAAAAGCCGGTATCAAAGGATTATATATTTCTAAAAAAGAATTAAAATCTCAAGCGGCATTTGAGGCCGCCGTGGTGAACGCGATGGAGGAATACGAGATCGATCTGATCGTTCTTGCGGGCTTTATGTCGATCTTGTCCGAGGGGTTCACCTCAAAGTATCCAAAGCGCATCATCAATGTGCATCCCGCGCTGATCCCGTCTTTCTGCGGCAAGGGCTATTATGGTCTGAAAGTGCATGAGGCGGCGCTCGAAAAGGGCGTGAAGGTGACCGGTGCGACGGTTCATTTCGTCAACGAGATCCCCGACGGGGGAGAGATCATCGCCCAAAAAGCGGTGGAGGTCATGGACGGCGACACGCCCGAAGTGCTCCAGCGCAGGGTGATGGAGCAGGCGGAATGGATCATTCTTCCTCAATCTGTTGAAAAGGTTTCAGCAGAGTTAGGAGTTAGGAGTCAGGAGTGAGGAGTGAGGAGTGAGGAGTGAGGAGTTGTGTCTTATCTCAATGAATCGCGATTATATCATTGTAAATAAAGGGGAATGTATATGAACATCTACAAAATCAACGACATCGCCGAGCTGATCGAGGGCAATTCCTACGTCGGCAGAGGCATCGTCATCGGCAAGACTGCCGACGGCACAAAGGCGGCGACCGCGTACTTTATCATGGGCAGAAGCGCGAACAGCCGCAATCGCATCTTCACCGAGCGCGACGGCGCGGTCTACACCGAGCCTTTTGACGCTTCCAAGGTCGAGGATCCGAGCCTGATCATCTACGCGGCGATCCGCGAGTATGAGAACAACCTGATCGTGACCAACGGCGATCAGACCGACACCATCTATGACGGCATGGAAAGCGGTATCGGCTTCCACAAGGCTCTCGCGACCCGCGAGTTCGAGCCTGACGCGCCGAACCTCACGCCCCGCATCAGCGGTATGCTGACCTTTGACGAGGGCGACTTCACCTACAGCATGAGCATCTTAAAATCCATCGACGCAGAGGGCTCTGCTTGTGCACGCTACGGCTTTGACTATCCGTCAAAGGCGGGGCTGGGTCACTTTATCCACACCTACGTTTGCGACGGCAATCCGATCCCGACCTTCCAGGGCGAGCCGGAGAGAGTTTCGATCGACAACGATATCGACGCTTTCACCGACAAGCTGTGGAACGCGCTGGATGCAGATAACAAGATCTCGCTGTATGTCCGCTATATTGACCTCAAAACCGGCGAGGTCGAGAATCGCTTGATCAATAAGAATCAATAAGATAAGGGGAATATCATCATGAAAGAATTTGAACTGAAATACGGTTGTAATCCGAACCAGAAACCCGCGAAGATCTTTATGCACGACGGCTCCGATCTGCCCATCCAGATCCTCTGCGGCAGACCCGGCTACATCAACTTCCTCGACGCATTCAACTCATGGCAGCTCGTCAAGGAACTCAAAGAGGCGCTCGGCTTACCGGCGGTGACCTCGTTCAAACACGTCAGCCCCACCTCGGCGGCGGTCGGCATCCCGCTTTCCGACAAGCTCAAGAAAGCCTGCTTTGTCGACGATATCGAGGGTCTCGACGACAGCCCGCTTGCGTGCGCTTATGCGCGTGCCCGCGGCACTGACAGAATGTGCTCGTTCGGCGACTGGGTCGCCCTGTCCGACGTCTGTGACGTTACCACCGCGAAGATGATCCAGCGCGAAGTTTCCGACGGCATCATCGCGCCGGGTTATGAGCCCGAAGCGCTGGAGATCCTGAAAAGTAAGCGCAAGGGCAACTATAACATCGTACAGATCGACCCTGATTATGTTCCCGATCCCGTGGAGCACAAGCAGGTCTACGGCATCACCTTTGAGCAGGGCCGCAATAACTTTGAGATCAACCGTGAGCTGCTGAGCAACCTTGTGACCAAGAACAAGGAGCTGCCCGACAGCGCGGCGCGCGATCTGATCGTTGCGCTGATCACCCTGAAATATACCCAGTCCAACTCCGTTTGCTATGCCGTTGACGGTCAGGCGATCGGCGTCGGCGCGGGTCAGCAGAGCCGTATCCACTGCACTCGTCTTGCGGGTACTAAGGCGGATACATGGTTCCTCAGACAGGCGGACAAGGTACTGAACCTGCCGTTCCGTGACGATATCCGCCGTCCCGACCGCGACAATGTCATCGACGGCTACATCAACCAGAACGAAGAGGACGTGACCGCTGACGGCGTATGGCAGCGATACTTTACCGAGCAGCCCGCTCCGTTCACCGCAGAGGAACAGCGCGCTTATCTCGACACCTGTGAGAACGTCGCCCTCGGTTCAGACGCGTTCTTCCCGTTCTTCGACAACATCGAGCGCGCCTACAGAAGTGGCGTCAAATATATCGCCGAGCCCGGCGGTTCGATCCGCGACGATCTGGTCATCGAGTGCGCCGACAAGCACGACATGGTCATGGCGTTCACCGGCATGAGATTGTTCCATCATTAATCAATGAAATACGGGAGGGATAAACATCCCTCCCTTAACCCTTTTGTAATAGGAGATCAATATGGTTGTAATGGTTATTGGCGGCGGCGGACGCGAGCACGCCATCATTAAGAAGTTAAAAGAGAATCAGGATATCGAGAAGATCTACGCCCTGCCCGGCAACGGAGGGATCGCCGCCGATGCCGAATGTGTGGCGGTCGGCGCGACGGATCTCGACGGCATCGTGAAATTTGCGGTCGACAATGCGATCGACTATGCGGTGGTCGCACCCGACGATCCGCTGGTCATGGGATGCGTCGACAGGCTCGAGGAAAAGGGGATCCCCTGCTTCGGTCCGCGCGCGAATGCCGCGATCATCGAGGGCAGCAAGGTCTTTTCAAAGAACCTGATGAAAAAATACGGCATCCCGACTGCGGCTTACGAGGTGTTTGACGACGCTGAGAAAGCGCTCGCGTACCTCGATACTGCGCCGATCCCGACCGTCATCAAGGCGGACGGTCTGGCGCTGGGCAAGGGCGTCATCATCGCCGACACCCGCGAGAAAGCGAAGGCGGCGGTCATCTCGATCATGCAGGACAAGCAGTTCGGCAAGAGCGGCGATCAGATCGTCATCGAGGAATTCCTCGAGGGTCCCGAGGTATCGGTGCTGAGCTTTACCGACGGCGAGGTCGTCGTGCCGATGATCTCTTCGATGGATCATAAGCGTGCGGGCGACGGCGATACCGGACTGAATACCGGCGGCATGGGTACGGTCGCGCCGAATCCCTACTACACCGCGGCGGTCGCCGAGGAATGCATGAACAATATTTTCCTGCCGACCATCAAGGCGATGAAAGCGGAGGGCAGACCGTTCAAGGGTTGTCTGTACTTCGGTCTGATGATCACCAAAGACGGCGTGAAGGTTATCGAATATAACTGCCGCTTCGGCGATCCGGAGACACAGGTCGTCCTGCCGCTGTTGAAATCCGATCTGTTCACGATCATGCGCGCGGTCACTGACGGCAGGCTCAGCGAAACGCCGGTTGAATTCGAGGATAAAAACGCCGCGTGCGTCATCATGGCGAGCGAGGGCTATCCCGTAAAATATGAGAAGGGCTACGAGATCACCATTCCCGCCGAAATCAGCGACAAGGTCTTTGTCGCGGGCGCGGCTCTCAAGGACGGCAAGCTGGTCACTTCCGGCGGCAGAGTGCTGGGCGTGACGGCGATCGCGGACAGTCTGAAAGATGCGATCGATGCGTCCTATGAGATGGTGAACGAGATTCATTTTGACAACGCCTACTGGCGTCATGATATCGGAAAAAGAGCGATGGAGGCTGAGTAATGGTATACAGGATTTTTGTGGAAAAGCGCGAGGGCTTACAGAATGAGGCAAAGGCGCTGCTTTCCGATATCAACAATCTGCTGTCGATCACATCCTTGAAGGATGTGCGCATTTTCAACCGCTATGATGCGGAGAATATCGACAAAGAACTCTTTGATTACGCAGTCGGCGCGGTGTTCAGCGAACCGCAATTAGACATCGCATCGACAGAGATCGATACAGGGGACGCGCGCGTCTTTGCGGTGGAATATCTGCCCGGTCAGTTTGACCAGCGTGCGGATTCCGCGGCACAGTGTATCCAGATCATCTCTCAGGGCGAGCGCCCGACCGTGCGTTCGGCAAAGGTTTACGCCCTGTACGGCGACCTTTCCGACAGTGAGATCGAAGAGATCAAGAAATATGTCATCAACCCGGTCGAGGCGCGCGAGGCTTCACTTGAGCTGCCCGCGACGCTCAAGACCGATTATGAGATTCCCACGACCGTTCGCACCCTCGACGGCTTTAACGAGCTGGACGAAAACGGGCTGAAAGCCTTTGTGGACGAGATGGGACTGGCGATGGACTTGGACGATATCAAGTTCTGTCAGAAATATTTTATCAGCGAGCATCGTGACCCGACCATCACCGAGATCCGCATGATCGACACCTACTGGTCGGATCACTGTCGTCACACGACATTCCTGACGATCATTGACAATGCAAAGTTTGAGGATGAACTGCTCCAGAAAGCGTATGACGAATATATCGCCGTTCGCGAAGAGCTTGGTCGGACAAAACCGATCTGCCTGATGGATCTCGCAACGGTCGCGGTGAAATATCTGCGCACACACGGCAAGCTCGACAAGCTCGACGAGAGCGAGGAGATCAACGCCTGCACCGTGAAGATGGACGTCGATGTTGACGGCGTGACTGAACCGTGGCTGCTGCTGTTTAAAAATGAGACCCATAACCATCCGACGGAGATCGAGCCGTTCGGCGGCGCGGCGACCTGCATCGGCGGCGCGATCCGCGATCCGCTGTCGGGACGCTCGTATGTTTACGGTGCGATGCGCGTGACCGGTGCGGCTGATCCGACCGTCCCTGTCAGTGAGACCATCGAGGGCAAGCTCCCCCAGCGCAAGATCGTCACCACCGCCGCGGCGGGCTACAGCTCCTACGGCAACCAGATCGGTCTGGCGACGGGCATCGTCGATGAGATCTATCATCCCGGCTATGCCGCAAAGCGCATGGAGATCGGCGCGGTCATCGCCGCTGCTCCCGCGGAGAATGTACGCCGCGAAGTTCCCGCTCCCGGAGATGTGGTCATCCTCTTGGGCGGTGCGACGGGTCGCGACGGTATCGGCGGCGCGACGGGTTCGTCCAAGGCGCACAACGCGCACTCGGTCGAGACCTGCGGCGCAGAGGTGCAGAAGGGTAACGCGCCCGAGGAACGCAAGCTGCAGAGATTATTCCGCAGAAAAGACGCTTGTCAGATGATCAAGCGCTGTAACGACTTCGGCGCGGGCGGCGTATCGGTCGCGATCGGCGAGCTGGCGGACGGTCTGGATATTGATCTGAATGCAGTTCCCAAGAAATACGAGGGTCTGGACGGCACAGAGCTCGCAATCTCCGAATCGCAGGAGCGCATGGCGGTCGTCGTTGAGCCCGAGAATGTTGACGCGTTCCTTGCACTCGCAAAAGAGGAGAACCTCAACGCCTGTGCGGTCGCGGTCGTGAAGGCTGATCCCAGACTGACCATGACATGGAACGGTGCAAAGATCGTGGATATCAGCCGCGAGTTCCTCAATACCAACGGTGCGGAAAAGCATATCGACATCACTCCCGCCGCTCCCGAAAATTATGAAAAAACGGTCGAAGGCGGTTTTGCCGAGAATATGAAGGCGATCGCGTCCGACCTGAATATCTGCTCGAAGCGCGGATTGTCAGAGCGTTTTGACTCCACCATCGGCGCGGGTACGGTGCTGATGCCGTTCGGCGGCAAGAATCAGCTCACCCCGATCCAGGCGATGGTGCAGAAGGTAAGTGTCGAGAAGAAGCACACCGACACCGTGTCGCTGATGGCATGGGGCTACAATCCGCTGATCGCGGAGAAAAGCCCGTATCACGGTGCCTATCTGGCGGTCATCGAATCTGTCAGCAAGCTGATCGCATCGGGCGCATCCTTCGAGGATGTTTACCTGACGTTCCAGGAGTATTTCGAGAAGCCCGGTTCGGACGGCAAGCGCTGGGGCAAGCCTCTGGCGGCATTACTCGGCGCGTTCAAGGCGCAGATGAACCTCGGCATCGGCTCGATCGGCGGAAAGGACAGCATGAGCGGCAGCTTTGAGAAGCTCGACGTTCCGCCGACATTGGTGTCCTTTGCGGTCACCACCGACAAGGTGCAGAACGTGATCTCGCCCGAATTCAAGGCGGCGGGTCACAAGGTCGTGATGCTCGCGCCCGATTATGACGGCGACAAGCTTCCCGATACGCAGTCGCTCTTAAACATATATAATAAGGTGACAGCATTGATGCGCGAGGGCAAGGTTTACGCCGCATATACGCCGACCATCGGCGGTATTGCCGAGGCGATCATGAAGATGGCGTTCGGCAACGGCTTTGGATTTGCTTTCGACGATATTGCGCTCGATGCGCTGTTCGGCTACAACTACGGCGCATTTCTCCTCGAGACAGCTGCAGAGATCGACGGTGCGGTAGTTATCGGCACAGTGACCGACGACGGTGCATTTACCTACGGCGGCGAGAGGGTTGCAGTCAGCGAGATCCTCGGCGAGTATGAGGACAAGCTCGAGGGCGTTTATGCCTGCAACATTCCCGATACGCATGCTCCTGTCGAGAATTTCAATTACAGCGCAACATCTTATCCGTCACCCGCTATCAAAGCGGCGCGACCCAAGGTGCTGATTCCTGCGTTCCCGGGTACGAACTGCGAGTATGATTCTGCGAAGGCGGTCGCCGATGCAGGCGCACAGCCCGAGATCATCGTCATCAACAATCTGAGCGCAAGCGGCATTCAGCAGAGCGTCGAACAGTTTGCACGCGAGCTGAAAACCGCCCAGATGGTGTTCATCCCCGGCGGCTTCTCCGGCGGCGATGAGCCTGACGGTTCGGGCAAATTCATCACCGCCTTCTTCCGCAACGCCGCGATCAAAGAGGGCGTCGCTGATCTGCTCGACAATCGCGACGGTCTGATGTGCGGTATCTGCAACGGCTTCCAGGCGCTGATCAAACTGGGTCTGGTGCCCTACGGCAAGATCATCGATACCGATGAGAACTGCCCGACCCTGACCTACAATACGATCGCGCGTCACCAGAGCCGCATCGTCCGCACACGCATCGCCAGTAACAAGAGCCCGTGGCTGAGCCTGACCAATGTCGGCGACGTCTACAGCGTGCCGATCTCCCACGGCGAAGGACGATTCTTCGCTTCTGAGGAACTGATCCGGGAATTAGCCGCGCGCGGCCAGATCGCGACGCAGTACGTCGATCTCGACGGCAACGCGACAACCGACGTCCATTTCAACCCGAACAACTCCTGCTATGCGATCGAGGGCATCACCTCGCCCGACGGCAGAGTTTTCGGCAAGATGGGACACTCTGAGCGTGTCGGCGCTGGGCTGTACAAGAATGTGCCGGGCAATTACGACATCCGGATGTTCGAGGCGGCAGTCAAGTACTTTCAATAATCTATTATATAATGTATAGGGGAGGGCGGAAGTCCTCCCCTGATTTCCGAGTGAAAACACGTGAGAGACTTGTGGCTTTTGGGGCAAAAAACCACAAGATATGGGGCGTTTGTGAAAAGTGCATAAATAGTGACAAAAAAGTTTGTTATTTTTCTACATGGGTTTTTTAGCCTGTTTTCTTGAAATTATTGCACTTTTATTATATAATCACACTTGCGTGACTGCACACTGATATGCGATGAAGCGGGAGGTTGCAACGCAAAGCGTTGGTTTTTCCGTGGAGTATGTCCGATTTTAAACCGGGCGAAAGAATAGTTTGAGCTTTTTCATGGCTTGGTAAGCAGTAAGCAAATCTTTTGAGCGTATTGTGAAGACAGATTTTTTGATAGACTATTCAAAAATCTGTTCCTATACTGACGTATAGGGATTGATTCTTGGATGGTATAGCGGAAAAGATGCAAGCAAGACGCCAAAAAGCGAAGCGTGATTTACTTGCTGATTACCACAGGGTTGCTATGCCGTCCTTCGCTTACTCTGTTTCCGGTTGCCGATTTTCGGCTATCGGCTTTTTTAACGGAGGGGCTGGGAACACCCGGGCGGGTGTTTGAAAAGTTCGGACGAAATGTCGCGCCCAACCATTTTGATTAGGAGGCGAAGATATGGCAGTCAAGGAAAAAATCAGGATAAGATTAAAGGGTTACGATCACCAGCTGGTGGATCAGTCCGCTGAGCGAATCGTCGCTACCGCTAAGCGCACCGGCGCGAGAGTTTCGGGTCCCGTCCCGCTCCCGACCGAGAAGCAGGTAGTTACGATCCTTCGTGCTGTTCACAAGTATAAGGACAGCCGCGAGCAGTTCGAGATGAGAACCCACAAGCGTCTTATCGACATCTTAAGACCGTCCAACAAGACAGTCGAGGCTCTTATGAGCTTAGAGCTCCCTGCCGGCGTTGAAATCGAGATCAAATTATAATCGGTTTTAACCTACCACGCAGACAGGGTCATGTCGGTTCTATACAATATATAGTATAGCGCCGACCAATAACCTAAAAGGAGGATATAAAGAATGCAGAAAGCATTAATCGGCAAGAAGATCGGTATGACACAGATCTTCGACGAAAAGGGAAAAGTTGTTCCCGTAACCGTTGTCGAGGCGGGCCCTTGTGTTGTTTCCCAGCTCAAGACCGTTGAGACGGATGGCTATGAAGCTGTCCAGATCGGTTTCGGCGATATCAAGCCGAAGCACGTTACGAAGCCTTTGCAGGGTCACTTCAAGAAGGCTGACGTAGCACCCAAGAGAATTCTTAAGGAATTCAGATTTGATGATTGCTCCGCTTTCGAGCTGGGTCAGATCATCAAGGCAGACGTATTTGAAACAGGTAACAAGGTCGACGTTACCGGTAAGAGCAAGGGTAAGGGCTATGCCGGCGTTATCAAGCGCTGGAACTTTGCACGCCTGAAGGAATCCCACGGTACCGGTCCTAACGCTCGTCACGGCGGCTCGATGGGCGCCTGCTCCTCTCCCTCCAGAGTTTGGAAGGGCAAGAAGATGGCGGGTCACCTCGGCGCTGAGAAGGTTACCGTCCAGAATTTGACCGTCGTCAAGATCGACGCTGAGAACAACCTGCTCGCTATCAAGGGCGCTGTTCCCGGTCCCAACGGCGGCTACGTTGTCGTCAAAGACAGCGTAAAGGCTTAAGGAAGGAGGAAATAATATGCCTAATGTACAGGTAGTTGATATGCAGGGCAAGAAGGTTTCTTCTGTAGACCTCGCAGATTCGATTTTCGGTATCGAGCCGAATGCTGCTGTTATGCACCAGATGGTCGTTTGCTATCTCGCAAACCAGCGTCAGGGCACACAGTCCGCACTCACCCGTTCTGAGGTTTCCGGCGGCGGCAGAAAGCCCTGGAGACAGAAGGGTACAGGCCGCGCCCGTCAGGGTTCGACACGTGCTCCCCAGTGGTACCACGGCGGCGTAGTATTTGCTCCCAAGCCCCGTGATTACCGTCTTTCCGTCAACAAGAAGGTAAAGAGACTTGCGATGAAGTCCGCGTTCTCTTCTAAGGCTCAGGCTGAGGAGATCATCGTGATCGATTCTATCGCGCTTGACGAGATCAAGACCGCGAAGATCGTCGAGATGCTCAAGGCAGTCGGTTCCGAGAAAAAGGCGCTCATCGTTCTGCCCGAGGTAGACGAGAAGGTCATCAAGTCCGCCCGCAACATCAAGGGCGTCAAGACCGCTCAGGTCAACGAGCTCAACGTTTATGACATCTTAAACGCTGACAAGCTCATTATCGCTGAAGGCGCACTCGCAAAGATTGAGGAGGTGTACGCATGATCGCTCAGGATATCATCATTCGCCCCGTCATCACTGAGAAGTCGATGCAGGACATCACAGCTAAGAAGTATGTCTTTGAGGTAGCAAAGAACGCCACCAAGATCGACATCGCACGCGCTGTAGAAGAGCTCTTCAAGGTTCAGGTAGAAAAGGTCAACACCGTACACGTCAGAGGTCAGATGAGACGTCAGGGCCGTTTTGAAGGCTATACCCGTTCCTGGAAGAAAGCGTATGTTCAGCTTTCCGCTGACAGCAAACCGATTGAATTTTTTGAAGGCATGATGTAAGGCCTGTGCTCGCGGAGCGCGCACACGCAGTTGACAGTTAACAGTTGACAGTTGACAGTTTCGGGCGGGACACCCGCACCCGATACTATCGTGTGTATCCAACGTCCGCGTGAACAAACACTTTACTATTAATAATTTACACAGGCATGAATGTATGGGATGCGCCATCATCCCGCAAAGCCATCATGAGGAGAGTGAAAACTATGGCTATTAAAGTTTATAAGCCGACTACCAACGCTCGTCGTAATATGTCGGTCACGGATTACTCCGGACTCTCGAAAGTCGCTCCCGAAAAGAGCTTGCTCACCCCTCTTAAGAAGAACTCCGGCCGCAACAGCTACGGCCGCATCACAGTTCGTCACAGAGGCGGCGGCAACAGGAGAAAATACCGTATCATTGATTTCAAGAGAAACAAGTTTGATGTAGAAGGCACCGTAAAGACCCTCGAGTATGATCCGAACCGTTCGGCGTTCATCGCGCTGGTCGAGTATACCGACGGCGAGAAGGCGTACATCATCGCGCCCCAGGGTCTGAAGGTCGGCGACAAGGTCGTCGCCGGTGCGACCGCGGATATCAAGCCTGGCAACGCGCTGCCCCTGATCAACATCCCCACCGGTACTTTCGTACACAACATTGAGCTTTATCCCGGCAGAGGCGCTCAGCTCGCCCGCGCCGCAGGCAACATGGCTCAGCTGATGGCGAAGGAAAACGGTATGGCGCTGCTCAGACTGCCCTCCGGCGAGCTGAGAAACGTCCCGGACGCCTGCATGGCGACCATCGGTCAGGTCGGTAACATCGACCACGAAAACGTCAAGATCGGTAAAGCCGGTCGTAAGAGAAACATGGGTATCCGCCCGACCGTCCGCGGTTCTGTTATGAACCCGAACGACCACCCGCACGGCGGTGGTGAGGGTAAATCCCCTGTCGGCCGTCCCGGCCCTGTAACCCCCTGGGGTAAGCCGGCGCTCGGTTATAAGACAAGAAAGTCCAACAAGGCGTCCGATAAGCTCATCGTAAGACGCAGAAACAGCAAGTAAGGCAGAAAGGAAGGAACTTAACTTATGAGTAGAAGTACGAAAAAAGGACCTTTTGTTCAGCCTGTGCTGCTCAAAAGGGTAGAGGAAATGAACGCCTCCGGCGAGAAGAGAATCTTAAAGACCTGGTCTAGATCCTCGACAATTTTCCCTCAGTTTGTAGGACACACATTTGCTGTTCATGACGGCAGAAAACACGTTCCGGTATATGTTACCGAGGATATGGTAGGTCACAAGCTCGGTGAGTTTGCTCCGACCCGTACCTTCCGCGGCCATGCCGGTTCCAAGACAAGTAAGTAAGGCAAAGGAGAGCTGGAGAAATGGAAAGTAAGGCATATCTGAATTACGTCCGTATCTCGCCCCGCAAGGTTTCGATCGTTCTCGACCTCATCAGAGGCAAGGACGTCAAGCTTGCTAAGGCGATTCTTGAGCAGACTCCCAAGGCCGCTTGCGAGCCGCTCTTAAAGCTGCTCAAGTCTGCTATGGCGAATGCCGAGAATAACCACGATATGGATGTGGCTAGTCTTTACGTGGCTGAGTGCCACGCAAGTCAGGGTCCCACACTCAAACGTATCCGTCCCCGCGCACAGGGCAGAGCCTTCCGCATCAACAAGAAGACCTCGCACATCACCCTGGTGCTCAAGGAAAGAGAATAAGGAGGTAGAGTTATGGGCCAGAAAGTTAATCCGCACGGTTTACGTGTAGGTATCATCAAGGATTGGGATTCCCGCTGGTTTGCCGATAAGAAGCACTTCGGCGATACGCTGGTAGAGGACTACAACCTCCGCCGCGATCTGAAAAAGCAGCTTTACGGCGCGGGCATTCCGAAAATCGAAATCGAACGCGACGGCAAGAAAGTCCGCATTCACATCCACTGCGCTAAGCCCGGTATGATTATCGGTAAGGGCGGCTCGGAGATCGAGAAGCTCCGCCAGCAGTGCGAGAAGAAGCTGGGCAAGCCCGTTGCCATCAATATCGTAGAGGTCAAGAATCCCGACCTGAACGCGCAGCTCGTTGCAGAGAGCATCGCTTCACAGCTCGAGAGAAGAATCTCCTTCCGCCGTGCGATGAAGCAGTCTATCGGCAGAGCGATGCGTTTCGGCGCAAAGGGTATCAAGACCCAGTGCTCCGGTCGTCTGGGCGGCGCTGAGATCGCGCGCTCCGAGCAGTACCACGAGGGCACTATCCCGCTTCAAACTCTGCGTGCAGACATCGACTACGGTTTTGCCGAGGCGAACACCACCTACGGTAAGATCGGCGTCAAGGTCTGGCTGTATCGCGGCGAGGTCCTGAGAGACAACGCCGGTTCTGAGCAGCGCAGAGAGCGTCGCGAGAGAAGAGACAGAAGACCCCGCAGAGATAACAGGGAAGGAGGCAGAAAATAATGCTGATGCCTAAGCGTGTGAAATACAGAAGAGTTCACAGAGGCAGAATGACCGGCCGCGCGCTCCGCGGTAACAAGGTCACCTACGGTGAGTACGGTCTTCAGGCATTAGAGCCTGCATGGATCACCTCCAACCAGATCGAGGCGGCGCGTGTCGCGATGACACGTTACTGCAAACGTTTCGGTAAAGTATGGATCAAGATCTTCCCCGACAAGCCCGTCACAGCGAAGCCCGCTGAGACCCGAATGGGTTCCGGTAAAGGTTCGCCCGAGTACTGGGTAGCGGTCGTCAAGCCTGACAGAGTCATGTTTGAGATCGCAGGTGTTCCGGAAGAGACTGCCCGCGAGGCGATGCGCCTTGCCGCAGCCAAGCTGCCGATCAAGTGCAAGTTCATCAAGAAGGAAGAGGAGGTTTAAGCATGACTGCTAAGGAATTAAGAGAATTAACAGAATCTGAGCTTCAGCAGAAGCTTAAGGACCTCAAGGAAGAGCTTTTCAACCTTCGTTTCCAGCTTGCTATCAACCAGCTCGAAAACCCGATGCGCATCACCGCCGTCAAGAGAGATATCGCCCGCGTTTCTACCGTTATGCGCGAACTCTCTGACAAGGAAGCATAAGGAGGTACGACAATGAGTGATAGAAATATGAGAAAAACCATGATCGGCCGCGTTAAGTCCGATAAGATGGATAAGACCATTGTTGTCGCTATCGAGGATAGCGTCAAGCACAAGTTGTACAACAAGGTCATCAAGCGCACCTACAACCTCAAGGCTCATGATGAGAACAACGAGGCGCACGTAGGCGATCGCGTAAAGGTTATGGAGACCCGTCCCCTGTCTAAGGACAAGAGATGGAGACTCGTCGAGATCGTAGAGAAAGCGAAATAAGTTCAGATAAGGAGAAAATGATATGATTCAACAGCAAACTTATCTCAAGGTTGCCGACAACACCGGCGCAAAGGAACTTATGTGCATTCGTGTTCTCGGAGGAACCAGGAGAAGATACGCCAATATCGGCGATGTTATCGTTGCCTCGGTCAAGAAAGCGACCCCGGGCGGCGTAGTGAAGAAGGGCGACGTTGTCCGCGCTGTCGTCGTTCGCTCCGCAAAGGGCGTTCGTCGTGACGATGGTACCTATATCCGCTTTGATGAGAACGCTGCCGTTATCATCAAGGAAGATAAGAACCCGCGCGGCACCCGTATCTTCGGACCGGTAGCCAGAGAGCTTCGTGATAAGGATTACATGAAGATCCTCTCTCTCGCTCCGGAAGTACTTTAATGGAGGTGTCATAGAAATGAGTAAAGTTCATGTAAAAACCGGTGACACCGTTATCGTTTTAAGCGGTAAAGACAAAGGTAAAAAGGGCAAGGTTCTCGCGGTATCTCCCAAAGAGGGCAAGGTCATCGTTGAGAAGGTAAACATTGTCTCGAAACACATCAAGCCCAGACGTATGGGCGAGCCCGGCGGTATCATCCAGGCTGAGGGCGCTATGTATGCGTCCAAGGTCCAGATCGTTTGCCCGGCTTGTAAGGAAGCTACCCGCGTCGGTCACGAGATCGATAAGGACGACAAAAAGATCCGCATCTGCAAAAAGTGCGGCAAGGCACTGTAAGGAGGATTTCAAGAATGGCAAGACTGAAAGAGTATTATGCTAAGGAAGTTGCCCCCGCTCTGATGAAGAAATTCTCTTACAAGAGCGTGATGCAGATTCCGAAGCTCGACAAGATCGTCGTCAACGTCGGCGCAGGCGAAGTCAAGGATAACGCGAAGGCTATGGACGCGATCCTGTCCGACCTCGCTCAGATCACCGGTCAGAAGGCCCACATCTGCAAGGCGAGAAAGTCCGTCGCGAACTTTAAGCTTCGTGAAGGCATGCCCATCGGCGCAAAGGTCACCCTGCGCGGCGAGCGTATGTACGAGTTCCTCGACAGACTGTTCAACGTAGCGCTGCCGAGAGTACGCGACTTCAGAGGTATCAACCCCAACTCCTTCGACGGCAGAGGCAACTATGCCCTCGGCCTCAAGGAGCAGCTGATCTTCCCTGAGATCGACTACGATAAGATCGACAAGGTACGCGGTATGGACATCGTATTTGTCACCACGGCACAGAATGATGAAGAAGCGCGCGAGCTGCTCACCCTGATGGGCGCTCCGTTCGCAAAGTAAGGAGGGATTGTTGTGGCAAAGACTGCTATGAAAAACAAGCAGCAGAGAAAACAGAAATTCTCTACTCGTGAATACTCACGTTGCAAGATCTGCGGTAGACCACACGCCTACCTTCGTAAGTTTGGCGTATGCCGTATTTGTTTCCGTGAGCTCGCTTACAAGGGCGAGATCCCGGGCGTTAAAAAAGCAAGCTGGTAAGCAAGGAGGATTTAAGTTATGCAAATTACTGATACAATAGCTGATTTACTGACACGAATCCGTAATGCTAATTCAGCTAAACACGATACCGTTCAGATCCCCGCGTCCAATATGAAGAAGGCTATCTGCCAGATTCTGGTCGACGAGGGTTATATCAAGAGCTTTTCCGTTGAGGAAGACGGCAAGCAGGGCGTCATCACCGTTACCCTTAAGTATCTTGAGGGCAAGACTCCGGTCATCCAGGGTCTCAGACGCGTATCTAAGCCCGGCCTGCGTATTTACAGTAATGTTGAGGATATGCCCAAGGTCATGAAGGGCCTCGGCATCGCGATCATTTCGACCTCTAAGGGCGTTATGACCGACCGTGAGGCAAGAAAGCAGCACGTCGGCGGCGAAGTCCTCGCGTTCGTTTGGTAAGGAGGTGCGATCATGTCTCGAATTGGAAGAAAACCTATCAATATTCCCGCCGGCGTCGAAGCGAAATTCGAAAACGGCGTTATGACAGTCAAGGGTCCCAAGGGCACACTGACCCAGAAGATCCATCCGAACATGGCTGTCGAAATCAATGGGGCAGTCATCGAAGTAAAGCGTCCTGATGATGAGAAGGAAAACCGCTCGCTCCACGGCCTCACCCGTACGATCATCAATAACATGATCGTCGGCGTAACCGACGGTTACAAGAAAGAGCTGGAGGTCAACGGCGTTGGTTACCGTGTTCAGAAGCAGGGCAAGAAGCTTGTGATGAACATCGGTTACTCCCACCAGGTCATCATGGAGGACAACGACGATATCACTATCGAGGTCCCCAACCCCAACAGCATCGTTATCCACGGCATTGATAAGCAAAAAGTCGGTCAGTTTGCTGCCGAGGTAAGAGAAAAACGTCCGCCGGAGCCTTATAAGGGTAAGGGCATCAAGTATGCCGGTGAATATATCCGCCGTAAGGAAGGCAAGGCCGGTAAGGCTTAATTAAAGGAGTGAATGAACAATGGTAAGTAGACCCGATTCTAAAGCGGCTCGCGTCAAAAGACATAAGAGAGTCCGCGGTAAGTTAAGCGGCACAGCCGAGTGTCCTCGCCTTTGTGTTTTCCGCTCCACGAACAACATCTATGCTCAGATCATCGACGACGTCAAGGGCGTTACCCTGTGCAGCGCTTCCTCGCTTGATAAGACCATAGAAGGCGGCGGCAACAAAGAGGCTGCAAAGGCAGTCGGCAAGCTCGTAGCAGAGCGTGCAAAAGAAAAGAACATCACCGACGTCGTTTTCGACAGAGGCGGTAACATTTATCACGGCCGTGTTCAAGCGTTGGCCGAAGGCGCCCGTGAGGGCGGCCTCAATTTCTAAGGATTGGAGGAATTAACTTTGGCTAATATTATTGACGCATCTACACTGGAGCTTACCGAGCGCGTTGTTGCTATCAACCGCGTATCTAAGACCGTCAAGGGCGGCCGTGTCATGAAGTTCGCGGCGCTGGTCGTCGTCGGCGACGGCAACGGTACGGTCGGCTTCGGTATCGGCAAGGCCGGCGAAGTTCCCGACGCAATCCGCAAGGGAATCGAGGACGCTAAAAAGCACCTCATGAAAGTAGCCCTCAAGGGCACAACAATTCCGCACGAGATCATCGGCGCTTACGGCGCGGGCAGGGTTCTGATGAAGCCCGCCGCTCCCGGTACCGGCGTTATCGCGGGCGGTCCCGTACGTGCGGTCGTTGAGGCTGTCGGCATCAAGGACATCCGTACAAAGGCTCTCCGTTCCAACAACCCCTGCAACGTTGTCAGAGCAACTCTCCAGGGTCTGGGCGCACTGCGCACAGCCGAAGAGGTCGCTCGCGTACGCGGCAAGGCTGTCAAAGAGATTCTGTAAGGAGGCGGCATCATGAAAATCAAGTTAGTCAAGAGTCTGATCGGCTCCAAGAAGGATCAGATTGCTACCGCTTATTCCTTAGGTCTCAAGAAGATCGGCGACGTCACCGAGCAGCCCGATAACGCGGCTACCCAGGGCAAGATCCACAAGATTATCCACCTCGTAGTGGTTGAAAAAGACTAAGGAGGTGCGAAAGATATGAAACTTCACGAATTATCTCCCGCTGAGGGCTCCAAAAAGTCCGTCAAGCGTATCGGTCGCGGCCACGGCTCAGGCTGGGGCAAGACTTCCGGTAAGGGTCATAAGGGCCAGAAGGCAAGATCCGGCAAGGGTATGCGCGTCGGCTTTGAAGGCGGTCAGATGCCGCTGCAGCGCCGCATCCCGAAGCGCGGCTTCAACAACATCTTCGCTAAGAAGGTCGTTGCTGTTAACGTAGGCACACTCAATAAGTTCGAGGACGGCGCGGTCGTCGATATCGCTGCTCTGACTGAGAAGGGCATCGTCAAGAACTCTTTTGATAGCGTCAAGATTCTCTCCAACGGCACTATCACCAAGAAGCTCACCGTTAAGGCTTCGGCGTTCTCTGAGGGCGCTAAGGCCAAGATTGAAGCTGCCGGCGGAAAGATCGAGGTGATTTAATTGTTTAAGACAATTAGAAACGCCTGGTCGATCCCGGATCTGCGCAAAAAGATCTTATTCACACTGTTGATCGTCGTTATTTTCAGAATCGGTTCGGTCATCCCGGTACCGTTCCTGAATATGGACGCTCTTGCCAATGTCATGGGCAACGCTTCGGGCGTTGACGATACTCTCGTCGGCTACCTGAACACCCTCTCCGGCGGTGCGTTCTCTAACGCGACCATCTTCGCTATGGGTATCACACCCTACATCAACAGCTCCATTATCATGCAGCTGTTGTGCGTAGCGATCCCGCCCCTCGAGCGCCTCTCTAAGGAAGGCGAAGAGGGCAGAAAGAAGATCGCTGCGATCACACGTTATGTCACTGTCGGCCTCGGTCTGATCCAGGGTACTGCGTACTACTTCTTCCTGAAGAACTCGATCGACAACCAGGTTTCTGACAGCAACCCCAACCCCACCTATCAGGCGATCGCCAAGTATACCGAAGGCGGCGCGATGTGGTTCACCATGATCGCGATCATCCTTTGCTTTACCGCAGGTACCGCGCTGATCATGTGGCTGGGCGAGCAGATCAACAAGAACGGTATCGGCAACGGTATCTCCATCCTGCTGTTTGCGGGTATTATCGCAAGACTGCCTTATACCATCAGCCAGCTGGGTATGTACTGGAACCTCGCAGGTGAGGATAACACCGGCTTCTATGTCACCGTTCCGTTGTGGATCGTCCTCTTCCTCGTCGTCATTTGGGTCATCACCTTTATGCAGGACGCGGAAAGACGTATCCCGATCCAGTATGCAAAACGTGTTGTCGGCCGCAAGATGTACGGCGGTCAGTCCACCCACCTGCCCATCAAGGTAGCGCTGGGCGGCGTTATGCCGATCATCTTCGCGTCCTCTATCCTTTCTATCCCCAGCACCATCAAGCTGTTCATCGGCGAGGTCAAGTCCACTTTCTGGGCAGGCTTCTTTAACGCCTTCTCCACAAGCGGCTGGCTGTATGCGGTGCTGTACTTCCTGCTGATCCTTGCGTTCGCGTATTTCTATACCACCATTCAGTACAATCCGATCGAAATGGCGAACAACTTAAAGCAGAACAACGGTACCATCCCCGGTATCCGTCCCGGCAGACCTACTGCCGACTTCATCAAGAAGATCCTGTCAAGAATCACCCTGATCGGCGCTCTGTTCCTCGCGTTCATCGCGCTGCTCCCGATCCTGTACTCCGACTTTACGGGTCTGTACGGCCTGTCGATGGGCGGTACCTCCGTCATCATTATCGTCGGCGTCGCTCTGGATACCGCGAAGCAGCTTGAGAGCCAGATGATGATGCGTCACTACAAGGGCTTCCTTGACTAAGGCGAAAGAAAAGGGGTAGAATTTATGAAACTTATCCTGTTAGGCGCTCCCGGTGCCGGCAAAGGCACACAGGCTGCTGTTATCAGCGAGCGCTTGAATATTCCCCAGATCAGCACGGGTAACATCATCCGTGCCGCGCTGAAGAGCGGTACAGAGATGGGCTTGAAGGCGAAGTCCTTCATCGACGCGGGTCAGCTGGTTCCCGATGATGTCGTTATCGGCATCATCAAGGAACGCCTGAATGAAGACGACTGCAAAGACGGCTTCATCCTGGACGGCTTCCCCCGTACCATCCCTCAGGCCGAGGCTCTGGACGAGATGGGTGTTGACATCGACAAGGTTATCGATATCGAGGTAGCCGACGACGTCATCATCAGCCGTCTGTCCGGACGCCGCGTGTGTGAGAAATGCGGCAGACCCTATCATACCGAGAGCTTGAAGCCCAAGGTTGACGGCGTTTGCGACGATTGCTCAGGCGCCCTTATTCAGCGCAAGGACGACCATCCTGATACGGTCAAAGCAAGACTCGATATCTATCATAAAGAGACCGAGCCGCTCAAGGACTATTATGAGAAGCAGGGCAAGCTCTCTGTCGTCGAGGGTATGAACTCCGTCGAAGAGACTACCAAAGCTACTTTTGAAGCGCTTGAGGCTTAAGTATGATCGTAGTCAAGACCGCACGCGAAATCAAACTGATGCAGGACGCGTGTACGCTGTCCGCGCGGGCATTAAAGCTCGCGGGAGAGATGGTCGAGCCGGGCGTGTCGACCCTTGAGATCGACACAGCAGTTCGTAAATTCATCGAGGGTGAGGGCGGCGTGCCCTCCACCCTCGGTTACGAAGGCTATCCGGCTTCTACCTGTATCTCTGTGAACAGCGTGGTAGTCCATGGCATACCGAGCAAAAAGACGATCCTCAGAAACGGCGATATCGTTTCGATCGACATCATGGCAGGCATGCACGGGTTTCACGGCGACAACGCCTATACCTATGCCTGCGGCGATATCTCGCCCGAAGCCAAGGCTCTGCTGAAAGCGACTGAGGAAAGCCTTTACGAGGGAATCAAGGCGGCGCAGGCTGGCAATCGCATCGGCGATATCGGCAGCGCTGTGCAAAGGTATGTCGAAGCTCGCAGTTACGGGGTGGTACGGGAATTTACCGGCCACGGCGTAGGTGCGAAACTGCACGAAGAACCAAGCGTACCCAATTTCGGTACACCCGGGCGAGGCGCTCGCCTGATCCCGGGCATGACAATCGCAATCGAACCGATGATCACGCTGGGCGATCATCACACGAGGATCCTCAAGGACGGCTGGACCGCTGTCACCATCGACGGCTCGCTTGCCGCACACTTTGAGCATACCGTGTGTATCACGCCCGACGGCCCGATCATTATGACCCAGCTCAGGTAGAGGTGGATCATGGAGATCAAGGAAGGCAGCGTCGTCATCGCAAAAGCAGGCCGCGATAAGGGAAAGCCTTTTGCGGTGGTAGATGTGATCAACAGCAGGACGGTGCTGATCGCGGACGGAAAGTCCCGGCCGCTTGAGCATCCGAAGCGCAAGAACATCATCCATCTGCAGGCGACCGCGATGAGCGTCGATTGCAATACGACCAACCGACAACTACGAAAAGATCTGAACAGTATCATAGGAGGTTAAGTGATGTCCAAACAGGATGTTATCGAAATTGAAGGTATCGTAACGGACGCTCTGCCGAACGCGCAGTTCACCGTAGAGCTCCCCAACGGCCACAAGATTCTGGCTGTGATCTCAGGCAAGCTGAGAATGAACTTTATCCGTATCCTCCCGGGCGATAAGGTGACCGTAGAGATGTCGCCTTACGACCTTACCAGAGGAAGGATTACTTGGAGAACCAAGTAATTTGCAAACACCGGAGGAAATAAGGTAGCCGCTGCGCGGCAATACTGCAATTCCTCAGTCGCCTTCGGCGACAGCTCTCTTAGCAGAGACGGCAGACCCCTCTGGGCTTTGCCCATCTCCCCTAGCAGGGGAGTCTCCTTTACCAAAGGGAGCCGAAATCACTAAGGAAAGGAATGATATTTGTGAAAGTCAGACCTTCAGTAAAGAAAATGTGTGAGAAGTGCAAGATTATCAAGAGAAAAGGTAAGATCATGGTAATCTGCGACAACCCCAAGCATAAGCAGCGTCAGGGCTGATCGCGGAGCGATCAAAGATGATGGATGATAGATGAAAGATGATTGACGGAGGTTACTCGCTTTGCTCGGACATTTATCGGGTTATGGGTGTTTTTCTGTCATCAATCATCAATCATTAATCATCATACTCTTCACACAAATCAATTTTAATTAATAATTATGGAGGTGCATTTTAATGGCTCGTATAGCAGGCGTCGACTTGCCCCGTGATAAGAGAGTCGAGATCGGACTCACCTATATCTACGGTATCGGTCGCAAAACCGCTACAGACATTATTGCTGCAACCGGTGTAAATCCCGACACTCGCGTTCGTGATCTCACCGAGGAAGACGTATCAAAACTCAGAGAATATATTGACCATAACTACCGCGTGGAAGGCGATCTGCGCCGTGACGTCGCTTTTGATATCAAGCGACTCATCGAAATCGGCAGCTATCGCGGCGTGCGCCATAGAAAAGGTCTCCCCGTAAGAGGCCAGCGTAGCAAGACCAATGCGAGAACCCGCAAAGGTCCCCGCAAGACGATGGCCAACAAGAAGAAGTAAGGAGGGCGATTCAATATGGCAGTTAAAACAGGTAAAAAGACTCCTATCCGCCGCCGCCGCGAAAGAAAGAACATCGAAAAAGGCTCGGCTCATATCCAGTCTACTTTTAACAACACAATCGTAACTATATCCGACACACAGGGCAACGCGATCTCCTGGGCGTCCGCAGGCGAGCTTGGCTTCCGCGGTTCCAGAAAATCCACTCCCTTTGCGGCTCAGAGCGCTGCCGAGACAGCTGCCAAGGCTGCGATGGAGCATGGTATGAAGAGCGTTGAGGTCTTCGTCAAGGGCCCCGGCCAGGGTCGTGAGGCGGCTATCCGCGCACTGCAGACCGCAGGTCTTGAGGTCACCATGATCAAAGACGTTACCCCGATTCCCCACAACGGATGCCGTCCTCCCAAGAGAAGACGCGTATAAAGAAAAAGGAGGATATAGATTATGGCTAAGAATTCACAGCCGATCGCTAAGCGCTGCAGAGCGCTGGGCATTTCCCCCGCTGTTATGGGTTACTCCAAGAAGACTTCCAACCGTAACCCCGGCGGTAAAATGAGAAGAAAGCAGAGCGAATACGGCGTTCAGCTGACCGAAAAGCAGAAGGTCAAATTCATCTACGGCGTTCTTGAGAAGCAGTTCAGAATGTACTACGAGAAGGCCGAGAAGATGGAAGGTAAGACAGGTGAAAACCTTCTCTCTCTGGTCGAGCGCAGACTGGACAACGTTGTTTTCCGTCTGGGTCTGGCTGCTACCCGCCGCGAGGCGCGCCAGCTGACCAACCACGCTCACTTCACCGTTAACGGCAAGAAGGTCAACATCCCTTCTTATATCGTTAAGGTCGGCGACGTTATCGCTGTCAGCGATAAGTCCAAGGACACCAACCGTTTCAAAGCTCTCGTAGAAGGCGAAGCAACTGCACTGACACCCAAGTGGCTTGAGAAAACCGACAAGCTCAGCGGTAAGGTTATCGCGCTGCCTCAGCGTGACGACATCGACTATCCGGTCGAGGAACACCTCATCGTCGAGTTGTACTCCAAGTAATTTGTACGCCGATCGGATTTTTCCGGTCTACGCGCCCGCGCATTTTTGCACGGGCAGCGCGGGCAGATCATGCGGTTTGCTCTGCGCATGAATAATTAAAGGAGGAATTCGCCAATGATAGAGATTGAAAAACCCAGAATTGATACAGAAGAACTGTCTTCGGACGGCAAGTACGGCAGATTTGTGGTGGAACCCCTCGAGCGCGGCTTCGGCAATACGCTCGGTAACTCTCTTCGCCGCGTGCTTCTCTCGTCCCTTGAGGGCGTAGCCGTCACATCAATTAAAATAAACGGAGTAAATCACGAGTTCTCTACGATTCCCGGCGTAAAGGAAGATGTCACCGAGATCGTCCTGAATATGAAGAGCTTGGTAGCGAAACTCCACTCTAACGGTCCCAAGATCGTTGAAATCTCTGTGGAAGGCCCCTGTGAGGTCACCGCAGAGAGCATCAAGTGTGACAGTGAGGTCGAGATCCTCAATCCGGATCTGCACATCGCATCTCTGACAAACGGCGCAACGCTGAGCATGGAGATCACACTTGACAAGGGCAGAGGCTATGTTCCCGCTGAGAAGAACAAGCTGATCGCGGGCAACGAGATCATCGGCGTTCTGCCGGTAGACTCGATCTACACCCCTGTCTTAAAGGTCAATTATACGGTCGATAACACCCGCGTCGGTCAGATCACCGACTACGACAAGCTGACCCTCAGCGTCTGGACAAACGGCGTTATCAATGCGCAGGAAGCGGTATCCCTTGCCGCTAAGGTCCTGTGCGAGCATCTCAACCTCTTTGTGAACCTCTCCGACAGAGGCTACAACACCGAGATCATGGTTGAGAAGGACGACAAGGGCAAGGAGAAGGTGCTCGAGATGACCATCGAAGAGCTCGACCTCTCCGTGCGTTCGTTCAACTGCTTAAAGCGCGCCGGTATCAACACCGTAGAAGACCTGATCTCTAAGTCTGAGGAAGACATGATGAAGGTTCGCAACCTCGGTCGTAAATCTCTCGAAGAGGTTGTTTTCAAGCTCGATACACTGGGCTTCAGTCTTCGTAAAGAGGACGAATAATTCAGAAGCGCCGAGGTCCGAAGCCCTCGGATAACGACTGACGAGTCGGTGCCTGTCGGAATGACCGAAGGTCATGGAGATGGGCGGACGAGTGGGAGTTATACGAGGATCAGCGCAGGACGACGAGGCGTGACATTTGATAAAACGAATACACCCGAAAGGAGTGAAGAATCATGCCGGGTACTAGAAAACTGGGCAGAGCTACTGATGCGCGTCTTGCTATGCTCAGAGCTCTCGTAACATTCTTGCTCGAGAATGGAAAAATCGAAACTACTGTTACTCGCGCGAAGGAAGTCGCTTCTCTGACCGAGAAGATGATCACCGTCGCGAAGAAAGATACGCTCGCGAACAAAAGACAGGTCATGGCGTTCGTCACAAAAGAGGACGTCGCGACCAAACTGTTCAAGGAGATTGCTCCTAAGTACGAGGATCGTAACGGCGGTTACACCCGTATCACCAAGATCGGTCCCCGCCGCGGCGACGCAGCGGAGATGGCGATCATCGAGCTGGTCTGATAGCTGTATAGAATTATGCCCCATCGTTTGATGGGGCTTTTTCTTTATCCGTTTTGTGATATAATCCCCTTGTCATTTGTTTATATAGTGAAAGGACCTTTCAAAAAGATCGGAAAGGAGGGGCTGCATGGAGCGTCAGAAATATCAATGCATCGTACGAAAGTATATCGACGATGTTTATCGCGTTGCACTCAACTGCTGTCACCATCGCGCAGACGCAGAGGATGCGGTACAGAATACGTTTTTGAAGCTGTTGACCACAGAGACAGCTTTCTCAGACGATGAGCATATCCGAAGATGGCTGATACGGGTTGTCATCAATGAGTGCCGTAACAGCTTGAATTCTTTTTGGCACAGAAAGATCGGTTTCTTTGACGATTTAGATCGGGAACCGGAGGCGTTTTCCGACGACGAGCGATGGCTGTTGGAAGAAATCTGTCATTTGCCGCCGAAATACAGCGCGGTGCTGCACCTGTATTATTACGAGGGCTACCACTGTGCAGAAATCGCCCGGATGCTGAACATTTCCGAGAGCAACGTGCAAACCCGACTGCAAAGAGCAAGAAAAATGCTGAAAAACAGAATTAAGGAGGCGTGACAAATGAACGAAAAGGAACGAACAGAGCTGTATCAAAGTACCTTTGATAAGATTCATGCGCCAAAGGAGCTTTTGAGAAAGGTTGAGAGTATGAGTAAGGAAAGCAGACGGATAAAAAAGAGAGTCATCCTGCGGCGGACAGCATGGGCAGCGGCGGCAGTCGTCATACTGTTTGTGCTGAGTAATGCGGTCGTACTTGCCGCGACGGGAGAGCCGTGGGTCGGAATTGTCTTTGACTGGAACAAAAATCCCGGACAGCCGCTGGAAAACGTCAACGATTTCTTTTGGGAGAATGGAAATCTGTTTGATGCGGACGGAGCTTCTGTGAAGCGTCAATACTACGGGGGCACTTATCTGGACGGTAATGTTCAGGTGATCCTGCTGACAGATATGAGCAGGAGTGATGAATTCACAAAGCTCGGGGAGAATGTGCGCTATGAAAAATGCGAGTACAGCTACGATGAGCTGAGCCGAGCGATCCAAAGTATCAACAGCAGACTTGCCGAGCTGAGAAGCGAGGGCGAAGCCTTTGCCGACGATGTGGTCGGAATGGCGCTGGACGAAAGGAATAACCGGGTGGATGTGGATATTTACCACATGACCGATGAAAAGACAGAATGGTTCAAAAAGAATATCAGCGACGCGGGGTATCTCGTATTTGTCAATGCAGACGCCTTACCGGGAGAGGATTAATACAAAAGCAGGAGCGTGGATGCGCTCCTGCTTTTGTGCCGTTTCGGGATATTGCCGCATCGATGAACAAGGGCGTTGATTCGTTGCAGCGGCTGATAGATGTAGAGCGGACATTATTTACAGAAAGTTCTTTATTTTTTGTCGAAACGTGGTATAATACATTTATAATAGGGTAGTTTGTACTATATATGGTATGGGATCACCCGATTGACGGACTGAGGTGCTGTAGATGTTGATATATGATATTTCCAGGGAGATCCTGTCGGCGCAGGTGTATGAGGGCGACCCGCGTCCGTCTGTGCGCTGGCTCAAAAAGATCGACGACGGCGCGATGTACAACCTCTCGACGATCAGCCTTTGCAATCACACGGGCACGCATATCGATGCGCCCCTGCACTTTGACGACGAGGGCAAGGATATCACCGCCCTGCGGCTGTCGCAGTTCTACGGGAAATGCACCGTCGTGACCATCGAGGGAATCCTCACCGGCGAGGATATGGAGCGGCTGCTGCCGCACTGTGAGCGCAGGCTGATCCTGCATTCATCCGGCAACGCGTTCCTGTCCGTATCCGCGGCGCGCGTGATCGCCGACAGCAATCTGCTGCTGATCGGCACGGACGCGATCTCTATCGCGCCTCCGTTCGACGAATATATGCCGCATCTGGAGCTTGCCCGCGCAGGGATCGCCGTGCTCGAGGGCTTGTACCTCGAGGGCGTCGAGGACGGTACCTACACGCTCTCGGCATTCCCGCTGAAGGTCGGCGGGGTAGAAGCCGCACCGTGCAGAGCGGTATTGATCGGAGAAACAAAGGGATATTATTAGTCGGTAGTTGTTAGTTTTTAGTTGGTAGTTATTTTAGTGCCTGCGGCGCAATATGGAGCGCAAGCGCTCGATTCTACTCCTGCCCAACAGAACTACCAACCATCAATCACCAACTAACTCCAAAGGAGTAATATATGAGAAGATTTGTTGCCGTCCTGTTGACGGCACTGATAGTATCGGCGCTGTGTATGGCGCTGACCGGGTGCGATTCGCCAAAGGTGCGGGTCGAATCCGTGATGACGATCACAAAAGAATTCAAGGGCTCGCGGACGATCACGGTCGTCTATCCGCTGAACGCCGAGATCGACGCGATCAAGGACGATATCCTCGATGAGAACCCCGTCGCGAATGTCGACGGCGCAAAGTTCAGCTATCTCGGCGCGACCGAGGACGGCTACAGCTTTGAGCTTGCGCTGAGCTTTAACAATCTGAACGAATACGAGGCGCAGATCGCCGCGATCATCGGACGCGACGCGAACGCGGTCCTTGCCTGCAAAAGCACCGTGATGTTCACCGGCACGCGCATGGCGGAGGATTTTGACGTCAGCGAGCTGGTGGGCTGGATCGAGCGCGATACCAAATCCACCGACGCGACCAAGGATTACACCTTTGAATATGCCGTCAACAAGGTGACGGTCGGCACGGATACCTTTGATACCGAATCCACCGTCAGCATCAACGAGGGCAAGGGCATTGAGGTCAGCTCGGTCGAGGTCAAGACCTACAATGAAAAAGCGGGTCTGCTGAGCCGTACCTTTGACCGCAGCTTTGTCTTTGCGATCCCGGCGGATATCTATGCCGAGAACAAAAAGAAGATCAACGAATACTTTGAGGAGCTGGTCGGCGAAACTGCCCAGATCTCCGATACGCATGAGGGAAACAACATTCTGTTCAGCGTGACCTTTGAGGGGCTGAACCTCAGCGAGCTGGAAACCACGACTGCCGCGGTGCTGGACAGCGACGGCGTCAGCGTTTACTACGGCGACAAGGACAATATGTCGACCCCGCTGTATGAGGGCAGAGTGCTGGAGGAAACCTTAGACACGCTGTCCTTTGCGGGCAAATCAGATAACCCTCCGACCCTGAAATACACCTACTCGCTGCCGACCAACACGGTGCGCGGCGAGGGCGCGCTGTATATCGACGGAAGCTGGCAGGACGCCGGCACATGGGATGACGGTGCATTCCGCATCTCGGACGATACGGGTCTGACCCATCTTAGGATCTACGACGGCAGACAGTATGTCATCAAGGGCGTCAACTTTGAGCTGACCAGCCTCGGCGACGGCAAGTTCAGACGCGTGACCTCGTTCCTCTATCCGATCGAGGACGGCTTTGAAGGTCCCGTCTACGCTGCGAAATTCTTTAAGCAAAAGGGCGGCGAGACCTCTGCCGATAACGACGGTGAAAACATCATCTGCTCCGTTACCAGCGAGGGTACGCTCGACGAGCTGAACGCGGCAATCGAGAATATCTTCGGCAAGGGCAACTATATCGCCTATAACCGCCAAAACGGCGCGCTGTCCGACAAGACGACCCTGACGGATTATATCGACCTGCGCCAGGTGATGAACCTCGAGAGCGCGACGGTCGACATGAACTATATCGTATCTGCCGAGAACGGCGAGAACATCGTGACCGTGACGAGCGGCGGGTCTGAAACCGCCTACAAGGACAAGGAAACGTCCGTGATCGAGGTCAAGGGCTGTGTCGGCACTGTCGGGTATCACGGCGTCGTTCCCAAGGCGGGAAATATCATCTTCTATATCCTGTTCGGCGTCGCGCTGTTCGGGATCACGACGCTTGCCGCCTATCGGATGCTGATGCCGCCGATCAGGAGAGAGCGCAAGCCGCGCGATCGCAGAGGCGACAGGGAAGAGATCGCCGCGCCCGAGCAGGCGCAGATGCCTAAAGTGAATGACGACACGCCGTCCTATGCGCCGCAGCAGACGACGACATTCAGCATCTTCGAGCTGGGGATCCTCAGCCGCAACAAGAAGTATGTCGACGAGATCAATCAGGACGTCGAAAAGCGGCTGGATGCCGACAGACTGGAGCAGCGCAAGAAGGAGCTGCGCCGCAAAGAGCTTGAGGAAATGGAAAAGAAGGTTTACGGCGGCGGGGAGAAGCCCGCTGAGCCAGTCGAGGATGGTTCCCCGCGGACGCAGGAAATCATCGATACCTTTGATCAGGCGATGAAGAAAGAGCCTGACGCTCCCGAGCCGACCGACCCGATGGAGCTGCTCGATCTGATGAACGGGGAGGATGCAGATGATTAAACTGGTTGCGTTTGATCTGGACGGTACGGTCGCAGATACGCTCGCCGATCTTGCCACGGCGGTGAACTTCGCGCTCACAAAGCGCGGCTATGACCCGTATCCCGTCGAGGATTACCGGCAGTTCGTCGGCAACGGCGTGGATAACCTGATGATGCAGGTCTTGAAGGAGCATTATACCCCTGAGACCGCGCAGGAGATGAAGGCGGATTTCTCCGCATACTACGCGAGCCACTGTCTGGATATGACGAAGGAGTACCCCGGTATCGCGGAATTACTCAAAGAGCTGGATGACTGCGGCATCAAAACCGCGGTGATCTCTAATAAGCCCGATGCATTCGTTCCGCAGATCCTCGGTAAGCTGTACCCTGAGCATCGGTTCACGCCGGGATGGGGTCAGCAGGCTGATCTGCCTCGCAAGCCCGCGCCCGACGCGCTGATCAAGGCGATCGGGATGAACGGCGTCGATAAGAGTGAAGTGCTGTATGTCGGCGACAGCAACGTGGATGTTGCCTTTGCACATAATGCAGGCGTGAAGGTCTGCGGCGTGAGCTGGGGCTTCCGCGGCGCTGAGGAGTTGAGAGAAGCCGGTGCGGACTTTATCGTCGATACGGCGGAGGAATTGAGAGAGATCGTATTGAATCAGGAATGAGCATGTAGGGTACGGCGCTTGTCGACGTACCGTATGGCAGAAGCGTTTCATTCCTATCCGGGGTGTTCGATATTGGATGCGCCCAGCATTCTCGGTACGTCATAAATGCCGTACCCTACAAAACGCAGCAGTGCCCCTACACAGGTGGTTTTATGAACAAACGAAATTATCAAAAAGAGCTTGACGCGCTGATCGAAAAGAATGCGGCGGTGGGGGAGAAGCCCTCGCTGCTGCTGCACGTTTGCTGTGCGGTCTGCGCGAGCTATGTGCTGGAATACCTTTACGAGCATTTTCAGATCACTATCGCCTACTATAACCCGAATATCACCGAAGAGGGCGAGTATCAGTATCGCTATTCCGAGCTCAGGCGCTATATCGCCGAGCGCCATATGGATGCGATCCGCTTTGAGGACGTTGAGTACGATCCCGAGGAATTCTTCGAAAAGGTCAAAGGACATGAGTCCGACCGCGAGGGCGGGGCGAGGTGTTCGATCTGCTTTGCACAGCGCTTAGGCTACACGGCGAAGCTCGCGAAGCAGGGAGGATATCGGTACTTTGCGACGACGCTGACCATCAGCCCGCTGAAAAACGCCGAGGTCATCAATGCGATCGGTACGCGCATCGGCGAACTCGAGGGCGTGGAATACCTGCCGTCCGATTTCAAAAAGAAAAACGGCTACAAGCGTTCTATCGAGCTGAGCAAGGAATACAATTTATATAGGCAGAATTTCTGCGGATGTGTATTCTCAGAGAACGAGGCGAAAGAGCGTATGGCGTAGGGTACGGCATCGACACGCGTGTCTGACGTACCGAGTATGCCGGGCGTTTCCTTTTTCGAATTACCTCGGATAGGAAAACAATGCTCCTGTCAAGTGGTACGTCGGCAAGCGCCGTACCCTACAAATTGCTTTTGATGTGTGACCCGATGTCCGACACACGTGAATCTAATTCTGTCATAAAAATGTAAATACTATTACAGCCCAAATATGGTATAACATAGAAGGGTGGTAAAATGGATGGATTAGAGAGATTG
>CACYPH010000017.1 GCA_902776185.1 uncultured Ruminococcus sp.
TTCACAAATTGATTATACCACAAAAGGGCACATAACCGCTATCTCTTTCGGTTATGTGCCCTTTTGTTTTTACGGGTCTGTTTTTTCACAGCCCCTTTTCTCTTGATAAAAATGAATAATTGTGGTACATTATATGAGAAGACAGTGAAGGAAGTGTATTATGGACTGGATAGAAATCTCGGTCGAGGTCAAGACCAAGGACATCGACGAAGCGTCGGCGATCGCCAACATGACCGTTCCCTACGGCATCTACATCGAGGATTACTCTCAGCTTGAGGACGAGGTCATGGAGATCGCGCACGTCGATCTGATCGACGAGGACTTGCTGCAAAAATCCCGCGATACCGCGAAAATACATATTTATATCGACCCTGAGGATAATATCGGGGAGGCGGTCCAGTTCCTCAAGGAACGCTTGACCGCCGCGAAAATCAGTTTTTCGATTGACCAAAGCAGCGTCAAAGAGGACGACTGGCTCAATAACTGGCGCAAGTTTTTCAAGCCGATGCAGATCGGTGAAAAACTGCTGATAAACCCGTCGTGGTATACGGATACCGATCCCGAGGGCAGAGCGGTGCTGAATATCGACCCCGGCCTTGCGTTCGGTACGGGCAAGCACGAAACGACCCGCCTGTGTCTCGAAACACTCGAGCGGTATCTTAAGGGCGGCGAGCAGGTGCTCGACGTCGGCTGCGGCAGCGGCATCCTCGGTATCGCCGCGGTGATGCTGGGCGCAGAAAGCGCCTTCGGCGTCGACATCGACGAGACCGCCGTCAGGACCGCGAACGAGAACGCTGTGCTCAATCACGCGGACAAACAATTCCATGCGATCGCCGGCGATCTGGTTGACAAAGTTCAGGGAAATTATGATATAATTGTTGCAAATATCGTAGCAGATGCTATAATAGCATTGTCGGCTTCGGTCAAGTCGTTCATGAAGCCAGACAGCGTTTATATCGTCAGCGGCATCATCGACACCCGCGCCGACGACGTCAGAAACGCTGTGCGCGGCAGCTTCGATATCATCGAAGAAATCACAAAAGGCGGCTGGTACTGTCTTGTGATGAAAGCGAAATGATCGCGGTAAAAACAACCGTATTCGGCTGCGGGCTGATCCGCGCCGTAAAATAATCCTTGGAGGTCAATATGAAAGACTCAAAAAGAAACATCGTTAACCTTATTTTCTCATCCTTTCTGGTGATCGGCTACATCGTCTGCACCTACTTTTTCTCGAGCCTTGCGACTAAGGTATCGGGTATCGGCGGCAACCTGATCCAGGTTCTGATCCTGCTGGTATTCGGCCTGCTGCTGTTCTATGCGACCCGCGTCGGCGAGGGCAAACAGGTCAAGCGTTTCAGCCTGCCGGTCCTGCTGCTGCTCGACCTCCCCTGCGTCTATATCATCGCGGCGGCGCTGATCAAGGCGCTGCCCCTGCACGCTCAGCTCGCGCCTGTTGACGGCGTATTCCCGTTCATCCTGATGCTCGCGGCTGTTGCGCTCGGCTACGGCATTCCTTATACCTTCCTCTCCGGCTATGAGCTGAAGACCGACGACGAGGTCGAAGAGGCTGAGGAAGAGGATCCCGTCGAGAAAGAATCCGACGAGGAAGAGGAAAAAGAGCCCGTCAAGGGCGGTATCGCCGAAGAGCTTGCCGAGGCGGAGGCTGAGGAAGATAAAGACGATGATACGGATGAGACGGAAGAAGCCGAGAAGTCCGAAGAAGAATAAACTGACAAGGTGAAAAAACAATGAGCGAATGTACCCATGATTGTTCCTCCTGCGCGCAGAACTGTGCATCAAGGACAGAGCCGCAGGATCTGCATGAAAAATTAAACGACTTAAGCTCCGTCAAAAAGGTGATCGCGGTCGTATCCGGCAAGGGCGGCGTCGGCAAAAGTCTCGCGACTTCCGCATTGGCGGTCGAGATGAACCGCCGCGGTTTCAGAACAGCCGTGCTTGACGCGGATATCACCGGCCCGTCTATCCCGAAGGCGTTCGGTATCAAGGACCGCGCGAAAGGCTCGGAGTTCGGTATTCTGCCCGAGGTCACCAAGACCGGCATCCAGATCATGTCCGTCAACCTGCTGCTCGAGAACACCACCGATCCGGTCGTCTGGAGAGGTCCGGTCATTTCCGGCACGGTCAAGCAGTTCTGGAGCGATGTCATCTGGAAAGACGTTGACTATATGTTCGTCGATATGCCTCCCGGCACCGGCGACGTTCCGCTGACCGTGTTCCAGAGCATCCCGCTCGACGGCATCATCGTTGTCGCATCACCCCAGGAGCTGGTCTCGATGATCGTGCAGAAGGCGGTCAAGATGGCGGAGATGATGAACGTGCCGATCCTCGGTTTGATCGAGAATATGAGCTACTTCAAGTGTCCCGACTGCGGCAAGGAGCACAAGATCTTCGGCGACAGCCACATCGACGAGATCGCACAGAACTTCAACACCCGCGTCCTCGCAAAAGTCCCGATCGACGCCGACCTTGCGAAGTCGGTCGACACCGGTACGGTCGAGCTGTTTGTCGGCGATTACTTTGAGAACGCCGCAAACATCATCGAGGATGAACTCAATACAAAATAAAGCATATCAGAAAAGGGCAACCGATTAAGGTTGCCCTTTTTGCGTGTGTTAGTTTTTCAGAACTCCAGCGTCGCGTCCGTCAGCTGGATATACATTTGGTTGTCCTCGGTATAGGTGCCGAAATTGCCGACGACGGTGATCGGCGTGCCCTGAGCGGGATAATCCGCCGCAGTATGCTCGCCTTTCCATAAAAACTCGATGCCGTTGGCACAGCAGGCGGTCGCGTCGCGCACCAGACAGGCATAGTAGGTCTTGCCCTGATATTCCGTGATGGACATCTCGCCCTCCATCTTGATGATCTTGCCCTGATAGGCGTCGGGACGCCGAAACATATTCTGTACCTCAAGGAAGACCATTTTGGAAGAGAACTGGGTCAGGTCGACGTCGACGCCGGGCGTCGGCGGATGGGCGACCGTTTCTTGAGTGGAATCGACTGCGACAGGCGCAGTGGTAGGAGCTTTACCCCCATTATTCAACACATTTTCCACTGAGTTGGGATTATTGGCGTTATTGTAATTTTTGCTGTCACTGCATGCGGCAAGCAGGGCTGTCAGCACACAACAGATCAGCATCAAAGCGATCCCTTTTTTCATGAGCGAGCTCCTCCTTTGATTTTTCCGATGACGGTGAAGATGATAAAGACGATGATGTCGGTGACAACGATGGTCGACCCGACCGGCGTTGCCAGCAGGATGGACGCGAGCATGCCGAGCAGTGCGCAGAAGACCGATACGATCGCCGCGCAGACAGTAACGCTTTTGAAGGTCTTGAAGACCCGCATCGCCGAAAGCGCAGGGAAGATGACCAGCGCGGAGATCAGCAGAGAACCGACGAGATTCATCGCCAGTACGATGATGACCGCGATGATGACGGCGATGATCAGGTTGTACAGACCGGCGCGCTGACCGGTCGCGCGGGTAAAGCTCTCGTCAAAGGTGACGGCGAAGATCTTGTTGTAAAACAGGATGAAGAACAATACGACCGCGATACTCAGCCCGACGCTCAGCCAGACCTCCTCAGGCGAGAGGGTGAGGATAGAGGTGGAGCCGAACAGCGTGGTGCAGACGTCGCCGGAGATATTGGACGAGCCGGGGAAGAGGCTCATCAGCAGATAGCCGATGGCAAGCGAGCCGACGGAGATCATTGCGATCGCCGCGTCGCCCTTGATCTTCGCGTTCTGACCGGTGCGCAGGAGCAGTATCGCACACAGCACCGTGATCAAGAGGGTCAGTGGCATATCGTTATTCAGCTTCATGACGGTGGCGATCGCCATCGCGCCGAACGCAACATGAGATAAACCGTCGCCGATGAAGGAGTAGCGCTTGAGCACCAGTGTCACGCCCAACAGCGACGAGCATAACGCGATCAATGTGCCGACGATCAGCGCGTACTGCACGAACGGATAGGACAGATACAAGGAGAGCTTCGAAAAGAGATCAGTCATGCTGTTCACGCTCCTTTCGATATGCGTCGATCGTGCCGAAGAACACCCGATTGCCGACGTCGAGGATATGGGTCGCATACTTTTCGGCGTTGGCGACGTCGTGCGAGATCATGATGATGGTGATGCCGCTGTCGTGAAGTGAGCCGATCAGCGCGTACATCTCGTCGATCGCCTTAGGGTCGAGCCCCGCGGTCGGCTCGTCGAGCAGCAGAATCGATCCCGCGGCGCATAATGCCCGCGCCAGCAGTACCCGCTGCTGCTGACCGCCGGACAGCTCGCGATAGCAGCGGCGGCGCAAATCTTCGATCTTCATGCGGTGGATATTCTCGAGGGCGGCAGTCTTTTCCTTTTTACCGTAAAAGGGTTTTGCGCCCATTTTGTTCTGACAGCCCGACAGCACGATCTCCCATACCGAGGCGGGGAAATCTCGCTGGACGTCCGTCTGCTGGGGAAGATAGCCGATATCGGTGCGGCTGATCCCGTCGGAAAAGCTGAGACTGCCGGAGATGGGCTTGAGCAGTCCGAGCAGGGTTTTCATCAGCGTTGTTTTGCCCGAGCCGTTCTCGCCGATCACACAGAGGTAGTCGCCTGCCTTCACGGAGAAATCCAAGCCCGACAGTACCTTTTGACCGTCATAGCCGACGGCGAGCTGTTTGCATTGTATCTGTGCCATAGCGCATCTGCCTTTCTGAGCGCTTATGAAAGCGCGGTTTTGAGTACTTCCAGATTCTGGCGCATGATGTCGAGATAGCCGGAATTTTCAGCGGTATCGACGGTCACGCTTTGGAGCGAATCGAGGGTCAGGATCTGTTGATCCTTATCCTTTGTATTTTCCTTGACGGTGTTCGCGACCGAGCCGTCGGAGCTTTCGATCTTCATAATGTATTTCAGCTTGAGCTCATCCACCTTGTTTGCCAGAAAAGCGATGGTTTCAAAGCTCGCCTCGGTCTCTGCCGAGCATCCGACGAATGCGGCGTAGTAGGAGAGGGCGTAGTCGTCGACCAGATAGCGGAACGGAAAACGATCGCCGAACAGCAGGGTTTTGCTCACGGCTTTGTCGACCGCCGCCTGATACTCGCCGTCGAGCTTGTCGAGTTCTCCGACATATTTCGCGGCATTCTTTTTGTAGGCATCGGCGTTGTCGGAATCGATCTGTGCGAGCTTCTCGGCGATGTAATTGCAGATGATCTTCGCGTTTTTCAGCGACAGCCATATATGCTCGTCGTACTCCGGCTCTTCCTCTTCATCCTCTTCGTCCTCGGCTTCCATCCCCTCGACGACTTCCTCTTCCTTGATATTGTCCTTGAGGACGTCCATCAGGTTGATGACGACCATATCGGGATTGGATTTTTGTTTCAGCGCGTCGTCGACCCAGCTGTCCGATTCGCCACCTACATAGATGAATACGTCGCACTCGGCGATATTGCCGATATCCTCGACGGTCGGCTGGAAATTGTGCAGATCGGCGCCGTTTTTCTCGATCATGCTCAGCTCGACGTCGGCTGAGCCGGTGATGTTTTTCACCCAGTCATACAGCGGATAGATCGTTGTCACAACCTTCAGCTTGTTATTATCCGTTTTGTTTATATTGCCGCAGCCGGCAAAGATCGATGCGACGATCAGGATGCACAGTGCGACAGAAAGCAGTTTTTTCATAAAAATAACCTCCGAATCAAAATAACTGTTCCCTAAAAATGGGCATAAAAAGAGAAGGCATAGACAAAAAAGCCTGCTGTGCAGACCGGGTCTTATGCCTTCTAAAGTTACTTTAATTCAGAAGTCTTACCTTCAATTCGACCGGCGATGCGGTCGTATATTGTGTTTTCAGTGTTGCAGAAAACCTGCCCGCCGCAGCGGACGCGAGCATAATCGTCAATACCGCAAAAATCAGGGCGGCGATTGAGCGGATAACGGTGCCGATCGCCGCGAGTTGAGCGCAGACGGGGCAGTCCTCGCCGGTGCAGTCATGACCGGCTTCGACGATGACAAAGGTCAGGGAGATCGCCATAAACACAACGAATAATACCGCTAAAATGATCGCGGCGGCGCGTGCATACTTTTTCATAGCTATCTCTCCTTTCCTATTTATATTACAACATATTATATATCATCAAATAGTTTTTTGCAATTAACAGATTGTGAACAATCGTGCGGTCAATCGGTGCTCAGACGGATGAATTCCCCGATCGCCTTGATCGATTTTTCGGCGGCGATGTTGCGGAACTGAAAATAATCCATGGCTTCTTTCATATTGAAGTCGTCCGAGATACATCTGAGCACTGCATAGGGGATGCCGTTGCGGTAGCAGACGGTGCCGACGGCGCCGCCTTCCATCTCGCACGCGATAGCTTGGAACAGATCGGCGACGCGCTGACGCTTTTCATGCGCCGCGATAAACACGTCGCCCGAGGCGATGCGTCCGCGGAATACCTGTGTGTCGTCGAGAACGGCGCACGCCTTTTCGAGCAGATCGACGGTCGCTTTATCGGCGGGGATGTCGATGCGTTTTTCGTCGTTGAACCAGATCTCGCCGGGCGGGTCGCCCATCTCGGTGCCGTCCATGTCGTGCTGGACACAGTCGTCGGAGATCACGATATCGCCGATGCGGATATTTTTGCTCAGCGAGCCCGCGATACCCGAGTTGATGATGACGTCGGGGCTGTAGCGGTCGATCATGATCTGAGTGCTCATCGCGGCGTTGACCTTGCCGATGCCGCACTGACAGCAGACGATCTCCTGACCGAAGATCTCGCCCTTTGCGTAGGTGATCTTCGCGAAGGTTTCTTCGGTTTTGTTGTTCATTAAATTCTTGATGCCCTCGACCTCGATGTCGAGCGCGCAGATGAAGCCTATCATCGTATATCTCCTTATCATTCCAAATTCCCTGTCAGCAGCATCGCGGCGCTGATTGCCGCGACGGGTGCGGTCTGGGCACGCAGGATGCGCTTGCCGAGGGTCGCAACCTGTACGCCCGACTGTTTGAGCATTTCGATCTCGCTTTCCTCAAAGCCGCCCTCCGACCCCGTGATCAGGGCGAGCGACCCTGTGTCGGCGGGGATCAGATCGCGCAGCCTTTCGCCGCCGCATTCGTAGAAAACGATCGCCTGATCGCAGTCTTTCGCCGCCTGCGGAATATCGGCGACGTCGATACAGGGATTGACCCGGGGCAAAATCCCGCGCCGCGACTGGGACGCGGCGTTGTCGGCGATCTTCTGCCAGCGCTGCTGTTTTTTGAACAGACTCTTTTCATCGGGGCGCGAGATGCATCTTGCCGAGAGAAACGGCGTGATATCGTGTACGCCCAGCTCGACCGCCTTTTGGATGACGTCGTCGATCTTGTCGCCCTTCATCAGCGCGATAAAGAGCGAAATGCTGACGGTCGGCTCTTGCTCACAGAGGGTACTGCTCAGTATCTTTACAGCGACCTCGTCGCGGGTGATCTCTGTGATCTCACATTCATGCCGCCTGCCGTCAGGGGTACAGAGGGTCAGCTTTTCGCCGACCTTCATCCTCAGCGACCGCGCGATATGCGCTGCATCCTCGCCCGTCAGGGTGTAATTTTCGGTTGTGATGTCCGTATCGGCAAAGAACCATGCCATCGTATCACCTCACAAATGTAAATAAATTCTAACAAAAATCGCTCAGGATTGCAATAGGGAACGGAAAATGGTAGAATACTATTAATAAACAGATAGAGGTATTGGGCGGGACACCCGCACCCGATACTGCAATTCCTCACCCGCATATGCGGGAGCTCCCTTTACCAAAGGGAGCCGAAAACAGGAGGCAAATCATGAAAGCATCGGAATTTTTGGATCAATTATCACAGGAGAATATCAATGAACGTGACCTGCCGCAGTTGTTGGTCGACGCGCTGACTAAGAAAAAACTGCGCGTTGCGACCGCCGAGAGCTGTACCGGCGGGATGATCTCTGCGGCGATCACTTCGGTCAGCGGCGCGTCGGGCGTATTCGACTGCGGCGTGTGTTCGTATGCGAACTTCATCAAAAACAAGCTCGTCGGCGTCAAGGAGGAGACCCTCGCGACCTACGGCGCTGTTGCGGACAGGACCGCGATGGAGATGGCGCGCGGGGTGAGGATCCTCTCGGGCGCGGATATCGGTATCTCGACGACAGGGATCGCCGGTCCGCTGGGCGGTACGCCCTATAAGCCGGTCGGACTGGTTTACATCGGCGTCAGTACCGAGAGGGGGCTGAGATCCGAAAAGATGCTGCTCGGCGAGGGCGATAATGACCGACAGCGCATCCGCGAGCTGGCGACCGCCGCCGCGCTGTACTTCGCACTGAAAGCTGTAGACGACTGATACTTGACAATCATATAATAATATTGTACAATAATATGTACAATATTTTGGACAAAAGGAGGTGTGCTTATGTTAGCAGTAAACTATTCGACTATTCGCAATAATCTGAAAAGCTATTGTGACAGGGCAACCGACGAGAATGAAACCGTGATCGTGACCCGAAAAGATGAGAAAAACATCGTCATCATGAGCTTAGAACAGTATAACAGCATGATGAAATCTGCCAAAAATGCCGAATACCTTGCAAAGATAGACAGAAGTATCGAGCAGTTGAACAGCGGAGAAGGAAAGGCGCATGAGCTGATCGAGGTCGATGATGAATAAGCTGTGGTCCGATTTAGCGTGGGAAGAGTATTTGCAGTGGCAGATGCTTGACAAGAAAACATTAAAGAAAATCAATTCACTGGTCAAGGATATCGAGCGGAACGGTGTAGCGGAAGGAATCGGCAAGCCCGAGCCTTTAAAATACCGCAAAGCATGGAGCAGAAGAATTGACCATGAAAACCGTCTTGTGTACAATATTGACAGCCGAGGAAATCTGTTGATTATTTCCTGCAAAGGTCATTATGAGGATTAACAGTAACAAGAAACACGGGGCTGTCGCAAAATAAAAAATGTCATTCTGAGGTTTTGCCGAAGAATCTGAAAGTGTTCGGTTTTCCGTGACATTACACATATTAGGTATAATCTATTTGGAAAAACTGCACTGTTGTTTATAATGAAACTGTGATAATCTGTCATCATGAGCGGAGCAAAGTGGAGTCGAAGGATCTTAAAGCGACTACCAAAAGATTCCTCGACAAGCTCGGAATGACAAGCAGGATCCTTCGCTTTGCTCAGGATGACACGACTTAGGGGCTATCGCTTTTTTTAATGCGACAGCCCCGTGTTTTTTCAATTATCGCTATCCAGTTCTATTTTCAGCAGTTTGCGGCCTTTATCCAGTCGGCTGAGGACCGTGCCTTTCGGGATCCTCAGGATCTCGGCGATCTCCTTGGTGGTGAACTGCTGTGAGTAATAGAGGATCACGACCTGACGGATTTTCAGCGGCAGGCTTTCGACCGCCGCACGCACCTCTACCGCCTCCTGAGGAGAGGCGGCGGGTTCTTCTTTGAAATCCGACGACAGCTTTTGCTGTCGAAGCTGTGAGCGGCAGACGTTGATGAGGATGCGGATCAGCCACGTCCTGAAATATTCCTCGTGCTTGAGCGTGGCGAGCTTTTCGTATGCTTTGAGTACGGCAGTCTGCATCGCATCCTCGGCGTCGGCTTCATTCCTCAGCATCGACATTGCGATTTTATAGAGAATCTGCTCGCTGTCGAGTACCTGATCGGTGAACTGTTCCTTGGTCATTTTTTTGCACCGCCCCTCAGCATGATGCAGATATTCTCGTTGATATTCTCGACGGTCTCGGCGCGGTGGTCGATCTCATAACGCTTGGTTATAAATTCGATACAGCTTTGATCGAGCACCTCGTCATCGACCAGTATGCCGTAAGTATAGGTACGGGCAGTACCTTTTTTCCAGTACACCGGCATTCGATCTCCCGTTGGTTGATATATCAGGAAAGCCTGTCCGCAGCCTGTCGGATAATCATAATGATCGCCGTTTTCACGGATGATGGGGGTTGCCCATGCGGTGATCGGAACATCGTCCGTTTCAGTATCGGCGTTAGCGGTTAACTCTACGGTAGCTACAAAGAAATGTCGATCGGTCTGAGTATCGGTATGGGTGATCAGCTCGTAGAGACCCTCGTCGTCACCGAAGTCATAATCCCTACGGATATAAGGAGAGATCAGCTTGTTGTCCTCGTCAAACCACTCGGAGAATCGTTCGCCGTACATAAAGCCCTGTTTATCCAGCCCATCAGAGCTGTCGCGCTCCTCGATGGATTTGACCGTGACGGTGAACGCATCGGGCTTTTTCTCGCCATCCTCGTAGTAGATCCATTCCGTGTAGCCGAACGGTTCGCCGACCTCGACAAAGCGATAGTCCTCACGCATCTTGAAGGCATAGTCATCCTCGGGAACATGATAGTTTTCCTTTTTGGTAGTCGGCGGCTCGGTATAGTCAACATCTTCCTCAAGATCAAGCCCCTGCATGAACTTGAGCAGTTCAGTGCGGTTATTACTGTTAAAATGCGCGGCATAGCCCCGGTTTTCAAAATACATAACGCCGAAATAATACTTTTCGCCGTTTTCCTCCAATTGCTGGGCGCCGATGATCGCTTTGTGTCCGTTAATCTCACGCTCTTCGGATTCAACGATGTAGCGTTCCTCATTGTTGTAGTCGCTCGCATCAGTGAGGTAGAAGCCGACAGTCAATTCCGCGCCGTACTCCTTACCGTCAGTCGTGTACCGGTATTTACCGGATTGGGCAGAGCTGTCGACGAGCTTGCATCCCTCGGGAATATAGCCGATAATCGGTTTGACGTGCTTTTTCTCGCCGTTGAATCTCTCTGCATCTTCCTCGATATTCATGTTCAGCCCATATTTTCCGACGCGCTCGGTGCTCAGACCGAAGAGATCGGTCGCGTAGGCGGCGGTGGTAAATGCCGCCAGCACGGCGATCGCGGCGAAGGCAACAAAGAATCGTCTGACCTTGCGGCGCTTTTGATAACGTATCTGCACGGCTGCGTCCAGATCGCTCAGCGTGCGGCAAAGGCTCTCGTGAACGTCCGGCGGTACCGGATACAGGTCTTTGATTTCCTGCGGTTTCATATCCTCACTCCTTTTCGTTTCATTCATTAGACGCGCCCGCACGCCGTTTGATTCATCTTAACTGAAATAACCGCAGATGTCAAAATACTATTATGGATTATTGCCAAAATACAGGTTGATTTTTTGTTTCTCCATTGGTTAGTTTTTTGTGAAAAAGGTTGTAATTTTGTAATCTTTATGCTAAAATGTATAGGAATAGTATCGGATATTATGCTCCGTATGAGCAATCTGATCATCATTTGCTATTATTAATACAGACAGGAGTTGAATGTATGGCAAGAGTTTGCGGTGTTCTCATGCCGATCACGTCCCTGCCGTCACCCTACGGTATCGGAACCATCGGTAAAGAGGCAAGAAAGTTCGCTGATTTTCTAAAGGCAAGCGGACAGTCGATCTGGCAGATACTGCCGGTCGGACCTACCAGCTACGGCGACAGCCCCTACCAATCCTTCTCTACCTACGCGGGCAACCCGTATATGATCGACCTTGATACCTTGGCTGAGGAAGGGCTTTTGACACAGGCCCAGATCGACAGCTTTTTCTGGGGGATCAATGACGAAGAGATCGATTACGGCGTTATCTACAACAGCCGCTTTGAGGTGTTGAAGTTAGCGTACAACAAATCCAAGGAAGGCGATCAAAAGGCGTTTAACTCCTTCAAGCGCCGCAATTCCAAGTGGATCAAGGACTATGCCCTGTATATGGCTGTCAAGAAGAGCTTCAACAACAAGGCGTGGCCCGAGTGGGACGACGAGAGCATCAAGCTCCGCGAGGAAAAGGCGGTCAACCGCTATACCCGCAAGTACCGCACTGAGATCGACTTCTGGAAATGGGTGCAGTTCAAGTTCTATGAGCAGTGGGAGGATTTCCGCGCATATGTCAACAGCCTCGGCATCAAGATCCTCGGCGATATGCCGATCTATGTTGCGATGGATTCCGCCGATACCTGGGCGAACCCCGAGGTCTTCTGGCTGGATAAGAAGCGCAGACCCGTATGCGTCGCCGGCTGCCCGCCCGACTATTTCTCCGAGACCGGTCAGCTGTGGGGCAATCCCTTGTATGATTGGAAGTACTTAAAGAAAACCGGCTACGAATGGTGGATGAACCGTATCGCAGCAGCCGACAAGCTGTTCGATATCACCCGTATCGACCATTTCCGCGCCTTTGATACTTATTATGCGATCCCCTTCGGCGCTGAGAATGCCATCAACGGCGAGTGGAAAAACGGTCCCGGCATCGACTTCTTCAACGTCATGCGCGCGACCCTCGGCGATATCGAGATCGTCGCGGAGGATCTCGGCGAGCTGTTCGATTCCGTTGAAAAGCTCCTCAAGGATTCCGGCTATCCGGGCATGAAGGTGCTCGAATTCGCCTTTGCGGATGACGACGAGAACGATTTCCTGCCCCACAACTTCACCGAGAACTGCGTCGTCTACACCGGTACCCACGACAACGACACCGTCATGGGCTGGTACAACCAGGCAGAAGGCTGGGAGAAAGAGCATTGTAACCAGTACATGGCGAATTACGTCGGCATGAAGTACGGCGACGAGGTCAACTGGAAGTTCATCGAGGCGGCATACAAGTGCGTCGCGAATTACGCGATCATCCAGATGCAGGATATCCTCGGGCTCGGCTCTGAGGCGCGCATCAACGTCCCCTCGACCCTCGGCGGCAACTGGGATTGGCGCATCAACAAAGATGCTTTGAATAAAGATTTAGCCGCAAGGCTGAAAACCTTAGCAATCACATATAATCGTTGGGAGGAAAAATAATATGAGCATTACGATGGAAAAGATCACCGAGCTCTCCAGGAGCGCTTATTGTACCAAACCCAAGCATCTGACCACTGAGCAGCTGCACCTGGTATTGGGCAAGGCGATCATGGGTGAGATCGCAGAGAACTGGACCAAGAGCAAGAAAAAGCATGCCGAGGGCAGAAGAGCATACTACTTCTCCGCCGAGTTCCTCATGGGCAGAATGTTCTACAACAACCTTTACTGCGCCGGTATCCTTGACGAGGTAAAGGACCTGCTCAAGAGCAAGGGCATTGATATCAATCAGTTCGAAGAGATCGAAGACGCCGCTCTGGGTAACGGCGGTCTCGGCCGACTCGCCGCCTGCTTCCTCGATTCCGCAGCGACTCAGGAAGTCCCGCTGGACGGCTACGGCATCTTCTATAAGTACGGTCTGTTCAAGCAGCTGATCAAGGACGGCTATCAGGTAGAGGTCGCCGACGATTGGCTCAAGCATCCCGATCCGTGGTGCATCCGCCGCGAGGATCAGACTCAGATCGTCAAATTCGCCGACAGCACCGTTGTCGCCGTTCCTTACGATATGGCGATCATCGGCTACGGCACCAAGAACGTCAACACCCTGCGTCTGTGGCAGGCGGAGCCTGTTGAAGGCTTTGACTTTATCGCGTTCAACGAGGGTCGTTATGACGACGCCGTCAAGAACAAGAACAACTGTGAGAACATCTCTAAGGTTCTCTATCCGAACGACAACAGCTACGACGGCAAGATCCTGCGCTTAAAGCAGCAGTACTTCTTCTCTTCCGCTTCGCTGCAGGATATCATCCGCAGATATAAGCAGAAATTCGGCACCGACTTCTCTCACTTTGCCGAGATGACCGCGATCCAGCTCAACGACACCCATCCCGTCGTATCCATCCCCGAGCTCATCCGTCTGCTCGCGCTTGAGGGCGTCGACTTTGATCAGGCGTTCGATATCGCTCAGAAGACCTTCTCCTACACCAACCACACCGTTATGGCTGAGGCGCTGGAGAAGTGGGATACCGGTCTGATGAAGATGATCATCCCCGAGGTTTACTCCATCATCGAGCGCATCAACGAGCGCCAGTGGCACGACCTCAAGTATAAAGGCGTTGACGAGTACAACATCAACGCGATGCGCATTATCTGGGACGGCAAGGTCCACATGGCGCGCCTTGCAATATATGTCAGCAGCTATGTCAACGGCGTTGCATGGATCCACACCGAGATCCTCAAGAACGACGTTCTCAAGGAATGGTACTGGGTCTATCCCGAGCGCTTCCAGAACAAGACAAACGGTATCACACAGCGCCGCTGGCTCGGCCTGTGCAACCCCGAGCTCGCGTCCTTTATCACCGAGCGCATCGGCTCCGGCTGGCTCAAGGATATGAGCAAGATGGAGAAGCTCGACGCGCACATCAACGCGGACGCCGTCAAGGAATTCAACAAGATCAAGTATCAGAAGAAAAAACAGCTCGCCGCTTATATCAAGAAGATGGACGATATCGAAATCAACCCGAAGTTCATCTTTGATATCCAGGTCAAGCGCCTGCACGAGTACAAGCGTCAGCTGCTGAACGCCTTCTCGATCATGTGGATCTATTTCCGTATCAAGAGCGGTCAGCTGCCCAACTTCCAGCCGACCTGCTTCATCTTCGGCGCTAAGGCTGCACCCGGCTACAAGAGAGCGAAGGCGATCATCAAGTACATCAACGAGATCGCAAACCTCGTCAACAACGATCCCGATACCAAGGATAAGCTCCAGGTTGTATTCGTATCGAACTACAACGTCAGCTATGCTGAAAAGCTGGTCGTCGCGGCGGATGTTTCCGAGCAGACCTCCACAGCGGGTACAGAGGCCTCCGGTACCGGTAACATGAAGTTCATGTTCAACGGCGCTGTCACCCTCGGCACCTACGACGGCGCGAATGTTGAGATCACTCAGCAGGCGGGCGAAGAGAACGAGTACATCTTCGGCGGTCGTGTCGAAGACATCGAGCGCCTCAAGAAAGAGGGCTACGATGCGCGCGAGATTTATAACACCAACCCGATGATCAAGCGTGTTGTAGACACCCTGATCGACGGCACCTTCTCCGATAACGGCGCCCAGGGCGAGGGCAGCTTTGCAGAGCTGCATAACGCTCTGATCAACGGCACCGACTGGCACCACTGCGACCACTACTTCCTGCTGTATGATCTTCCGGATTATGTCGCGAAGAAGCTCCAGTGCAACAACGACTACAAGGATCGCATCGCGTTCGGTACCAAGTGCCTGAAGAACGTCGCTCACTGCGGCACCTTCAGCTCCGACCGCACCATCCTCCAGTATGCTGAGGAGATCTGGAAAGTCAAATAATTCATCAATTCAAAACCGGCGCAGGCTCTATACCTGTGCCGGTTTTTTCAGGCTCCCTTTGGTAAAGGGAGCTGTCAGCGCAAGCTGACTGAGGAATTGTGTAATTGATCGACCAACGGAAGAAACCTAATTTACAAAAGGGGGATTACTATGGAAGCGTCAACTGCCTTATATGTTGTTGCGGCGGCAATGATCCTCATCGGCGTTTTGGTTGTGATCTTTGATCGCAAAAAACGCCGCCGCTGTACCGAGGAGACCACGGCGACTGTCGTCGACGTCAACAGCGATTTCAGCCGCGACGAAGACGGCCATAAGGATTACAGCTATACGCCTGTATTTGAATTCACCGCCCGCGGCATGACCGTCCGCAGACAGGGCGGGACGTCCTCTTCCCGCAAGCGCAAGTTCAAGGTCGGCGAGGTGCGTCAGGTGCGGTATGATCCCGCCAACCCGAACGTATTCTATGTCGTCGGCGACGGCGGCAACAGCGCAGGCGGAATCTGGCTGATCGTGCTGGGCGTCATCGTCGCCGGACTGTCCATCGCCGCTCAGCTCGGCGCATTCAGCGGGATCAAGCTTGGGTAAGTGAATGATGAAAAAAGCAATTTGTATATGGTTATCTTTGCTGTTCATAGTAGCGCTGACCGGATGCAGTGAGATCGATACAAGCGCTGACACCTATGAGAAGTTTGCGGCTGAAAACGGGATCATGCCTACTATCGATTCTCTTAGCGATTGCCGGTCGGTACAAACGATGAAATACGAACGATTCGACATCCTGCCTGCATATACGCTGATCGCGGAGTATGACGCGGAGCATTATCCGTCGGCAGTAAATGCGGTTAATGAAAAATATACATTTCAGATGGAGCCGATGACCGATAAGGTCGAAGGAAACAAGCTGAACCCGACTTTTTCTTATGACGGCTATGATTTCAGCGTTTTGAATCTGAAAAAGTACTGCAAAGAGGACAGCGAATTTCCGGAAGAACTGTACTTTATCGGAATCAATAGAGAAGAACGCAAGATTGCCTATGTGTATTTTTATGATCAAAGTCTTGACGTAGCAAGCTCTCTTGAGCATATTTTGACATACTACTGCGGATGGAGCAAGATACCATAAAAACAGCCGTCACAAGCATTTCGCTTGCGACGGCTGAACTTTTGATGGAATTATATGACATATTGGTCGGCGGCGTCCGCGGCGGTCAGATCGCTCAGGTGGATGCTGTCGAAATACTTGTTGGTCATGTCGTAAAAATCGCGCCAGATCTTGATCGTGCGGCATTCGCTCATGCGGTCGCACGGCTCGGCGTCAGGCGACAGACACGATACCGGTGCGAGATCGCCCTCGGTCAATCGCAGTACCTCGCCGACAGTATAGTCGGAGGGATCGCGGGTCAGTTTATAACCGCCGCCTTTTCCGTGGACGCCCTCGATCAGCTTAGCTTTGGTCAGCGTCGGAAGGATACGCTCCAGATATTTCAGCGAGATCTTCTGCCGCGCGGCAACGTCCTTCATCGGGATGTATTTGCCGTTGTTATTGTCTGCAAGGTCGATCAGCACGCGCAGTGCGTAGCGGCCTCGGGTTGAAATCATCATATAGATACCTTCTTTATGACAGCGTTTCTTTTACTGTATGGTATTATACCACAAATCAGGTAGGTAAATCAAGTCTTTACACCGCATTTCTTTTCTTGTATAATAAGAAAAAATACGGAATGAGAGTGAATATGAAAGCACTGATTGCGATGAGCGGCGGCGTCGACAGCTCGGTAGCCGCACTGTTGATGAAAGAATATGAGCGCATCGGCTGTACGATGCGGCTGTTTGACGGCGAGGACGTCGAGAACGGGCGGGACAACACCTGCTGTTCGCTCGACGATGTCGAGGATGCGCGCGCTGTTTGCGTACGCATGGGCATCCCGCATTATACCTTTAATTTCAAGAACGACTTCAAAGAAAAGATCATCGATAAATTCATCGATTATTATCGCCGCGGTATGACGCCCAATCCCTGTATCGACTGCAACCGATACCTGAAATTCGACCGCCTGTATGACCGCGCCCGCGAACTTTCCTGTGACGTCATCGTCACCGGACATTATGCGCGGATCGAGGAGCATGACGGAAAATACCTGCTGAAAAAAGCTGCCGATCCCGCTAAGGATCAGAGCTATGTCCTCTATTCGCTGACGCAGGAACAGCTCAGCCACACGCGCTTTCCGCTCGGAGAGCTCAGCAAGGACGAGGTGCGCCGGATCGCAGAGGAAAACGGCTTTGTCAATGCGAAAAAGCCCGACAGTCAGGATATCTGCTTTGTCCCCGACGGCGACTACGCAGGATTTATTGAGCGGCACGGCGGCAAGGTTGAGACCGGCGATTTTCTGACCACCGACGGCAAAGTTCTCGGCAGGCACAAGGGGATCGTCCACTATACCATCGGTCAGCGCAAGCACCTCGGCATCAGCGTCGGCGCGCCGATCTATGTCGTCGGCATCCATCCCGAGAATAACACCGTCGTCCTCGGCGACGAGGAAAACCTCTTTCGTACCACGGCGACCGTGACGGACTTCAACTGGATCTCGGGAGAAGTTCCCGGGGAGCCGCTTCGCTGTAAGGCAAAGACCCGCTATCGCCAGAAGGAACAGCCTGCGACCGCAGCGGTGAATCCCGACGGTACGGTGACGCTGACATTCGACGAACCCGTCCGCGCGATCACCCCCGGTCAGGCGGCGGTGCTGTATGACGGCGACATCGTACTCGGCGGCGGCACGATTATCGATTAAAAACAATTTGTAGGGGAGGGGCTTGCTCCTCCCAAAAAAGCTCCCGAGATGATCGGGAGCTTTTGTACTTACAGATCGCGGAGCATCCGTTTCTTGATATCCGCTTTGTCGAGTGCAATCGCGACGACGATGTAGATCAGCGCGGATGCGACAGCCTGGATGCTGTTCTCCGGCATCTTCCATAATGCGTCTACTAACGCGACCTGAAAGCTTCCGCCTGCCAAAAGGACACGGATCAGCTTTGAGATCGAGTAGCCGACGACGGTGACCAGTCCCGACGGGATGGTCATCAGCGCGTTGCGCTTTGTCAGCAATTTGTCGCCCTTCGAGCTGAAGAACACCGCGTTGATCGCCTTGATGATCACGGTGTAAATGATGGTTTCCGGATAGACCAGCAGGTCGGCGATTCCGCCGCCGATCGCCGCCGCCAAGACGGCATAGGGCAGAGGCAGGAACGAAGCCGCCAGATAGATCATGCTGTCGCCGAGGTGGACATAGCCGCCGGTCGGCGTTTTGATTTGTACGAATGCGGTCATGACTGCGACCATCGCCGCAAACATCGCCGCGATCACGATCCGCAGGGTGCGGTCGGAGCGTTTTGGATTCATAATATATACCTCCTTAGAGACTCCTTTTGGTAAAAGGAGCTGTCAGCTTTAGCTGACTGAGGAATTGCAGTATGGAGCGGAGCGACAAACCGAATAAAACAGTGTTTCTCGCTGCGCTCGATCAATTATGCAATTCATCCGTCGCCGGACGATGCGTCCGACGACACCTTCCTTTACCAAAGGAAGGCACTGTCAGTCCTGGAACAGCGGTGTCGACAGGTAGCGGTCGCCGGTGTCGGGCAGGAGAACAACGATGTTCTTGCCTGCATTCTCGGGACGCTTTGCCAGCTCGATCGCCGTATAAGCTGCCGCGCCGGAGGAAATACCTACCAGCACGCCCTCGGACTTGCCGATGAGCTTACCGGTCGCGAACGCATCCTCGTTGGATACCGGGAACACCTCGTCGTAGACCTTAGTGTTCAGTACATCGGGGACAAAGCCTGCGCCGATACCCTGGATCTTATGTGCGCCTGCAGTACCCTTGGAGAGGACAGGAGAGCTTTCCGGCTCAACTGCGACGACCTTGACGTCGGGGTTTTGAGATTTTAAATATTCGCCTACGCCGGTGACGGTACCGCCTGTACCGACGCCTGCGACGAAGATGTCGACCTTGCCGTCTGTATCGGCATAGATCTCGGGACCTGTGGTCGCGCGGTGGATCGCAGGGTTAGCGGGGTTGACGAACTGTCCGGGGATGAAGCTGTTTTCGATCTCTTTGGAGAGTTCCTCAGCCTTGGCGATCGCGCCCTTCATACCCTTTGCGCCGTCGGTCAGCACCAGCTCTGCGCCGTATGCCTTCATCAGCTGGCGGCGTTCTACGGACATCGTCTCGGGCATCACGATGATGATGCGATAGCCCTTAGCAGCGGCGACTGCCGCAAGACCGATACCGGTATTGCCGGAGGTCGGCTCGATAATGACCGAACCTTCTTTGAGCAGTCCCTTTTCCTCAGCGTCGTCGATCATCGCCTTGGCGATACGATCCTTGACGGAGCCTGCGGGGTTGAAGTACTCGAGCTTCGCGTAGATCTTTGCGTTCAGGTTCTGTGCTTTTTCAATATGGACCAGCTCTAAGAGCGGGGTCTTTCCGATCAGTTGGTCAGCAGATGTATAAATATTAGCCATAATGGTTCTCCTTATTATATAGTATCATTTTTTGTTTGTAAAGATAAATTTGTGGGGGAGGGACTTGCTCCTCCCGACCGGGTAAATGTGAAAACGCGGTATTCACATTCGACATCGGAACCGGCTGTTGTAATGCGTGTTGCTCATTTAATCACCTTCCATAAGCCCCACCAACTAGGTAGGTTGGTATTATAATATCACGATTTGATCAAAATGTCAATACTTTTTTGAAAGTTTGCGGAAAGTTTCGGATTGACGATCAGCAAGCTGTTGTTTTTTGAAGTGCTTTCAATTATAATATAAATATGATTTTTAAGACATTGGGTGGTAGTATGATATTCAGAGTTGCTGTTTTACAAATGCGTTCCGCAAATCGCGAAATCGAAAAAAATCGGGAAATCGTCATCCGATATATGAATGAAGCGAAAGCGAATCAGGCGGATATCCTACTGCTCCCGGAGTGTTTTTTGACAGGATATGATTTGACAATAGACAACGCTGCAGCGCTGTCGGACGAGGCTTTCACGGGCCTTTGCGAAAAAGCGAAAGAGCTTTCAGTCGGTGTAGCGGCAACTGCACTGACAAAAGGAAAGAATCACCCTCAGAATACTGCATATATTATCAGTAAAGATGGGGAGATACTGATGAAATACGCGAAGGTTCATACCTGCGACTTTGCAGACGAAAGAGCGCTCGAGTACGGCGACGAGTTCAAGGTATGTGATTTTGACGGTGTAAAAATCGGCGTTATGATATGTTATGATCGGGAATATCCAGAAAGCGCGAGAATATTAATGCTAAAAGGCGCAGAGATAATTCTTGTGCCTAATGACTGCGGCAGCATGAAGCCGCGAGTGCAGGCGTTATCAACAAGAGCTTACGAAAATATGTGCGGAGTGGCAATGGCGAATCCGAACGGCAGAAATGCCGGTAACTCCTGTGCATTCAGCCCGATTTGCTGGGATGATCAAGGTGAGTGTGCTGACAATACATTATTGCTCTGTGATGCTGAGCAAGAAGGGTTGTTCTATGCAGATTTTGATTTAGACATCATCCGAGCTTACCGTGAGCGGGAGATGATGGGAAATACTTTCAGAAAAGTCAATACATATTCAGAGCTGTTGAATAAGAGGATCGATTATCCGTTTATCAGAGAAGGGCAGAATAGGAATACATGAACTTGACAATCCCATCAAATCTGCTATAATAGAATTGAACAAGGAGCTATCCGATAGACGGTTAGCCCGAATAACGTTTAAAAGTAACCGTTACCTTTGGCTTGGGCGGTTACTTTTTTATACTCAAAATAAATCCTATGGAATACAAGAGTATAAGCGCGAAAATGAAATACATCTCCATGCTATCACCCTCTATATACAGATTCCCCTAAGGGTTTCTATGTAAACAGAGGGTCACAGTCCCTCTGTAATGACTAAGGTCAATAGAGGGCTAACCGCCTACCGTTTATATGGATAACTCCTTGCGTCGTCAATATACCAAAGATATCTGTTATTGTCAACAAAAGCAACAGTATCGTAACCCGAACAGAGATATGATTGTCTATAGTAAACAGTTGACAAATCGCAAAAACAGTGCTACAATAGCTACAGTTGAATATACTGTACAGTATAGAGTGGGTCTTGACGGATCCGCTCTTTTGTATTGTTATACGGTATATACGCACACTTTCTCATGTCAGGGGTGAAATCATGGCAAACAGCAAAGGAAAGAATACCGTATCGGCGGTGGAAGAGATCGCCCGACCGATCGCGGAGGATCTGGGTCTTGATATCTGGGACATCCGTTATCTCAAGGAAGGCTCACAGTGGTATCTCAGGATCTTCATCGATAAGGACGGCGGCGTCGATATCAACGACTGCGAGCAGATGTCGCGCGCGCTGGATGAACCGCTCGACAAAGCGGATCCCATCGACGGCGAGTATATCCTCGAGGTCAGCTCCCCCGGCATCGAGCGTGAGCTTCTGAAACCCGAACATTTCTCAGCCTTTATCGGCGCGGATATCATGGTCAAGATGATCCGTCCGATCGACGGCATCGGCAAAGAGTTCAAGGGCGTGCTGACGTCCTATGACGACGGCGAGGTCACCATCACCGACCACAGCGGCGAGAATACCGTCACCGTCAACAAAAAGGATGCGGCATATATCAAATTAGATGATTTTGATTGATCATCCATTATATAACCAACCACCGACTAAGAACTAAAGTAAGAAAGGTCTGATTTGGAAAAATGGCTAGCAATAAAGAATTATTCGAAGCATTAAAGCTGCTGGAAAAAGAAAAAGGCATTCCTGCGGAATACATGATCACCCAGATCAAAAAGGCGATCATCACCGCGTGCAGAAATCTCTACGGCGGCAACGAAAACGTTGATATCAAGATGGATCCCGAGAAGGGAACCTTCACCGTCAAGCTGATGAAGGCGGTCGTCGAAGAGGTCGAGGATCCGAATTACGAGATCTCTCTTGAGGATGCGCTGGTGATCAGCAAGCGCGCCGCTGTCGGCAAAGAGGTCGGCATCCCGCTCGAGCCGAAGAAGTTCGGCCGTATCGCGGTACAGACCGCGCGTTCCGTCATCCGTCAGGGTATCCGTGACGGCGAGAAGGATCAGATGCTGGTCGAATTCCAGTCTAAGGCGCAGGAGATCGCGACCGCGACCATCGAGCGCGTCGATCCCGTCACCGGCAACGCTACCCTCAAGTTCGGCAACGCCGTCACCGTCCTGCCCAAGTCCGAGCAGATCGCCGACGAGGTCCTGCGCGAGGGCAGCACCATCAAGGTTTACGTTGCGGGCGTCAAGGAATCCGAACGCGGTCCGCGCGCGATCATCTCCCGCACGCATCCCGATTTTGTCAGACGCCTGTTTGAGAAAGAAGTACCCGAGATCTACGACGGTATCGTTGAGATCAAATCCATCTCCCGCGAGGCGGGATCCCGTACCAAGATGGCGGTCTTCTCCGAAGATCCCGAGGTCGACGCAGTCGGCGCCTGCATCGGTACGCGCGGCGCACGTGTCAACACCATCGTTGACGAGCTCGGCGGCGAGAAGATCGACATCGTGCTCTACGATGAAGATCCCACAAAATTCATCGCGGCGGCGCTGTCGCCCGCAAATGTCGTTGAGGTCGCGCTCGCTGAGGACGGCACGAAAGCCTGCAAGGCGACCGTTCCCGACGGTCAGCTTTCGCTCGCGATCGGCAACAAGGGTCAGAATGTTCGCTTAGCGGCGAAATTGACCGGCTACAAGATCGACATCCGTCCCGAATCCGGTTTCTGGGGCGAGGACGAGGATGACGATAAAGACAGCGAATAATTCGCAGTAACTCGAGGAGAATCACTATGACTGAGCGAAAAGTACCGCTTAGAAAATGTATCGGCTGCGGCGAGATGAAGGATAAGCGTGAGCTGGTCCGCATCGTCCGCAATAAAGAGGGCGAGATCTCCGTAGATCTGACCGGCAAAAAGCCCGGCAGAGGCGCTTACATCTGTAAGGATACCGAGTGCCTTAACAAGGCGGAGCGGACAAAGCGTCTGAGTAAGGCGTTCTCGGCTCCCATCGCCCCCGAGATCTACGACACCCTCAGGAAAGAGCTGACAGCAGATGAATGATCGGCTGCTTTCGTTTTTGGGGCTGTGCAAGCGCGCGGGATATCTGATTTCCGGCGCAGATACGGTCATCAAAAGCATGAGGGAACATAAAGCTCTTTTGGCGCTGACGGCGAATGACTTTTCCGACAACAGTCTGAAAAATGTCAGAAAGGCCGCTGAGGAGTACAAAGTTCCGCTGAAAACGCTCGGGTACACCAAGGATGAGCTGAGCTTCGCGCTCGGCAAACACTGCGGCGTTATCAGCGTCACCGACAAAGGCTTTGCCGATAAGATTCTCGTAATGTTGAGTGAAGAGTGAAATGCTTTCGGTGGGCATCGCCCACATCTATATATGAATGTCGCATCTCAACGAACAAGGAGGAAACAACATGGCTATTATGATTAAATATAAGGTCAAAGAGGTCGCCACCGACCTCGGCGTCACCACAAAAGACGTCATCAAAGTCATCAAAGACTACTGCGGATCGGACAAAAAGGCGATGACCGCTCTTTCCGAGGAGGAGCTGAACGTTGTCTTTGACTGGTTTACCCAGAAGAACGCCGTCGCGGATTTCAACGCGTATTTTGCCGTTAGAGATCAGGCGATCGAAAAGCAGCAGGCAGAGGCGGAGCAGCGCAGGGCGGAAGAGAAGAAACGCCGCGAAGAAATGAAGGATAAGCTGCGTCCCGATTCGGCGAAGAAGGCAGGCAAGGCGACCGACGCCCAGCCCAAGAAGCAGAAGGTCGACAAGACCGCCGATATCGATCTCAAATCCGAGATCAAATCGAAGCGCGGCACCGGCAGGATCGTCGACACGGGCGCTGCCGAGGTCAACGTCGATAAGTATAACCAGAAGTACGACGACCTCGCGCTGGATAAGGTCAAGAACGAGAACAATATGTCCTCGAAGAAGCAGAAGATCAACCAGCGCTCCAAACAGCGCAACCGCCGTTCCGGCAAGCGCGAGACCGAGCGCGAGCGTATGGATCGTATCGAGAAAGAGCGCAAGGCGAAGAAGATGACCATCGAGATCCCCGACGAGATCACCGTCGGCGAGCTTGCCTTGAAGCTCAAGGCGACCGTAGCGGAGGTCGTCAAAAAGGCGTTCCTGATGGGTACGATGGTCACCGCCAACGACACGATCGACTTCGACACCGCCTCTCTGATCGCGATGGAATTCCACGCGAGAGTCGAGAAGGAAGTCGTCGTCAGTATCGAAGAGCAGATCATCGACGACAGCGAGGACGCAGATGAGAACCTCGTCGACCGCGCGCCGGTCATCGTCGTTATGGGTCACGTCGACCACGGCAAGACTTCCCTGCTCGACTATATCCGCAACGCCCACGTTACCGATACCGAGGCGGGCGGCATCACCCAGCACATCGGTGCGTACCGTGTCAGCGTCAATGACCGCGAGATCACCTTCCTCGATACCCCCGGTCACGAGGCGTTCACTACCATGCGCGCCCGCGGCGCTCAGGTCACCGATATCGCGATCCTGGTCGTCGCTGCCGACGACGGTATCATGCCGCAGACCATCGAGGCGATCAACCACGCGAAAGCCGCCGGCGTATCCGTTATCGTTGCGATCAACAAGATGGATAAACCCGGCGCGAATCCCGAGCAAGTCAAACAGCAGCTCACCGAGTATGAGCTCATCCCCGAGGAGTGGGGCGGCGATACGCCCTGTGTTCCCGTATCGGCAAAAACCGGCATGGGTATCGACGAGCTTCTCGAAATGGTTCTGCTCGTTGCAGATATGAAAGAGCTCAAGGCGAATCCCGACCGTGCGGCTAAGGGTACGGTCATCGAGGCGCGCCTTGATAAGGGCAGAGGTCCGGTCGCCAGCATCCTGGTCCAGAACGGTACTCTCAAAACCGGCGACATCGTCGTCGCAGGCATGGCGGTCGGTCATGTCCGCGCCATGACCGATGACAAGGGCAACCGCGTCACTTCGGCAGGTCCGTCCGTACCGGTCGAGATCACCGGTCTTGACGACGTTCCCTCGGGCGGCGATACCTTCAACGCCGTCACCGACGAGCGTCTGGCTCGCGAGCTGGTCGAGCAGAGAAAGCACGAGGCGAAGGAAGCCGAGTTCAACGCCCGCACCAAGGTCACCCTTGACAACCTCTTCGATCAGATGAAGCTCGGCGAGGTCAAAGAGCTGAAGATCATCGTCAAGGCAGACGTTCAGGGCTCCGTTGAGGCAGTCCGCCAGAGCCTTGAGAAGCTCTCTAACGACGAGGTCCGCGTCAACATCATCCACGGCGCTGTCGGTGCTGTCTCCGAGTCTGACGTCATGCTCGCGAACGCGTCTAACGCCATCATCGTCGGCTTCAATGTCCGTCCCGACGCGACCGCTCAGGCGAATGCCGAGCGCGACGGCGTCGATATGCGTATGTACCGCGTCATCTACGACTGCATCGAAGAGATCGAGAGCGCGATGAAGGGTATGTTGGCGCCCAAGACCCGCGAGGTCATCCTCGGTACCGCCGAGGTCCGCAACGTTATCCGCATCAAGTCGATCGGCAATATCGCCGGCTGTTATATCAAGAGCGGTAAAATCCAGCGCGGCGCAGGCGTCCGCGTTGTCCGCGACGGCATCATCATCGCCGACGACAGCATCGGTTCTCTCCAGCGCTTCAAGGACAGCGTCAAGGAAGTCGCAGAGGGTTACGAGTGCGGTATCGGACTTGAGAAATACAACGATATCAAAGAAGGCGATATCTTCGAGGTATTCACCATCGAAGAGTACAGAGAAGACTGATAGCTTCTCAGTGATGTTCGCCTTTGGCGAGTGAAGTTTGCCCGATGGGCAAGTTGCGGGCGGGCGATCCCCGCACCCGATTATATTAGTTAGAGGAAGTATTATGGCTAATCATAAATTAGGCAGAACGACTGAGGACATCAAGCGCGAGCTGACCGCGATCTTTCGCGAGCTCAAGGACCCGCGCGTGACCTCCTGCTTTCTGTCGATCGTACGCGTCGAGGTGACGAACGATCTGAGCTACTGCACGGTTTATATCAGCGCGCTTGAGGGCATGGATCAGGCGAAAAACGCCGCAAAAGGGCTGAAGAGCGCAGCGGGATTTATCCGCAGAGAACTGGGAAGGAGACTTCGTCTGCGCCACGTGCCGGAGCTGATCTTTACCCCGACCGACTCGATCGAATACAGCGCGGAGATCTCGCGCATACTCAACAGCTTGGATATCAAGGACGAAGAGGAGGAACCCCATGAGGATGATAACGCTTGATGAAGTTGCCTCTCTCTTACAGGAGAATGATTGTTTTAAACTGCTGACCCATTCCTATCCCGACGGCGATACCCTCGGCGGCGCTTTCGCGCTGGCATTTGCCCTGAGAAAGCTCGGCAAAAAGGCGAACGTCGCCGTCAACGGACCGGTTCCGTCCAAGTTCCGCTATCTCGTTAAGAATTACGAGGAACAGGATTTTGAGCCGCAGTATATCGTCAGCGTCGACGTCGCGGCGATGTCGCTTCTCGGCGACAGTGTCATGAAGGGCGTCGATCATATCGATCTTTGTATCGACCATCACCGTACCAACACCGTCGTCGCGGAGCATATCTATGTCGACAGCAAGGCTGCCGCGGCGAGCGAGACCATTTGGCAGCTGGTCGAGATGCTCGGCGTCGAACCCGACGAGGATATCGCCGCGGGCGTCTACACCGGTATCTCTACCGACACCGGCTGTTTCTGCTTTTCCAACACCACCCCGCGTACCCATCAGATCGCCGCAGCGGTGATCCCTTACTGCGACTGGCAGTCGATCAACTATATCAACTTTGTCGTCAAGACGCGCGCTAAGATCAAGATGGAGCGCATGATCTACGACACGATGGAATTCTACGCCGGCGGCAAATGCGCCGTCGTCTATACGACGATCGCGATGCAAAAGGCGCTCGGCGCGGGCGACGACGAGATGGAGGGTTTGGCAAATATCCCGCGTCAGGTCGAGGGCGTCGAGATGGGCATCACCATGCGCGAGAAGGACGGCGGCTTGTTCAAGATCTCCGTCCGCACCAACGACGGCATCAACGCGGCGGAATTCTGCAAGCAGTTCGGCGGCGGCGGACATCCCGGCGCGGCAGGCTGCTCGATCGAGGGCGACCTCGCGACCGTCAAAAAGCTGCTCGTCGACGCGGCAGAGGCATTTATATGAACGGCGTTCTGCTGATCCATAAAGAAAAAGAGTTCACCTCATTTGATGTGATCGCGGTGGTGCGCAAGCTTCTCTCCCAAAAGAAAGCCGGTCATACCGGCACGCTCGACCCGAACGCGACCGGCATCCTGCCGGTACTGCTTGGCTCAGCGACGAAGGCGCAGGATATCATCCCCTGTCAGGATAAGCGCTACACCGCTGATTTTCGGCTCGGGATCGCGACCGATACGCTGGATATCTGGGGCGAGGTCATCGAAGAAAAGCCCGCCCGTTGTACGGCTGAGGAGGTTGAAAAAGCGCTCAGCGGCTTTCGCGGCGAGATCGAACAGCTTCCCCCGATGTATTCGGCGGTCAGCATCGACGGCAAGCGCCTCTATCAATATGCCCGCGAGGGCAAGGAGGTCGAACGCAGACCGCGTGCCGTTACCGTTTATACGCTGGAGCTTATCAGCTTTGATGAAAAAACGCAGTCGGGCAGACTGGAGATCGCCTGCTCAAAGGGCACCTACGTCCGCACGCTGATCGACGATATCGCCCGCGCACTCGGCACTGTCGGCGTGATGACCGATCTCGTAAGAGAGGAAGCCTGCGGCTATACTCTCAGCGACGCGATCACGCTCGACCAGCTCAAAGAGATCATCGAGAACGGCGGTATCGACGAGACCGCTCCTTACTGGCGCAGTGTCGAAAGCCTTTTCAGCGATTATCCCACGCTGACCGTCAGCGATAAGCAGGCGCACCGTTTCAAAAACGGCAACCCGCTGGACGTTGCGAGAACCGAGGTGAAGAACTCCGCCGAAGCGCAAAAAATATACCGCGTGAAGGACAGAGAAGGCAACTTCCTTTCACTCGGTATTGTGCAGGATGAGCAAATCAAACTGTATAAGCATTTTTAATCCATATAGCCTGTTCCTTATCCCCTGTGCACAAATCGCACAGGGTTTTTTTGTGCATCTTTTTCAGTATGCTGTATATACATACGATATGCGATATGGTAGAATAAAAATGCAATGGATATTCGGTTTATTGCAGGCATAGGTCCGGTGATTGCCTGTTGTATCATATAACAAAAGGAGAGTTATTATGAAAAAAAGCAATCAGAATCACGACCGTATTCATCCTCATCCTCGCTTTGTTCATGACCTTTGCCGCGTGCGGCGGAAAGTCTGACAAATCGAACGATCAAGGGGCTGAAGAACCGACAGAAGCGCCCGGCTATGAGATCGGCAAATCGTACCATTGGAACGATATCGATTTTGAGCTGACAAAGGTGACAGAGGATCTTTCCGAGTATGAGAATCTCAACAGCAATATGCTCGGCACGCCTAAGGGGAAATTCGTTGCGGCGGAGTTCACCATCACCGACGGCAAAATCCTTTTCGATACTGTCAGCGATAAGCTGACAGACGGTGCGGTGAAGCTCAGCGGTACCGAGTACAGCAATTGCATATGCAGAGGGGTGGATCTGGACGGTCAGGAGATCGGTACGAATGACAAAGCCTATGTCACCGGCTCGATCATCGCTTTCTTTGATGCCCCCGAGGAGTATTCGCTCGACGATGCGGTACTGACTGTCGAGGAAGATTAACGAAAACCATATACTTAATAAACATAAAGGAGTATTTAACATGAAAAAATTGACCGTGATTTTATCCGTTATCCTGATGCTTGCCATGTGTTTGACCTTCGTTGCGTGCGGCGAAAAGTCGGACAAATCCGCTGACAAGGCGGCTGAGTCAGTCACCGAAGCTCCCAAAGAGCCGGGCGTAAAAGTCGGCGACACCTTTACTTATGCCGATTTCAAGCTGATCGTGTCAGAAATCAGCGAGGGCGCGGATGAATTTGATGAAGCCGGAACGCCCGAGGGCAAGTTCGTCACCATCAAATTCGACGCCGATATGACAGACGCGGCGGGCGGTACCTATTCGGTTGAGAAAGAAGCGTTTGTCATCGACGGCAAAGAAGCGGCAGACGCTCATGCGACCATGGGTCTGAACGGAGGAAGCCTCAGCTTATCCGGTATGACCGTCCTCTTTGATGTTGACAAGGACGCCGATCTCGACTATCTGCATCTGACCGTCGAGAGTTCCTCCGCGACCGAATAAAAGCAAATGATGATATGATCAAATGAAATAAGCACTTCTGATTGTTAAATCAAATCAGAAGTGCTTATTTGCTTATTGCAATTTATTTGATTATGTGATAATATTTATTTGCGACACAGCTGAATAGTTTTTTCACGAGTTAGGCATCGTTTTTTTGGCAAAAATGTATGCTTGATTTCAGTATGCTTACCTCGTGGAAAGAAACTGCTGTGTCGCAACAGTTCAAGCTACGTTTTTCGGTGCGTGGCTTTGCTGCGCACTTTTTTGTTTTAATGGGGTGGTTTTTGATGAGCGTGGATTTTGAAAAATCGTTTTCCGACTACTTGGATCGAAAAGAATATGATGAAGCGGAGCAGGCGCTGTTTACGGCAGTGCGTTCAGCCTATAAAGCGGGATGGGACGCCGCCGGAGGAGTTCCTCCCAAGCCGCAGGGAATATTTCATATCGTCAGCGATCATCATAAGAGCGGTGAAAGAAATGATTAAGCATATGACCAACAGCGAGGAACAGGTAATGAGATTGCTTTGGCAGTCTGACAGACCGTTGTCATGTACCGAAATAACAGAACTGTCGGTGGACAAAACATGGAAAGACAGTTATGTACATTCCCTGATCAAGTCGCTGATAAAAAAGGGCATTGTCAAGATTGACTCTTTTGAGCTTGTATCCCGAAGCTACGCACGCAAGTTTGCGCCGCAAATCAGCTATGATGAATATGTACTATTGTCCGGTTTTTCACAAGAAGCGTTAAACAATGTTGAAAGGATGTATGATTTCATCTTGACCATATTAGAGCATTCTGACACCGAAAAACTGAAAAGTTATATCAGAAAAAAACTATGACAAGATAAATCAAAGCGAGGCAATGACACAGTCATCGCCTCGCTTTCTTCGTTTATTTCAAATTTTCATCCACCGGGTAGGAGCAGATGAATTTGACCGCGCGCTCGATGCTGTCCTTGCTGTTCTTATAATCCCCGCCCTGATTGCGGTAGTCGTACATCGTGGTAAAGTGGGTGACGTCGTCATACAGGGTGTCCATGTACTTTTTCGACAGGGCATTGGTCGCCTCATAAAAGGCAGACCACGTCTTTTTATCCATCGCCTTTTTGTGGGCGTTCGAGGCGGTCATGACCAGCGAGTAGTGGTTCAGACAGATGTAATCCTGCGCGCTGTACTGCTTGCGGAATTCGGGATCCTGACCGAACTGGGTATAGACGGTGCGCAGCAGATGCAGTACATCGTGGTCGATACGGTCGCAGACATAGCAGGTCTTTTGAAGCTCTGCGATCGCCGCGATATTCTGCTTACTCGCGGGTTCGTTCATCTTCTTCGGAAAGACCAGCTTGCGCTGTTCGTCGATATGCGTCTGCAGCAGCAGGGCGTTCGACAGGCGCGGGCCGGTATTGACCATCATCGAAAAATGACGGTGGCAAAAGCCGGTTTTGTTGGTGACGATGCGCACATCCGGCGCCATCATCGCGGCGCCCGTGATGTATTCGACGTACTGCTCCTCGAGCATTCGGTGCATCCGGCAGATCGGACAGCCGTCGGTCTCGGTGAACAGATCGGTGATCGGGATGGTACAGATATTCGGCTTCATGGTAAACCTCCGGTTTGGTGAATGGTGAATAGTGAATGGTGAATGGTTTTGGGAGGGCTGCGCCCTCACCCGAATTTTTTAAAATAATTATAGCATATTGCTGATGAATATGGTATACTGAATTCAGATTTTTTTGGTGATTCATGATGAATAAGCTGATTTTTGACAATATACATGATCTGTCGCTGAAGGATACCCTCGACTGCGGACAATGCTTTCGGTGGAAAGAAATGGATGACGGCGGATTTTACGGCGTTGTCAGGGGCAAAGCTGTGACAGCGTTGATGGATAACGACCGCCTGATCATCGACGGCGCGGAGGAAGCTGACCGCGCGCTGTGGGCGGATTATTTCGACCTCGGGCTTGATTATTCTGCTGTCAGAGAACACCTTGCGTCACTCCATCCCGTGATGGCAGATTCGGCGCGTTTTGCGCCCGGCATCCGGATATTGCGTCAGGAACCGTTCGAGGCGCTGATCTGCTTCATCATTTCTCAGAACAACAATATCAAGCGGATCACGGGTATCGTCGATCGCTTGTGCGAGCATTTCGGCGAGCTGATCGGCGACGGCGTTTATGCGTTTCCGACCGCTGATCGCTTGGCGGCTTTGTCGCCCGACGAGCTTGCTCCCATCCGCGCGGGCTTTCGCCACCGATACATCATCGACGCGGCAAAAAAGGTTGCGGACGGTACGGTGGACTTGGAACAAATACGGCGGCTGCCGTATGACGAGGCGCGTGCATCGCTGATGCAGATCACCGGCGTCGGCGTCAAGGTTGCCGACTGCGTCCTGCTCTACGGACTGCATCGGCTCGAGAGCTTTCCGCTGGACGTCTGGATGAAGCGCGCGATGGCGATGCTCTTTGACGGCTCAGACCCGTCCATGTTCGGCGAATACGCGGGTATCGCCCAGCAGTACATTTTTCATTATGCAAGAAACCATCCTGAGATGTTTATCGAATAGGAGGATCTCATGAAAATCATTTTCATTCTTTCGCTCGTTTCCCTCTTGGTGCTCGCGGTCGCGGGCGTCCTCAAAGAGCGCAAGTATTCCCGACTTGTCCGATACGCGGCCTGCGCGATCACGGTCGTATTCGCGATCGTTTCGGGTATCGCGGAATCCTATCTGATGCCGCTATGTATCGGCGTTGCGATCTTCTCCGCCGTCAGCCTCGGATTATCTATCTTAGCCGAGCGTATCAAGCAGGAGGGCTTTTCCAAATTCGTCGGCTTTATGGCGAAGGCGATGCTGTTTGTCCTGCTGATCGAAGCCGTCTGCTTCAATTTTAACAGCTTCCATCTGTGGAAGGGCGGCTATGAGGAAACCCCGCTGAATATCGAGAACGCTGCTGTCAGCGGTATGACCCTCTCGGGCGGCGGCTATATCACCACCGACGAGACCGCGTCGATCGAGTTTACCGGGCTGAATCAAAAGATCGGCGTGATCAAGCTCGACGTCACCGGCACCGAATACAAAACCGACTATTCCATCGACTTTACCGACGAGACCAACGCGTCCTATTATATGCGTTCGGGGCTGGTCAAAGGCTCGGTGTTCAACGATATTGAAGCGACGAAATACATCGTCTGTGATTTCTCGGGCAAGGTCGGCAATCTCCGCATCAACCTGACAGGGCTGAGCGAAAACCACGCGACCATCAAGGCGGTCACCCTCAACGCCGACTATCCCGCGAGCTTCTCCTACCTGCGCTTTGCGATCATCCTGCTGGGAATCGCATTTGTATGGGCGTTCAAGCGTTCCGTCAACTTCCGCAAACCGCTCGGCAAACAGCCGACGATCGCAAAGTCGGTCACCGCTGTATTGATCATCTGCGTCGTGATCCTCTCCTACGTCCTTTCGTCGGTCAACCTGCATCCTGAAACGGATTTCAGCATGGATACCGGCAACCAGATCACGCAGGAGCTGGTCGACGCACTGGAGAAAGGCGAGGTCGAACTCGCGGATAAACCGAATGAACAGCTGCTCAGCATGGAGAACCCCTACGACTGGTCGGCGCGCACCGAACAGAATGTCAGCGCCAAGTGGGACCATGTGCTGTATAACGGCAAATACTATTCCTACTACGGCATCGGTCCGGTCATCCTGCTGTATATGCCGTTCCACCTGATCACGGGGCATTATCTCGAGAGCTTGGTCGGCGTACTGCTGTTCAACACGATCGCGCTGATCTTCCTCGGCATGACCTTCTACAAGCTGATGAAAAAGCTGTTCCCCGATATCCCGCTGTCGATGTACACCGCGGCGCTCGTGATGATCTATGCCGCCTGCGGGATGTGGTACTGTACGGTCATGGCGAATTTCTACGAGATCGCCCAAAGCTCTGGCTTCTGCTTCACGGTGCTGGGCGCGTACTTCCTCGTATCGTCCAACGTTATCGGCACGGATAAAGCGCCTGTCCGACCTGTCATGGCGGCATTGTCGTCGGTATTCCTTGCGATCGCCGTCACCTGTCGTCCGACGACCGCCATCTGGTGTGTCGTTGCGGTGGCGTTCATCGTCGCGGGCGTTTTGAAGCTCAGACGGGCGCAAAGCGCTAAATCCCTTTATATTAAATATCTGCTGTGTGCGCTTCTGCCGTTCGTTGTGATCGGCGGCGCGCAGATGCTCTATAACCATGCGCGCTTCGGATCGTTCACCGATTTCGGCATCGCCTACTCGCTGACCATCAACGACTTCACCCACACCGAGTTCCATACCCAGCTCTCGACGATCGGATTCTTCGATTACCTGCTTGCGCCGCCGTCATTCTCTGGTGAATTCCCCTATGTCCAGACAACCCTCTCGACCCTCGGCGTCAACGGCTACTACTTCGTCGCGACCAACAACGGATGCGGATTATTATACCGCGCGCTGCCGATGTTCTTCCTCTTCGGCGCACCGTTCGCGTTAAAATACGTCAGAAAAGAAAAGCGCGTTCGTGTTGCGATTTTGTTCTGCGCCGTCGCATTTGCCGCGCCGTTTATCATCATCGCCTCGATCTGGGAATCCGGCTACGGCGTGCGCTATATGATGGACTTCGCGTGGGAGATGCTCGCCTGTGCGTTCTTCGTGATGTTCCTGTTCTATCGCAATTTGAAGCATGACGAATCGAAAAAGATCTACGAACACCTCCTCTTGATCGCAATGTTCGCCTGCATCTTCATCAATATGGGACTGGTCTACTCCTACTATTATCCCGGCAACTATGTCGGCGGATCAGAGGCGGCATTCGAGAACTTCGGCAGGATGTTCAGTATGTTCAATACATAGGCTCCCTTTGGCAAAGGGAGCTGTCACCGTAGGTGACTGAGGAATTGTACAATCGTTCGAGCAAAGCGAGTAACCGAAAATTCATACTTTATCCATTGAAATCCCCTGCCGATTGTGGTATCATGTGGGGCGATGACAGAGAGAAGGAATGTGAATGAGTAAACAAAAAGAAAAAAGCAAATTCCAGTGGAAGGCGCTGTTGATCTCCTTCGGCATCACCTGCCTGATGCTCGGCGCCGTGATCGGCTTGACGATCTGGTATCAGACATCGGTCGTGACCAACGCCATCGTCAAGTGGGAGTGGAACACCCCGTCGGTATGGATCGGCAACGGGATCGCGTTTCTGATCATGTTCGCGATCATTTTCCACTTCGTCAAAAAGCCGAAGAAAAAAGAACCACAGGAAAATTGGAATCCATAAGAAATCAGGAGCTGCTGTACAATCGTACATCAGCTCCTTTGTTATTTCTCTGCGTTTTTATTTTTTGTTACGCGGTGAACGATAAATAGGATCGCCGCGGTGATGATCAGCAGAGTCGTGAGGACAAGCCATTGGTAAGAAACCGGCAGGAACACGCAGATGACCCTCATGAGAAAGCTCAGCGGAAAGGGGAGGAGGATCAGTACTAACAGCCATGTGCGGCGATAAGTAAGTCGGCTGCACTCCGCCTTGTCATACACCAAGCTCAGCCGGATAACGCCAACGGCGTACAGCGCGCCCGCGACGACGGATGCGCCCAGCGAGATAGCCGCAAAAAGAATCTCCCAGTGGGTGTAAAAGAGGATCCGAAATGCGTAGATGCTGTAGATCTCTGTCAGCGTGCCGAGCAGAGCGGCAAATACGGCAAAAAACAGGGCGATCGCTGATAAGATCCGATAGATATTGCTAATATTCTCGCGGTCGGCGACCTCTGTGACCGTGACCGCGGCGGGACGACTGTTGCGTTTGCCGCGCAGCAGCTCGTCGACAGTAACGCCCAGCGCGTCCGCAAGCTGCGGCAGGACGGAAATATCCGGCAGACCGTCGCCGTTTTCCCATTTCGATACCGTGCGATTGCTCAGGTTGAGCTGTTCGGCAAGCGCCGTCTGCGTCATATGCTTTTCTTTTCTCAGTTGACAGATAAACTGTCCGGTTTTTTCTGCATTCATCACTTTACCATTTTCCATAACACAAAAGCCGTTCTGCGAGCGCGCACAGTCCGGTCGTGACGATATTCGCGCCGATGATCGTCAACAGCAGTCTCCGCTTCTTTTCGCAGTCATTTTGCAGTGTAAAGTACACGATCGGCAGTTCGACGCATATTGTCACGATCAAAAAGACTACGCCGACCGTATAATACGGAATGTTGTCGCATATCTGCTCAATCGTGAGAACGGTTGTTTCACGGGGGATATTGTCCAAAAGCATATCGTCCAAAAGGAGCAAAAGATACGGCGCGAGGAAGGACGCGAGATTCGCCGCGCCGACAACCAACAGTACCTTTTTCGGCTTGCGGATCTGCGGGATATAATTGATCGCCGCGAACTCTGCCGCGATCGTCAGGGGCGCGATAAAAAGCAGCAGCTCATAAGGCTTTTTTGACGAGATCCAGTGCCACGATGAATTGGCGCTTGCTGTGATCGGAAACAGCAGAAAAAGGTACCATACGACGCCGAGCGAGATCATGCCGCGGTGTTTTCTCATGGGTATCACCTCACCTCGATCATAACCCGCGCCCGAATCATATGCAAGGAACGCTCCATAGATTTACTCTACGGAGCGTGGAAGCGGCTTGATTACTTGATTTTTCTAGCCTCGATATAGAAACGCTTGTCCTCGGCGTGACCCATCGAGAAGGTCTTGCGCGGGAGAGAACCGTCCGCGACGATTGCGGGGAAGAGGTCTTCCTTGCCCATGCCCTCAAAGATAAAGCCGAGGGTCTTATCCTCCTTGCACAGACTGCGGGTGACGTCTGTGCCGTGGATGTAGTCGATTTTGACCTCGGGATGATCCTCCATATAGCCGTCGATAAAGGTCTGCAGGGTGCCGACAGGTAGCTTTGCGGTCGCCTTGACGCTGATATCGGTCTCCTTGTCCTGATCGATGACGGTGAACTGCTGGAGGGCGTCGCCGCCGAGCGCTTCGGTGTGGGCGATGAACTTTGACATGAAATCGTTCTTGTCGACGTTGAACAGTACGCGGTAGATCGGCTCGAACTCGATGCTCTTGTCGTGGATGTTCACGATCTCGACCAGCGCGTAGCGGGCGAGCGGGTTTTTCGTCAGGTTATAGCATTCCTTTGCGGTCGCAAGGCTATGGTTGCCGTCGCCGACGGCGAAGAGCAGTTTGTCGTCCTTATCCGCGATCAGTGCTTCCAGTGCATTCTGCACCGCTTCCTGCGCCTGAGCGGGCAGGAACCAGCCGTCGATATGACCGCCGTTTTTCATCAGTTCAAAGTTGTAAGCGGGTTTGAAATCGTCCTTTTGGTCGGCGAGCGGTTCGATGACGCTCAGCGCGGGATCGTCGATGAGCAGGAGGATGTGCGGCATCTCCAGCGGCGCATCCTTGCGGATCTGTACGCGCGGGGGAATGCGCTCGAGAACGGTCGCCTCGGTCGCGCGGATCAGCGCGGAGCTGCCCTTGGTGTAATCGTAATCCTCGAGATCGATCAGACCGACCACGCCTCTGCGGATAGTATTATTCGATTCGCGCTCGACATAGATCATGCTGTTTTCATAAACATCGAACACGTCGCCGTCCAGATATTCCTGCATGGTGGCGTTGATCTTTGCGATACGCGCGCTGTTGTCGGGCGCAAGGTAGATCTCCGGCAGGATGATATGCAGGGCGGAGGGCTTGTCGCCGACCTTTGCTTCTACATCGTGCCAGTAATCGGGCTCGCTGGTGTATTGGTCGCAGGCGACCACCGCCCATGTCTCAAAGTCCTTCTTCGGCAGGAGAATGTCTGCGGGAGTAAAATGTTTCATATCAGTACCTCCAAGCGGTCAATATTTACAGCATAAGAATAACACAATTTTGTTACACTTACAAGTTCTTATTGAGAAAGCGCGGATTTTGTAGTATGATTGTAGCGGTGAATTCTGATGATAAAGCTGATTATGAGTGATCTGGACAATACTTTATTGCCGCTGTACACTCAGGAAAAGTTTGTTGACATCTGGTTCCGCGACGTAGCCGAAAAATTTCGCGAGCATGGGCTGAATCAGGCGATCGCCCTGAACGCGATGAACGAGGGCTGTCGCGCGATGGTGTTCAACAAAGGAGATAAACTCAATATCGATGTGTTCTATGAGGTCGCATGCGAGCGTTCGGGCTACACGCGCGAGGAGCTCGAGCCCGTCATGACGGACTACTATACCTCGACCTTTGAGAATGTCCGCGAGATCGCGCGCGAGAATCCTTATGCGACCGAGATCGCCCGCCTGATGCGCGAGAAAGCCGACCATGCCGTGATTGCCACCATGCCGATGTTTCCGATCGAAGCCTGTGACAAACGGCTGAGCTGGGTCGGACTGAGCGCGTCGATGTTCGATTTGGTGACGACCTATGACTACAGCTCGTCCTGCAAGCCCAGCGAAAAATACTACGCGGAGATCCTCGACGATTTCGGGGTTAAACCGAGTGAAGCGCTGATGATCGGCAACGATGTGCGCGAGGACATGGAGCCGTGTGAACAGCTCGGGATCGAGACCTTCCTCGTCACCGACCACATCATCACTCATAACCTGCCCTACAGCCGCTTTCGCCAGGGCAACTACCCCGTATTGATCGAGTATTTAAAAAGTATAAAATAAAAAGAACCGGCAGTTCGGTCAATGTCATTAAGTTAGTGACAAAGCAACAATCGAAAGAATCAACAGAAGAGCACATCGGAAACGGTGTGCTCTTCTTGGCGAGAAAAGGGCATGACA
>CACYPH010000018.1 GCA_902776185.1 uncultured Ruminococcus sp.
TTCTATTGGAAGTTGTAATCCGTCCAGTCGAGGTTATACTCGACTGACTCTTTCGCTGCAAGCAGCGGGGAATTATACCCTAACTATGTTATTAAATTATACGATATTCGGCTGGCTGTTTCTATATTTTTGAGTGATAAACTAAAATATTTCTGAGCAAAAATCCACTATTTATCTCATTTTTTGAGTTTTGCTCAGGGCTAAAATATTATACATAGGGAGGTGAGCATATGCACGATATCTGGAACCCGTGGCACGGGTGCAAAAAATGCAGCGAGGGCTGCGAGAACTGCTATATGTATTTTCTGGACGCTCAGCGCGGCAAGAGCGGCGCGGACATCTACCGCACAAAATCCGGCTTCAGCTACCCCTTATCCAAAGACCGCAGCGGCAGATACAAGGTCAAAAGCGGCGAACAGATCCGCGTATGTATGACCTCCGACTTCTTTCTGGAAGAAGCCGACCCTTGGCGCGACGACGCGTGGCGCATCATCCGTCAGCGTCCCGACGTCATCTTTTTCCTGCTGACCAAACGACCCGAGCGCGTCGCCGACTGTCTGCCTTATGACTGGGGCGACGGATGGGAAAACGTCTTTTTCAACGTCACCTGCGAAAACCAGCGCCGCGCCGACGAGCGCATCCCGATCCTGCTGGATCTCCCCTTCAAGCATAAGGGCGTCATGTGCGCGCCGTTCATCGGCGGGATCACTCTTGACACGTATCTCAAAACCGGACAGCTCGAGCAGGTCATCGCCGACGGCGAGAACTACGCGGGCGCACGCCCCCTGCACTATGAGTGGGTCAAGCGCCTTAGCGACGAGTGCCGCCGATACAACGTTACCTTTGCCTTTGTCGGCACAGGCAGACGCTTTGTCAAGGACGGCAAGACCTATGCCATCGAGGGCAGCGAGCTGCAGGCAAATCAAGCCTTCCTCTCCGGATTGAGCTTCAAAGGCAAGCCGATCGACTTCAAGCTCCAAAACCTCTTGGGACTTCCCATCTCCGACGAAAAGCGCTACGTCCCCTTTTTCCGCGACAAATGCCAAACCTGCGGCATGAGGATCATCTGCAACGGCTGTTCAAACTGCGGCAAATGCGAAAGCTGAAAAGGCTTTCGCATTTTTTGTTTTTCTCCGGTTTTTATCAAAAAACTCCTCTATTTCATCACAAATATTTTTTCGAAACAGGAAATTTCTTTGTGAAAATCGCTTGAATCTTTTCCACATATATGTTATTATAAATAACGTATAATTATGCAAATGTCCTTTATTCTACCACCGCCTAAGGAGGAATTTACATGAAACGCAGACTTACCAGTTTCGTCCTCGCACTGTGTCTGATCGTATCCATCGTCAGCGTCGGGATCGTTCCGGCGTCAGCGGATACCACCACCGTCGAGACCTACGCGCAGGACACCATCGAGGGCAGCGCAGTCCTGCACTGTTTCGACTGGTCTTACAACAACATCAAGGCCGCCTTGCCGGATATTGCCAAGGCGGGCTACACCGCGGTCCAGACCTCTCCGGTCCAGGCGCCTAAGGACTACAGCGCCTCTTGGACGGACGGCAAAAACCAGTGGTGGAAGCTGTACCAGCCGCTGGGACTTTCCATCGCGGCAAACGGCACCACTTGGCTCGGCACCAAAGCAGAGCTGGCGAGTCTGTGTACCGAAGCTGAGAAATATGACATCAAGGTCATCGTCGATATCGTCGCGAACCACGTCGCCAACAACGGCACGACGGGCGGCGGCTATGCCCTGATCAACAGCTCCGTCGATTCCTCGCTCAAAAACGCAGATTATTATCATACCGACGACAGCAGTGCTTCCGGCAGAAAAAAGACAACGAATAACAACATCGGCATGCCCGACCTGAATACCGGCAACAGCACTGTTCAGCAAAAAGCTCTCGACCTGCTCAAGGAATGTATCGACTGCGGCGTCGACGGCTTCCGCTTTGACGCGGCGAAGCATATCGAAACGCCCGCCGACGACTCCTCCTTCGCAAGCCGATTCTGGCCGACCGTGATCGACGGCGCCAAGAGCTATGCCTCAACAAAAGGCGTATCGGAGCCCTTCTTCTACGGCGAGATTCTCGGAAACACCGGATCGGACAGCTTTTCGATCTCTAACTATACGGATCTCGGTATGGCAGTCACCGATAACTACACCGGCGACCTCGCGCTGGTTAATGCATACAATTCGTCAGCGTCCGGGCTTGCCAGCAGCACCTATCATAAGGGTACCTCTGCCTCGAACAGTGTCCTTTGGGTCGAATCACACGACACCTACATGGGCACCGCCGGCTCGGCAGGATACGAAACCACCAAGGCCTTCACCTCCGACGTATTGAACAAAGCATGGGCGATCGTCGGCGCAAGAGCCGACTCCACCTCGCTGTTCTTCGCCCGCCCGAACGACACGATGGGCGCAGCAAGCTCGGATGCCAACTGGAAATCGACCGAGGTCGCCGAGGTCAACAAGTTCAAGAACCACTTTGAAGGCACAAACGAGTACCTCGCCTCATCCGGCAACACCGCCTATATCGAGCGCGGCGCCAAGGGTGTCGTCATCTCAAAACTCGACGGCTCCGGCAATGTCAGCCTGACCGCCCATCAGATGGCGTCCGGCACCTATACCGATCAGGTCACCGGCAATCCCTTCACCGTATCGAACGGCACGATCTCCGGTACCGTCGGCTCGACCGGCGTCGCGGTCGTCTATAACGCAAGCGACGACGCGCTGAGCTATATCACCGAGTCCACGCTCTATCTCAAGCCGAGCTCCAACTGGACGAATGACGGCGCGCGCTTTGCGATGTATGTCTATAACAGCGCGACCGACACCAACGCATGGGTCAGCATGACCGCTGACAGCAGCGGCTATTACTCCGCGGCTGTCCCCGCCGGCAGCTGGACGAACGTCATCTTCTGCCGTATGAATCCTGCGTACACCGATAACAGATGGAATCAGAGCGGCGATTCATCAAAGCATGTTTGGAACCAGACCGACGACCTCTTCCCCGGCGAAAACACCAACTGCTATGCGGTTACCGAAGGCACGTGGGACAAGGGCGGAGGCACGTGGAGCCTGTACGACCCGTCTGCTACCGAGGCAACAACTGCTACCACGGCAACAGAAGCGACAACTGCGACCGAAGCGTCAAGCGATACCTATACCGTTTATGCCTACAATAAACTTGTCAAATGGAGCAATATGTACGTCTATTGGTGGGGCAGCGCTTCAAATAATCCGAAATGGCCCGGCGAGAAGATGGAACAGGGCAGCGCTGTTTATGTCAAAGAGATCCCGAACGACGTCGATGGTATCATCTTTAACAACGGCAGCAGCCAAACTGTGGACATCACCTCCGGCATCACCGATAATGCCCAGTGGGTCATCTTGAACACAAAAACCGACAATAAATACAATGTTGAAAGCGGTCCTACCTATTACCTCGTCGGTACTCCGAACAATTGGACCCAAAACAACAGCTACGCTTTCTCTTTAAACCGCTCTTCAACAGACAGGGTGCAGTATAAGCTGTCAAATGTTTCACTGACTGCGGGTAACGAGCTCAAGGTCAACGACGCCAAAAACAACTGGTATCCCGGCGGCAGCAATAACAACTATACTGTCACTGAGACCGGTACCTATGACGTCTATTTCCGCCCGAACGCCGACGGCAACAGCGACTGGCACGAAAGCTATTTCCACCTCGACAAAGTCGTTCAAACATATACCGTCACATGGAAAAACTACGACGGCACAACTCTCGAGACCGACGAAAATGTCGCTGAGGGCACGACCCCGACCTATGACGGCGAGACCCCGACCAAAGACCCGACCGATGAAAAGGTCTACACCTTCTACGGCTGGTCGCCCGCCGTTTCCGCGGTCACCGGCGACGTCACCTACACCGCACAGTTCACCGAGAGCGTCCGCACCTATACGATCACATGGAAGAACTACGACGGTACGGTTCTCGAAACCGATGAGAACGTCGCATACGGCTCCAACCCGTCCTATGACGGCGCAACACCGACAAGATCCTCCGAAGGATCGACTACCTATGTATTCTCCGGATGGGCTCCTGAGATCTCATTGGTCACCGGTGATCAAGTCTATAGCGCCAGATTCAGCGCCAACACCAACACCTATACCATCACGTGGGTAGACGGCGACGGCAACACACTGAAAACTGAATCGTGTGTCGAGGGCGTCACGCCTCAGTATACCGGCGCTACCCCGACCAAGACCGCAACCGCACAGTATACCTATACCTACAACGGTAAATGGACGCCCGGCGTCGTTGCGGCAGAAGCGGACGCGACCTATACCGCAAACTTCACCGAAACAGTCAACACCTACACCGTCACATGGAAGGACAGCGACGGCAACACGCTTGATACCGACACAGTTGCTTACGGCGAAACGCCCGCTTACACCGGCGAAACCCCGACCAAATCAGCCGATGCGGCGTATACCTACACCTTCTCCGGATGGTCGCCCGAGGTCAGCGCTGTCACCGGAGATATCACCTACACCGCCCAGTTCACCTCGGCAGCCATCGGCAGCTACACCATCTACGTCACCAACAACCGCGGCTGGGACGACGTCTATTGCTATTACTGGACCGATTTCGGCAATAATACGTGGCCCGGCGTCAAGATGTCCGCTACGGATAATGAGATCGTCTATACGGCTGCTATCCCTGCAAACGCCAAGGGCATCGTCTTCAGCAACGGCGATACCTCTGATATGAAGCAGACCGTCAATATCGAATCAGGTATCGAAGACGGCGCTCACTGGTACATCCGCGGCACACAGGATAGCGGCAAGTATTTAATTAGAACTGTCCCGACCTATTATTTGGTCGGCACGATGACCGAATGGAAAACCGATAACGCGCCTGTATTTGCTCCGCACAAATCCTCTGACGGCGCTGAGGAATACAAGCTGACCACGACCCTGAACGACACAGATCAGATCAAAGTCTACGGCGGCGAAACATGGTATCCGAGCGGCGTTAACTACACCGTCACTGCTGACGGCACCTACAGCATCTACTTCCGTCCGAATGCCGACGGCGGCGATGATTGGCACGAAAAGGTCATCTACGTCAAGAACATCACCTCGTACACCGTCACATGGGTCGACGGCGACGGCAATACTCTCAAGACCGATAACGCCACCTACGGCGATACCCCCGCTTACACCGGCGCAACCCCGACCAAGACTGCGACCTTTGATTACACCTACACCTTCAACAACACCTGGTCGCCCGCGATCACCCCGGTCACCGGTGACGCGACCTATACCGCACAGTTCTCCGAGACCGCGCGCAAATACTTCACCGGCTACTCGCTGACCCTCAAGGGCGAGATCGGCGTCAACTTCTTCATCGACCTCCGCGGCGAATCGCCGGAGAACGCGACCGTTACCCTGAGCTGGCACCAATACACCGAGACGGTCAGCCTTTCTGATCTCCCCCCCGAAGCGAACGGCACCTACAAGGTCACCTGCTATGTCGCGGCGAAAGAGATGAACGATGATATCACTGCTGTGCTGACTATCGGCGGCGCAGAAGCTGCGACCGATACCTACTCAGTCGCACAGTATGCGAACCGCATCATCAAGAACGAAGACGGCGAATTCGACGATCTCTTCCCCACTGACAACACAAAACTCTCAAAGTTGCAGGAGCTTGCAAAATCGATGCTCCATTACGGCGCAGAGGCTCAGAAGTACTTTGACCACAATACCGGCGCCTTCGCCGACAGCAGTCTGAGCGGATACACTCCCGCAGAGATCGATACCGAACAACTGTCGACCCACACCTACGGTGATGAAGAATTCAGCACCTACGGCTTGACCTACTCCGGCAACAGCCTCCTGCTCAAGGACACCACCACCCTCCGCGTATTCTTCACTCCCGACGACAACTATGACGGAACAAATGTCTACTATGGTGATACAGAGCTGACCGCCGGTACACGCGGCAAGTACGTCTACTTCGATATCGTCGGCATCAAGGCGGCTGATATCCTGAAAGATCAGACACTGACCTTCAAAAAGAGCGACAATTCGCAGAATATCACATTCAACATCTCGGATTATATCGTCGATATGAAGGATAAAGACTCCACCCGCGAAATCCTGAAAGCGTTGTATGACTACAACCGCAGAGCAGTCGCATTCTTCGGCTGATAACGCCCCTATCTAAATTAAGAAGAAAAGGAGATAAACCGATGAAAGAGAAATATCAGAAGACGCAGCTGGAGATCATCGCTTTCGAGTTAGAGGATATCATTTTGTATTCCACAGACGAAGACGAAATGGAAGAAAACCTCAAAAATATCATCTTATTTAAATAATCACAGCAAAAAGGGGAGCATCTGCTCCCCTTTTTTCATCCTTCTTTTCGTTTCAGCCGCAGCGCATTGACGTCGCGCATCAGGTTATCCAGATCGCCGTTCCCTTTCAGCCCGCTGTGATACACCGCGTGCATCGAGTTGAGGATCCTCCTGTCGTCAAAGTCGATCTCACCCGCGGCGATATATGCCTGCCCGAGAAAACGGATCCTGTCATAGAGGATGTATTTCAGCGCTTCGCTCTGGGCGATATTCTGCTCCTCCATCGCTGTCAGGCGCTCCTCAATCTTCCTCTGTGCCAGCGCCTCTTTCCTTGCCCTCTGTTCATACCGCCTGCCGAGCCATTCGCGCAATCCCTCGATCAGCGCGACCGCCGCCCCTCCCGAGAGGATCGCGATCAATACCTCCATAAAGCGTCCCTTCCTCTTTGTAAGCTCATTTTATTTTCCACCGGTGAGCTTCTTCCATGTTGCCGGGCCGACGACCCCGTCGACGGTCAACCCGTTTTTCTTCTGGAACGCGCGCACCGCATAATCCGTATTCGCGCCGAATTTACTGTCGACCGTCAGCTCTTTGCCATCCTTTCCCTTGTATTGGATATCCCGTAAAAGCCTTTGGAGCATCTTTACCTGCGCTGAAACGTTGTTATAACCTGTCAACGCAAGGTAGTTGAACGTCAAGGTCGCCGTTTCGGTTTTCTTTGACGAGGCTGTCGAAGCAGATTCAGCTGTCCCGCCGAGCTGTTGATTCACCTCTGCCATGATCTGCGGATGCAGATCATAGAGATAATCGCCGGGACAGGCTTTGTTTGCAAACCAGCGGTGAACTGTCATCACAAGCTCATCCGGCTTAGGCTCATAACTCAGCGCCCAGCTCTTACTGCCGAACCACATGAGCTTTTTCTTACCGTTGCGGCGGCAGATATCAACGAGCAGCTTGATCAGCGCATTATACGCCGCGGCGGTCACCTTGTACGGCTCAAAGGTATCAGACGCGACCTCGATCGTGATCGCGCGGTTATCGTTGTCGTAGCTCGACGTACACCACGAACGGTAGCTCTCCGGCAGGTACTGACCGATGCTCCCGTCAAACCCGATGCCGTAGTTGGACGACGCCTCAAAGCCCGCATCGGCAAAAAGGTCGCCGAGGCTCTTTGCGTAGCACTGGCCGACGACACAGTGGATCGAGATGCGCGTCAGCGGATAGATTCGTTTACCCGAATGATTCGGGGACGGTACGACCACCGATACCAGCTTACTGTCCGCGATCATCGTCAAAGTCCCCTTTATTGTCCTCAAAGTTCTCGAGCGTTTCTTCCGTGATCTCTTCGCCCTGAGGCAAATCGGCAAATGTCATATTCTCCATCATTCATTCTTCCTTTCATTTATCGCCTCTCACTATTGCCGATTTTCGCGCTATTGTTGCATATTTCTATGCAACTAAAAAAGAAGCAGTCGAACGACTGCTTCTTTTTCTAACGATTCTGTTTATCTGTTTCCATACATCTTTTCGTAGTAATTTTGGTATTCGCCGCTGATGATCTCCTGCCACCAGTCCTTGTTGTCAAGATACCACTGAATGGTTTTCTTGATGCCGTCCTCGAATTTTGTCTCCGGCAGCCAGCCAAGCTCATTGTGGATCTTCGTCGGATCGATCGCGTATCTCAGGTCATGACCCTTACGGTCGGTTACGTAGGTGATCAGGCTTTCAGGCTTGCCTAACTCCTTACAGATCAGCTTGACGATATCGATATTCGCCATCTCGTTATGACCGCCGACGTTATAGACCTCGCCGACCCTGCCCTTGCGGATGATCAGGTCGATCGCCTTGCAGTGATCCTCGACATACAGCCAGTCGCGCACATTCTCACCCTTGCCGTAAACCGGCAGCGGCTTGTCCGCCAGCGCATTCGCGATCATCAGCGGGATCAGCTTCTCGGGGAAGTGATACGGGCCGTAGTTGTTGGAACAGCGGCTCACGGTCACCGGCAGCCCATAGGTGCGGTGATACGCCAACACCAACAGGTCGGCGCCCGCTTTTGACGAGCTGTAGGGGCTGGAGGTATGGATCGGGGTCTCCTCGGTAAAGAACAGATCGGGTCGGTCGAGCGGCAGATCGCCGTAGACCTCGTCGGTCGATACCTGATGATACCGCTGGATCCCGTACTTGCGGCAGGCGTCCATCAACACCTGCGTTCCGAGGATATTCGTCTGCAAAAAGATCTCGGGATTCTCGATGGAGCGGTCAACATGGCTTTCCGCCGCAAAGTTGACGACAACATCGGGCTTTTCCTCTTCAAAGAGATTGTATACCGCCTCTCTGTCACAGATATCCGCCTTGACAAATCTGAAATTCGGGTTGTCCATCACACTTTTCAGGGTGCTCAGATTGCCCGCATAGGTCAGCTTATCCAGGCAGATAATGCGATCCTCGGGATGCTCTTTCAGCATATGGAACACAAAGTTCGACCCGATAAATCCGGCGCCGCCGGTAACAATAATTTTCATAAGAACTCACCTGTCTTTTCGATGATATGAGATATTATTTCTCTTCCGCTTCAACGGTGACGACCTTGTAAACCGCAAAATACTTGTTGAATTCCGGCTCGGTCTCCCTGACCAGCTGAATGGTCTCACCCTTTTTCGCGTAGTGTTGATTGTAGAATGTCTGCAAAGATTTGATCTGCGATTTCATCATCACAAAGTGCCGATGCTCGTTGTCGATCATTTCCTCGAACAGCTTTTTGATGCCGTGCTTCTCCAGCAGATCGTCATAGTAATAGGACGAGATCTGCCAGTCCGCGAATACCACCGCATTATCGGGGACGTCGGACATCCGCATCGCCCTGTCGCGGCTGGTATCCACCGCCGAATACAATCTGGTGTTGTAAACATAGATATCCGGCGCATGCTCCTTGATGTAATTCTGGATGGTCACATTCGGCTCGGGGATATTGCGGGTGTGCGGCTTCCACTGATAGTTTTTATATCCGATAAAGACGACCGTCGCCGCCGCAAACAGCGCGATCACCCCGTACGCAAACCGTTTTCCCGCTGCGGGGATCGATTTGTATTTCGCGCGCAGTCTGTCGTGATTGAACGCCACCATCAGATATACCAGCGCCGGCAAAAAGAAGGTCAGCGTCACTCGATAGGACAGTCGGGACAGGTATTGATATTCGTACAGCCCGAATACCGCCGCACTGAGCGCCGCGCATACCAGAAAATAGTACCGGTTGTAAAAATACGACGTCAGCACAAACACCACCGCCAGCGCGAGGGTCGGAAAATTATCTCTCAGCGGCGGGAAACGATACAGGAAGATCACCCACCCTACCGTCAGCAGGATCGGGAAAATCAGCTTGATCCTGTTTCTGAAAATGAACAGCAGGACCGCCGCGATACAGACGCCGACCGCCAGCATGATGAGCAGCACCATATGACTGACATGGAACGGCAGAACCTTGTCGATCCTCTCCAGCCACATCTTGCCGATCTCCTTGGCGCTCAGCTGACCGCCGCCGGTCTCACGCGAATATTTAGAGATCGCCTGCAGTCTTTCGGTCGTAAAGAAATCTCTGTCGTAATAGTATCTTCTGATCGTGCTGATATCGTTCTGCGACTTGATCCCGATGGAATTGTAGAACTCCTCGTTCCCCTTGTAGGGAGCGACGGAATAGTCGTTGATGCGAGCGCGCGCAGAGTTAAAGGTCTTGAACTCCGTATACCTTTCCGAAGCGTTCATCTTCTCGGAGAGGAACTGCGCGCCGAACGCCATCCCGACGATGATCACAGCGCTGATGATGATGCCGAGAAAGCTCTTCAGCCCGCCGATCAGCGATTGCTTGAGGCTCTCTCCTTCTTTCTTTTTGGTGACGATCTTTTCGATCAGCATACATCCGCACATCAAAGCGAAGATCGCAAGGCTGACCTCGAACACGATGAACCGATAGCACGCGCCGACCAAAGCCGCAAACACCGCGACGATGATCTGAAAGATCCTGAAGCCCTTTCTCTTTTCGCAGAAAAAGGCATAGTACAAGAGCGAGAAGCCCGCCGCGCATAAATAGACCGCGGTATGCGTCCACTGCACAACGATGATCCCCATATACAGGAACAGCGCCTCAAAGAGAAAGGCGATCACCACGCCGAGCTTTGTCGGGAATTTTGCCATGAACACATAGCTGATGATCACAAAAGCAAGCAGCGCGTTCGCGATCTGCAGCACCATGAACATATTGAAATTCGTGAACACCTTTTGTGCCAGAACGTCGAACGATACCAAAAAGAAGTTCAGAAAGATGCTGTGGTTGTCCCCGTGCTGGACCAAAATCGACATGATATAGTCGTCGTTGGTTCCGAAGATGGGGTCGTAAATGCTGAACAGCAGCGCCGCAATCAAGCCCGTCAGAATGACCGCCAGCGCTATTTTGCAGTCAAAAAACTTTTTCAAAATCTTCATCCGTATACCCTATTTCTTCTGCTGAACCGATGTGCCGCACACACCCCGTCATTCAGCGTTGCCCTTTTTTGCAAATTTCGGCGTCGTCAGCCATTTTACCGGCTTGTCGTATCGGATCCATTTTTTGACATATTGCATTCCGACCGACAAGAGATAACAAATGATTGCCAGAACCAAAAAAATCAGTATTGCATACTTGAACGAATAGATAAACTCTCTGAAGTAGCGGCTGAAGATGAACGTGTGGAACATGAATATCGCGCCGCTTTGGATTCCCAGATGCTCCAGCACCGTGCTCAGCACCGGGATCCGCGATAATACCAGATACGAGAGCAGGATCACCGCGATCGCGAACACGCCGTCAAAATACACCTTGTGCTTGAGATACAGCCTGACAGCAACGCACGCAATCAGAAAAGAACCGGTCATCACGACCGCTGTCGACAGCTTGGTATTATGCGCCTGAATTTTTTCAAACAGCGCATACCGTGCAAAAACCATCCCGATCACAAACGGGATCAGCCACACATAGTAGCGGCTGAAAACCGTATGGAAGCGGATGATCCATGTCAGCCGTGAAAACCAGTTCATGCGCAAAAGGATATTGTAGATCACGGGAGAGAATGTCAGGAATACCGCGATCGACAACAGCGTCCCGGGCGACCGCTTCACGATAAACATCATCAGCGGGAACAGCAGGTAGAACAGGATGATCACGCTCATAAACCACCATGTCCCGTTCATGGACGGCGTCTTGAACAGATTCGCCAGCCCCAAAAAGTCGACCAGCCCGTACAGGAAATTCCCCTTGTAGATCTCCCAGAACGGCGTGCCGAAAAACACGCTCAGCGGCACAAAGAGGATGTAAATGAACCAGTAGTTGAACATCAGCTTCAAAAGGTGGTTCTTGACGAACAGCAGCTGATGCCCGATCGTAAATTTCCCCTTGCTCGCGATAACCTTTTTCTCGTAGCTCTGCCAGCTCATATACAGTCCGTAGCCGCTGAGCAGCAGAAATACCGCAACGCAAACCTTGCAGTAATTCGACAAGGTGCTCTCGATCGGGATCCCCTTGTACAGGTGCATCGTCGTAAAGCGCTGATAATACTCTGCGCTGCTGTAAAACAGATGATGCCACAAAAGCATCAGCAGCGCGACGCCCTTCGCGATATTAGTCTGCCGGATATCAAACCTCATTCTGTTTTGATCGTCAAGCGTTCTGACCTCTTTGCTCACAGAATTCCTCCGAAAAGAAGTTATTGGTAGAATCGATTGATCCTGTCGACAACGATATCGATATCGCTTTCAGTCAAGCCGTAATACATCGGCAGTCTGAGCAGTCGTTCGCTTTCCTTTGTCGTATACTTGTCCTCGCCGGAAAAGCGTCCGAACTTCACGCCCGCCGGGGAAGAATGCAGCGGGATATAATGGAACACCGCGCTGATGCCGTCCTCTTTCAGAAAAGCGGTCAGCTTGGTTCTCTCCTCAAGGTCCTTGGTCTTGATGTAAAACATATGCGCGTTGTGGGTGCATTCCTCGGGGATGAACGGCAGCTCGATCGCGCCCTTGTCCTTGAGCGGGGCGAGCCGCTCATAGTAGCGGTTCCAGCTTCTCAGCCTGTCGTCATTGATGATATGCGGGTCTTCGATCTGACCGTAGAGATAGGCGCAGTTGAGCTCGCTCTGCAGATATGACGAGCCCACGTCCACCCATGTATATTTGTCTACCTGACCGCGGAAAAACCGCGAGCGGTTCGTACCTTTTTCGCGGATGACCTCCGCGCGGTCAACGTCCTTTTCACGGTTGACCAGCACCGCGCCGCCTTCGCCCATGCTGTAGTTTTTGGTTTCATGGAAGCTGTAGCATCCGAAATCGCCGATACTGCCGAGCGCTCTGCCCTTATAAAAGCCCATCACGCCCTGTGCGGCGTCCTCAACGACCGCGATCCTGTGGCGTTTCGCGATATCGCAGATCGTGTCCATCTCGCATCCGACGCCCGCATAATGTACGGGAACGATCGCCTTTGTTTTATCGGTGATCGCCTCTTCGATCAGCTTCTCGTCGATATTCATCGTATCGGGGCGAACGTCGACGAAAACGATCGTTGCACCCCTGAGCACAAACGCGTTCGCTGTCGATACAAAGGTATACGACGGCATGATCACCTCGTCGCCCGGCTGGATATTGCACAAGAGCGAGGTCATCTCCAGCGCCGAGGTACCCGATGTCGTCATCAATACCTTCTCAGCGCCGGTCAGCTCCTCCAACTTCGCGTTGCATTTTTTGGTAAATTCGCCGTCGCCGCAGATCTTGCGATTCGCGATCGCCTGTTTGATATACTTGTCTTCTGTCCCCAGATACGGAGGGATATTAAAAGGAATATGATTCATGATTCACAACCTACATTCAAATGAAGTTTTTGCCGGTAGTATTCCCGTTCTCAGCGGGCAAAAGAAGCAGAAAAACACATCGTTCTCCAAGCTCTTACTACATCGTTTAAAGATTACCACAAAACCCGGTTGATGTCAATTCTTTTGCCTTGTGCAAAAGGAGCAGAACGCTAATCGGTTTTTGATCAATTATATCTCTTCCGCATATAATAATGCGGAGGTGCATATCACATGCAATACAGCAGACGACCGAACGCGCGAGCGATCATCAAAAGCCGCGAACCGTATCTGAACGTCCGCGGAGAAGTGCTGTTCTATCAGGAGAGGGACGGCGTTTTGGTAACGGCAAAAATCACCGGCTTGCCGCAGAACGGATCTGGCTTCTACGGCTTTCATATCCATGAGGGCAACGATTGTAACGGAAAAGGCTTTCCCGATACCGGCAGTCATTATAACCCGAACGATCTCCCCCATCCGTCCCATGCCGGCGATCTGCCGCCGCTCTTATCCAATCACGGCAGCGCCTATATGACGGTCAAAACCGACCGTTTCCGTCTGCGCGACGTCATCGGCAGGACCGTTGTCATCCACGCCGGACCGGATGACTTTCACACCCAGCCATCGGGCGACGCCGGTGAGAAAATCGCGTGCGGGGTCATCCGAGCAGTATAATCGCAAGAAATTCACTCACAATAACCGTGAGGTGAATCATATGGCAAAACAAGGAATGAAACGAGAACAGCGGACACATACCAAACCGCGCAACGAACAGGCGGCAGTCCCCGAGATCCAAGGAAAGGCGAAACACGGCAAAGAGAAAGTCAACCCGATCATCGCGGGAACACATGCCCCATCCCAAAAGGTGTACCACACCACGCCCTACGCGCACGAGAAACCGATATCGGACGTATACAAAGAGATCGACACCGATCTTGCGCGGGATAATCTCGAGAACGATATCCCGGCGGCAGACCTGCAGGATTTATGACAATGGAAATCTTGCAGGTCATCCTCGCCTCGGTATTCTCGGCAATCATTCTCTTTCTGATCGCAAAGATCATCGGGCATAAGCAGGTCGCGCAGCTCGAATTTTTCGACTACATCACCGGCATCACCATCGGCTCGATCGCCGCGGAGCTTGCCACCACGCTGGACAAGCCGTGGTGGAAGCCGACGATCTCCATGCTGGTGTTCGGGACGATCACCGTCGCTTTGAGCATCATCACGAGGCGGTTCGCCCGAACCAGAAAATTCATCAACGGCACGCCGACCATCATTTTGAACGACGGCAAGCTCTACCGCGAGAACATGAAAAAGGCGAAGCTGGAGCTCAGCGAGTTTCTGCTTTTGTGCCGTCAGGAGGGCTATTTCAACCTGAATGATATCCAGACCGCCGTATTCGAATACAACGGCAAGCTGTCGATCCTGCCCGTCAGCACCAAGCGTCCGATCAATCCCGAGGATATGAAGCTGAACCCCAAGCCCGAGCACATCGGCACCGAGCTCATCATGGACGGCAGGATCATGGGCGATAATCTCAGACGCAAGGGACTGAGCGACGATTGGCTGATGAAAGAGCTGAAAAAACAAGGCTATAAAAACGCCAAGGAGATCTTTCTCGGTATCTGTTATGACGACAATCAGCTGACCCTGTTCCCGATCAAAAACGGAGGCGCAAAATGAAATCTGTATGGGAAGAAACGGTAAAGCTGCCCCGATTTCCGCAGTTAAATAAAGATATCCGCACCGATGTGCTGATTATCGGCGGCGGGATCGCGGGCATCCTGACCGCCTATTATCTGCACCAAAACGGCGTAAAATACACGCTGGTCGAAAAAGGCAGGATCTGCTCCGGCACGACCCGAAACACCACCGCGAAGATCACCTACCAGCACGGTCTGAATTATCAAAAGCTCCTCAACAGCGGCGGACTTGAAGCGGCGCAAAAATACCTTTCGGCTAACCGAAAGGCGTTCGAAGCATATGCGGCGATATGTGCAAAGATCGACTGCGATTACGAGGTCAAGGACAACTATGTCTACAGCATCCATGACCGCAAAAAGCTCAAGAACGAAATGGATGCGCTGCGAAAAATCGGTTATCCAGCCGAGCTTTGTGAAAAGCCGAACATCCCGATCGATACCGTGGGCGCCGTCAAATTCCCCCGTCAGGCGCAGTTCCATCCGCTGAAATTCATCACAGCGATCGCCAAAGATTTGAACATCTATGAGAACACCTTTGTCCGCGAGATGATCGGCAATATCGCTTTGACGGAACGCGGGAGCATCTCTGCCGACAAGGTGATCGTCACGACGCATTTTCCGTTCATCAATAAGCACGGCAGTTATTTTCTCAAGCTCTATCAGCACCGTTCCTATGTGATCGCGCTCGAAAACGCACAGGGCGTCGGCGGCATGTATGTCGACGAAAGCCGAACGGGATTGTCTTTTCGAAATCACGACAATCTTCTCCTGCTCGGCGGCGGCGGTCACCGCACCGGTCACAAGGGCGGCAACCGGCACGAGCTGCGCGCATTTGCCGGCAGGGTCTATCCCGACGCTGCCGAAAAATATCACTGGGCGGCTCAGGACTGCATGAGCCTCGACGACGTCCCCTACATCGGACAGTATTCGAAACGTACCAATCATCTCTACGTCGCGAGCGGCTTCAATAAATGGGGCATGACCGGCGCGATGACCGCGGCGATGCTGCTGAGCGATCAACTCCTCGGCAGGCAGAACGACTGTGCCGATGTCTTCGCCCCGTCACGCAGTATTCTCAAACCGCAGTTATTAGTCAACGGCTTCGAGGCGACCAAGAACCTTTTGACCATCTCGAAAAAACGCTGTCCCCACCTCGGCTGCGCCCTCAAATATAACCGTGCCGAGCGCTCGTGGGACTGCGCCTGCCACGGCTCGCGCTTCGATGAATCCGGCAAGGTTCTCGACAACCCCGCCAACGGCGATCTGAAATAAGCTGCCGATCAAAACGATTCCGGTTAACAAATTTTGGTTCGCCCGCGGCCGTATGATTCCTCTGACACTGCAAACACTAGATTTGCAAGGAATTGTAAACCAACATTAAGGAGATTCAGATATGAAAGCAACAGGAATTGTACGCAGGATCGACGATTTAGGACGCGTTGTCATCCCGAAGGAGATCCGACGCACGTTACGCATCCGCGAAGGCGATCCGCTGGAGATCTATACCGCCACAGACGGCGAAGTCATCTTCAAAAAATATTCACCGGTCGGCGAGCTGAGCGTGTTCGCCGCACAGTACGCAGACGTACTGTCACGCATCAGCGCGATGCCGACGCTGGTCTGCGACCGCGACCATGTGATCGCCGCCGCAGGCGTGAGCAAGCGCGAATATCTCGAGCGCAGGGTCACCTCCGTGCTGGAAAACTTCATGGAGAGCCGCCGCTCCTACAGCGCCCACCCGAACTCGGTCGACGAGGTCCAGCCGGTCGAAGGGCTCAACCACGCCGCTGCGATCATCTATCCGATCATTGCCGCAGGCGACGTCACCGGCGCAGTCGTGATGCTCAAGGGCGAGCGCATCCAGACGCCGACCGAAACCGAGCTCAAGCTCGCCCAGTCCGCCGCCGCCTTCCTCGGCAAGCAAATGGAAGAATGATATAAAGGAAACGCCGCCGCAGAACGCTCCTGTCCTGCGGCGGCACTTTATTTCAATATTAAGCGGGATTAAGCGGGGGATCAGTCTTCGATGAACCGATCGCCGTAACCGCTTCTTTTCCTTTTGCGGGGCTGATCGTCGCCGCCGTAAAAGCCGTCGTTCATCGGCGGATCATTCACGTCCCCTGCGCTGCCGTTCAAACGCGCTTCTTTGATATGGCGGTTATAGCCCAGCGCGATCTTAGCGTCGACGATATGGGTGATAAAGGTGATCAGCGCGCTCAGGAACAGGCACAGGAATAACCACATACTGCCGTCGACAAAAATACTGCTCAGCTCCTCGGGAATATCCGTGATTGCCGCATTCCGCAGCAGATCAACGACCCGACTGCGCAGTATGAACAGACCGAGCGTCCCCAGAACACCGAACGCCGAGCTGATCGCCGACAATACGGAGAAAACGCCGAAAGCCTTCGCGCCGGTATTACATAACTCAGCGGTTTTCGCAGTTTTTCTGACAGAACCGATGTACGCCTTGTAAATGATCGCGATGATCAGTGCGATCACGCACATCACGACCGTGCCGATCAACGATGCCATCAGCACCCTGCTGCTGTTTGCCGACAGATCCTTGGGCTTTCTGAGAAAAATAAATACCGACCCCGCGACGACAGCGACTGACGCGATGATCACGCAAACCAGCTCGATGATCGCAAAGATGTTCAGGATGATAAAGCCCGCGTCAGATCTCGCGTTCGGCTTGCTGCTGCGGCTTTTGCCGAAGATGATAAAATAGGCAACGGCGATCAATACCATCGGGATCGCGGTGGTGATGATCGACGGAACTGCGCTCGTCAACACGGAATTGACCGGCACATTTGTCCCGTACTCCTTGTTGATGAGGCTGACGATCCGCGGTGTTTGGGCATTCATCGCCAGGCAAAAACCAATACCGGCGCCGAGCGCCAACAGCTGCAGGATTCCTCTGACCAGAACTGCGCCCGATCTGAAATAGTCATTAAGGATTCGGTTGTTTTTTTGAAGATGGTTAGATTCCATAATGCTTCTCCTTTTTCATTATTTTATAGAACGGCAGTAAGCGAGACTGCCGCTGTGTTGCTTATTCATCGTTGAATCCCGCAAGCATCCGCTGGATGCGCGTCGCATCGAGGATATCCACCTCGCCGTTACGATTAACGTCCGCCGCCTTTTGCGCCGCAGGCTTGAGATAGATCAGATCGACCAGATATCGCTGAACCGCGGTCGCGTCCAGAATCGTGACCTCCCCGTCGAGATCGACATCGCCCAAAACAGGATCGTATGTCACAACTCGATCAAATACCCAAAGCGATCTGAGCGCCTTTCCTGACGGGTCGAAGAACGCCTGATTGTCGACCGCCGAACCGCCAAAATACTGACCCGCGTCGTCGGGTTCATATGCGCCCGCAAAGCTCGCCGCCCAGCCGCAGCCGTATTGCTCCCACAGCGCCTTGTTATCATTCACGCGCTGTGTATATGCATCGCCGCTGAGCCCAGTCGTATCGCCGACCGTGATCCACGCGCCTTCCCAGTAGAAAACGCCCAGACCCTTCTCGCCGACATTGTTCACGGCGTTCATCACCGCGCGCACCTCGTCCGCCTGACCCTGCTCGCTGAATTCCCACAGCAGATCGTCGCCGCTGTTGTTATCCCATTCACTGACGGTATTCGGATGCCCGTCGCTGTCCTCGAGCGTGTAGGCGTAGGAGGTCTCGGCGACCATTACATATTTTCCATAGGTATCCGCGACGTAACGCAGTACCTCGGTCAGATTCTCAAGACTGCCGTGCCAGTAGGGATAGTAGGAGGTCGCAAAAACGTCGTAATCCACGTTGTTTTGAGCAAGCCAATCCGCACGCCATTTCATCGTGCTTGTCTGCTCGGGATTGGTGAAATGCACCGCGATCAGGATATTCGGATCAAAGTCGCGGACAGCTTTTGCCGCGGCGCTGAACACCTTCGGAATATCGTCAAAATTCGTCACTCCCGCGATCCCGCTGTTGGTTTCGTTGCCGATCTGCACCATCCCGATCTCAGCGCCCGCCGATCGGATGCTGTCGAGCGCCGAAGCGGTATACTCCTTGATCGCGGAGAGCCTCTCGTCGAGGTAAAGCCCTGCCCACGATTTCGGGGACTGCTGTTTGAGCGGGTCTGCCCAAAAATCGGAGTAGTGAAAATCCACCAGCAGCTTCATGCCGTATTTTGCGGCGCGGCTGCCGATCTGCGCGGCTTTCTCGATATCGTTATTCCCGCCGCCGTAGCCCTTGCCCGCGCCGTCATAGGGATCGTTCCATACCCTGACGCGGATATAGTTGACGCCGTGGTCGGCAAGGATGCGAAAAAGATCCGCCTGCCTTCCGTTTTCATCGTAAAACTTCACACCGCTGTTTTCCAGCGAGATGACCGACGACACATCCATGCCGCGGATAAAGTCGGCGTTATGAAAGGCGATCGGCTCGACGGTAATCTCCTTTTCGCCCCCGCCCGCAAAGGCAGGCAAGACCGCGCACAACAGCGTTATCAACGCCGCTGAAAACGCCGCCGAAATCCGCGTGATCAACCGCTTTTTGTTCATGCCGTCACCCCGTTTCAATCTGATAGTTTTATCTTAAAAGAAACAGCGCGTTCTGTCAAGGAAAACCCGCAATTTTTGGGCTTTTCTCCATTTGACACAGCGCGAAATATGTAATATAATGTGGAATAGTTTTGCAGAAAGGAGCGATGCTATGGCACGGCGTATGTTGGATCAAAAGCGCAACTACGGTATCGACGCACTGCGGATCCTCTCGATGCTGATGATCATCTTCTATCATATCCTGCATCATCCCAACCTGCTGCCGACGCGCGTCAGGTTCACCCCCGGCTATGACGTCGTGCTGTTCACACAGCTTGCGCTGATGTGCGCGGTCAACTGCTACGTGCTGATCTCCGGCTATGTCGGCGTCGCTTCGCCCCACAAATACAGCCGCGTTGTCGAATTGTGGCTGACGGTGCTCTGCTATTCTGCGGGCATCACGCTGATGTACTATCTCTTCCGCCCCGGCTCGGTCACCTTCACCGTGCTTTGGCGATCCTTCCTGCCCTTGCTGAGCCGCGAGTACTGGTTCTTTTCGTCCTACTTTGTGCTGTTTCTGGTGATGCCGCTCCTGAACAACGCCGTCAATACGCTGAGCCGCCGCCGCTTAGAGGTCATTTTAGTGTCGCTGATGCTGTTTATCGGCGTGTTCGGCTCGATCTACAACAGCTTTACCAACACCGATTCCTTCGGCGTCAACCGCGGTTTTTCCGCATGGTGGATGATGGTGCTGTACCTTGTCGGCGCTTATATCCGCAAGTACGATATCTTTGCCCATACAAAACGCTATCGTTTCTTATTAGTATTCTTTATCACCGCCGCCTTTTCTACAGCACTCAAGCTGCTGATGCAATATCACGTGATCCAAACCCGCCATAACGTCAATTATTTCAACGCGCTGTTCATCAACTACACCTCGCTGAACCTTTGGATCTGCGCGATCTCGCTGCTGCTGTTTTTCCGCGGGCTGCACTTCAAGCCGATCGTCAACCGCATCATCGCATTCCTGACGCCGATGACCTTCAGCGTCTATCTGATCCACGACCACCCGATCATCCGCGCCCGCATCACAAAATCCTCTCTGCTGTTTCTGGGAAAAATGCCGACGCCGACGATGCTGCTCTGTGCGGCAGGGATCGCGGTCGGCGTCTATCTCGTCTGCTCAGCCGTCGATTTGATCCGTTGGTATCTGTTCCGCCTTTTGAAGCTCCGACAGCGGCTCGATACGCTTGAAACCCGCGTCAAAAAGCGCCTGACAAAAGAAAAAACCTGATCCATTTCTGACTCCCGAGATCATCGGGAGTTTTTTCTTTGGAAAACAGTAGCAAAATCTGTCGAAATATGTTATACTGGATTATTATGTTACTGTGTAAAAGACCAATGAGGAGAATTCCATGAAACGAATCCTTTGCTCACTGCTGTTATTAGTGTTGCTGAGCGGATGTACAGCGATATCGTCCCTCTCGACGACCGCCACCCCGGACACCGCCGAAAAAGAGCCAATCTCGTCGGTGAAATCCACATCCGCCGCAACCGAAAAGCCGACCGAGCCCGCCCCGACGATCACAGAGCTCGCCGAGCGGCGCATCTCCGATATCCTGAAAGCCGACCTGCATTCCGGCTCCGCGTCGATCGACGTCGATCCGATCGAACAGTATCCCGAGCTGCCCACAGGCTGCGAATCCGTCGCGCTGACCATGGCGATGAACGCACTCGGCTGCAAGCTGAGCAAAACCGACATCGCCGAAAACTATCTTCAATATGACGACAACTTTGCGATCGGCTTCTGCGGCGACCCGTTCTCTGACGGCGGCGCAGGCGTCATGCCGATCGGCATCATCCGCACCGTCGAGAACTACACCGCCGCGACCGGCGCGCCGATCTACGCCTACAACGCCAGCCATCATCCGCTGAGCGACCTGTATAAATTCATCGAGGCAGGCTGTCCCGTTGTGATCTGGACGACCTACTATATGGACGAGCCCATGTATACCGACGACGGCATGTACTATGACGACGAGTATTATATGTGGTATTACAACGAGCACTGCGTCACCCTCTGCGGCTATGACCGCTCCGCGGGCACGGTCAAGATCGCCGATCCCCTGCAGGGCATGGTCACCTATGACGCCGATGCGTTCGAGCGCATCAATCAAGACATCGGCGGCTGGTCAGTCATCCTGCTCGATACCTCGCATCTCGATCAGCCCTTCACCGAAGCGCCGACCGAGAAGCCGACCGAGAAGCCGACGGCAAAGCCCACTGAAAAGCCGTCCGAAACACAACCGTCGACCAAACAGCCGACAGAAAAACATCCCGAATCTGAAAAACCGACCGCCGCGCCGCGTACCGAGATCGCGACCGAAAAGCCGACAATTAAGCCAACTGAAAAACCCACCGAAAAACCAACAGAAAAACCAACCGTTAAACCGAAACCGTAAAGAAAGGAAACGCCTATGTTTCGACCCATGCGCCGCTTTAAGCAGCAATTGACCGAGCAGGAATGCCTTGCGATCCTGACAACCGAGCCGCGCGGCGTACTGTCGCTGATCGGCGACGGCGGCTATCCCTACGGCGTGCCGCTCGACTTTGTCTATGACGACGGCTGTCTGTACTTCCACTGTGCTCTCAGCGGTCACAAGCTTGACGCCGTCAAAGCGTGTGACAAAGCCTCCTTCTGCGTCCTCGACAAAGGCAGAAAGCCCGACGACGACTGGGCATACTATTTCAACAGCGTCATCGTCTTCGGCAGGATTCGTATCGTCGACGACGCCGAGGAAAAGCTGAACCGCCTCAAACAGCTCGGTCTGAAATATTATCCGACCGTCGGCGAAGTCAATGAAGAGATCCGAAAAGACGCCGACCGCTGTCATATCCTCGCCCTCACGATCGAGCATATGACCGGCAAGCGCGTCCACGAAAGGTAAGTATCATGATCGTATTTCTAATCATTTCCCTAGTCCTGCTGATCGCCCTGTTGATCGGACTGTTCTATCTCTATCACAAGGCGTTCTACTCGCCCTATCCCGGCGAGCACGAGATCGAAACAAAGCCGTTCCTCGACGATAAAAAGCTCTTTAACGAGATCATCCGTCAGGCAAAATTCCTGTCCGAGATCCCCTGTCAGCGCGTCTATACCCGCTCCTACGACGGACTGCGGCTGGCAGCGCGCTACTACCACCGCTCCGATACGGCACCCCTGTGCATCTGCTGTCACGGATTCCGCGGATCGGCACTGAGGGATTTCAGCGTAATGGGACAGTTTTTGCAGAATGAAGGCTATAACGTCCTGCTGATCGACGAGCGCGCCCATTTCAGAAGCGGCGGCCATACGATCTCCTACGGTATCCGCGAGCGCCGCGACGTATTGTCATGGATCGAATACGTCAATCGCCGCTTCGGCACAGACAAGCCGATCTACCTTTTCGGCATCTCGATGGGTGCGGCGACGGTCGTCATGGCGTCGGGGCTTGAGCTTCCCGATAATGTCAGGCTGATCTGCGCCGACTGCCCCTACAGCTCGCCCAAGGACATCATCTGCCACGTCGTCAAGTGGACGGTCAAAAATCCGAAACCCGTCTGGCCGTTCATCCGACTGTCCGCGCTGGTTTACGGCCATCTGAATCTGCGCGGGGATATCACCGGCGCCAACGCGGTGAAAAATACCAAGACCCCGATCCTCCTGATCCACGGCGAGGATGACGCCTTTGTTCCCGCCGCCATGAGCGAGGAGATCTATCAGGCGAATCCCGACATGGTCGAACGCCACACCTTCCCGAACGCCGTCCACGGCGTCAGCTATTTTTCCGATCCCGACCGCTATATCGCGATCGTCCGCGATTTCATCAAGCGGCACGCATAACGTATATCCGACCTCCCTTTTTCGGGGAGGTCATTTATTTATCCCGCATTTATCCACAAAATCCCGAAAAACCGACATCAAAAATCCATACAAAACCGGCTTTTCGCTCCTGCATTTTTATTCATGTATCCAAAATTATTTTGAAGCGCTATTTTTTTCACGCAATCGGCGTGATCTGTGCTATAATTTCTCTCGGAAAGCCTTCCCCTCGGGGGGAAGGTGTCACCGTGCAACTTGTTGCCGGTGACGGATGAGGGGACAACCTTTCCTCTCCATCTGTTTTATCACAAAAGTCCACCTTTGCATATTGGAGGTCATTATGTCAAATTGCGCTATCGTAGGCATCAACTGGGGCGACGAGGGAAAAGGCCGCATGGTCGACCTCATCTGCGCCGACTATGACGTGGTCGTCCGCTATCAGGGCGGCGGCAACGCCGGTCACACCGTCATCAACGATTACGGCAAATTCGCCCTGCATCTTCTGCCCTCGGGTATTTTCCATAAGGACGTCGTGTCCGTCATCGGCAACGGCGTAGCAGTCGACCCCGAGAATCTGATCAAAGAGATCGAGTATGTCCGCGAAAAGGGAATCAAACTCAGCCCCGATAACTTAAAGATCAGCTCCCGTGCATCACTGCTGCTGCCATGGCACAAAGAGCTCGACTGTCTGGAGGAGCAGCGCCTCGCCGACAAAAAGTACGGCTCTACCAAACAGGGCATCGCGCCGTTCTACTCCGATAAATACCAGAAGAAGACCGTCCTCGCGGGCGAGATATTGAACGAAAAAGCGTTTTTTGAGCACCTGCTCCCGATCATGGAGTGGAAGAACCTCACTCTCGAGAAGGTCTACGGCGCAGAGCCGACGACCTATGAACAGCTCAAGGAATGGTACGATAACTACTGCATCAAGCTCATGCCCTTCATCGGCGACCTCGAGTACTTCTTTGATAACGCCAAGAACACCGAAAAGGACGTTCTGTTCGAAGCCCAGCTCGGCGCGCTGCGCGATATCGACTTCGGCATCCACCCCTACACCACCTCGTCCTCGACCATCGCGGCATACGCGCCCATCGGCGCAGGACTGCCGTCCTTAAAGCTCGACAAGATCATCGGCGTCGTCAAGGCGTACTCCACCTGCGTCGGCGAAGGCCCGTTCACCTCTGAGTGGTTCGGCGAGGAAGCCGACAAGCTCCGTGAAGAGGGCGGCGAGTTCGGCGCAAAAACCGGACGTCCCCGCCGCGTCGGCTCATTCGACGTCGTCGCCACGCGCTACGGCGTGCGGATGCAGGGCGCGACCGAGATCGCCCTGACCAAGATGGACGTCCTGAGCTACATGGACGAGATCCCCGTCTGCACCAAATACAAGGTCGGCGACCGCATCACCGAGAAATTCCCCTTCCCGAGCCTGCTACCTGCTGCCGAGCCGATCACCGAGTACCTCCCCGGCTGGAAGACCGACATCACCGGCGTCCGCCGCTTTGAAGATCTTCCGAAAGAAGCGCAGGACTACGTTCTCTATATCGAGAAAGCCATCGGCTGCTATATCAAATACATCTCTGTCGGCCCCGAGCGCGACAGCATCATCATCCGATAACCAATGGCTCCCTTTGATAAAGGGAGCTCCCGCCAAAGGCGGGTGAGGAATTGCAGTATTGGGTGAGGGCAAAGCCCTCCCACAACTCTTCACTAAAACCGGAGGTCTACATGAAAACCAATTACGTATCCCCTTTCTCCGCGCGCTATGCGTCGGACTATATGAGCTCTCTGTTCTCCGCCCAGACCCGCATCGAAACATGGCGCAAACTCTGGGTCGAGCTTGCCCGCGCCGAATCCGACCTCGGTCTGCCGATCACATCGGAACAGGTCGAGGCGCTCGAAGATAACGTCAGCAACATCGACTTCGACTATGCCGCACAGAAAGAGAAGGAGTTCAAGCACGACGTCATGGCGCACATCCACGCCTACGGCGCAGTCGCGCCCGAAGCGGCGGGCATCATCCACCTCGGCGCGACCTCCTGCTATGTTACCGATAACGCCGACCTCGTCCTCTACCGCGACGCGTTATTATACATCCGCGGCGAACTTTTGAAGGTCATCGCGAATCTCACCGATTTCGCGGAAAAATACAAAGCCATGCCCACCCTCGGCTATACCCACTACCAGCCCGCACAGCTCGTCACCGTCGGCAAGCGCGCCTCTCTCTGGCTGCAGGACTTCGTCAGCGACCTCGATGAGATCGACTTCGCGATCAAAAACGTCAAGTTCCTCGGCTGCCGCGGCACGACCGGTTCTGAAGCGAGCTTCAAGGAGCTGTTCGAGGGCGACGGCGAAAAAATCAACGAACTCAACCGCCGCATCGCATCCGCTTTCGGCTTTGACGAGATCTTCGACGTGCAGGGTCAGACCTACCCGCGCAAGGTCGACAGCCGCATCCTCAACGCCCTGTCCTCCATTGCCCAGTCCGCCCACAAATTCGCGACCGATATGCGCCTTCTCCAGCACGACCGTCAGCTCTTCGAGCCGTTCGGCAAAACACAGGTCGGTTCCTCCGCGATGCCCTACAAGCGCAACCCGATGATGTGCGAACGCGTCTGCTCGCTGTCGCGCTATCTGATGACGGACGCGCTCAACGCGCCGATGACCATCTCCGTCCAGTGGATGGAGCGCACCCTCGACGATTCCGCGAATCGTCGCATCAGCCTGCCCGAGGGCTTCCTCTGCGCCGACGCGGTACTGCGCCTGATGCAGAAGATCACCGCAGGCATCTTTGTCAACACCCCCGTGGTCGAGAAGGCGGTACGCGAGTATCTGCCCTTTATCGCGACCGAAAACCTGATGATGGAGGGCGTCAAGCGCGGCGCCAGCCGTCAGGATCTGCACGAGATCATCCGCCAATGCTCGATGAAAGCCATCGAGCGCATGGATAACGGCGAGGGCTGCGATCTGCTCGATCAGCTCGCCGCAAATCCCGACTTCCCGCTCACGCTCGAAGAGATGACCGACGTGCTCAACCCCGCCGACTACATCGGACGCTGCCCCGAACAGGTACAGGCATTGGTCGACAAGACCCGCCCGCTTGTGGAAAACATCGACCGCAAATCCGCGGAGATTAATATTTAAACGCATACGGCTCCCTTTGGTAAAGGGAGCTGTCGCCATTTGGCGACTGAGGGATTGCACAATGTCGCCGTCAGGCGACCACCATATTCACATAACAATCAGGAGGCAACCATGCAAAAAATCCTTGTCCTCGATTTCGGCGGCCAGTATAACCAGCTGATCGCCCGCCGCGTGCGCGAGCAACACATCTACGCCGAGATCAAACCCTATAACAAAATCACCGTCGACGAGATCAAGGCGGCAGGCTACACCGGCGTCATCTTTACCGGCGGCCCCAACAGCGTCTATGATCCCTTATCACCGCACTACGACCCCGCCATCCTTGACGCCGGTATCCCCATCCTCGGCATCTGCTACGGCTGTCAGCTGATCGCCTATATGGCGGGCGGCACGGTCACAAGCGCCGAGAACAGCAGCGAATACGGCAAGATCGACCTCACCGTCGACGACGACGTCCTCTTTAACGACGTCCCGCGCACCAGCGTCTGCTGGATGAGCCACCGCGACTATATCGCCTCCCCGCCCACAGGCTTTGCCGCCACTGCGCGCACCGCTCAGTGCCCCACCGCCGCCATGTGCGACGAAAGCCGAAAGATATACGCCGTCCAGTTCCACCCCGAGGTCACCCACACCGAATACGGTCAGCAGATCCTGCATAACTTCCTCTACAACGTCTGCGGCTGTACCGGCGACTGGCAGATGGACAGCTTCATCGACGATACCGTCGCGCAGATCCGCGCACAGGTCGGCGATAAAGGCGTCGTGCTCGGACTTTCCGGCGGCGTAGATTCATCGGTTGCCGCCGCGCTGATCAGCAAGGCGATCGGCAAACAGCTCACCTGCGTGTTCGTCGATCAGGGACTGATGCGTAAAAACGAGGGCGACTTCGTCGAAGAGACCTTTACCAACCTGTTTGATATGAACTTCATCCGCATCAATTGTCAGGAGGAATTCCTCGCTAAGCTCAGCGGACTGACCGATCCCGAGGATAAGCGCAACGTCATCGGCAGAGAATTCTATAACGTATTCTGGAACAGGATCCGCGAGAGCTACGGCAGCGGTTACTTTGCACAGGGCACGATCTATCCCGACCGCATCGAAAGCGGCAAGGGCGATGCGTCAAAAATCAAAACCCACCATAATCAGGTGGGTATTCCGAAAGATATCCATTTTGAGGGCGTGATCGAGCCGCTCAAGGATCTTTTCAAGGACGAGGTCCGCGCCGTCGGCGAAAAGCTCGGACTGCCGCATGACCTTGTCTGGCGTCAGCCCTTCCCCGGTCCCGGACTGGGCGTCCGCGTGATCGGCGAAGTCACTGCCGAGCGCGTCAAGATCCTGCAGGAAGCCGACGCGATCCTCCGCGACGAGATGGATCGCTGCGGCTACGCAAAGGAAATGAGCCAGTTCTTCGCGGTGTTACCGGGCGTCAAAACCGTCGGCGTCATGGGTGATGCGCGCACCTACAGCGAGCTGGTCGCGATCCGCGCCGTCACCACCGACGACTTCATGACCGCCGACTGGGCAAAGATTCCCTACGACATCCTCGGCAGAGTCTCGAACCGCATCATCAACGAAGTTCCCCAGGTCAACCGCGTCGTCTACGATATCACCAGCAAACCCCCCGGAACCGTGGAGTGGGAGTGATATGTAAAACGCTAAAAACCCAGTGTTTATGCGGGTTTGCGAGCTATTTACATTGCTTTTGATAACAATTTGATAACAGTCGCTACAACCACAATTATTCTGTGTATCAGGTGGTTGTGGGGTAAAGGAATAATCATTCTTTGGGTTGTGACTGTAAAAATCCATATGATGAAGCCCTTAGCTGTATAAAACTACAGCTAAGGGCTTTTGTTTTTTCTGTTTTTCCGTAGAGATATGATTTAAGTGGCTTGAAAAATGTTTTGTATAGAAACAATAGCAAGAGGTAAATACATAAAAATCAAATTGAGTCTTTGCCACAATCCTTCGTTAGAAATAACCGTATTTGCAAATTCCTGTTTATCAGACATAACAAACAACACAAAGAAAACTAATGAAATAATAAAACAGATAATGCTTATAACCCCTATAATCATTTCTCCGCTTTTAAATGAAAGTATTGCTAAAAGCAATGGGACAAAGAGAAAGACGATAAAACCAAGTACTGAACCTGCACTGTGCATTTTTGATGAAATTGTAACTATATCTTTTGTTTCGTTTACACTAAAGAAAGCCGTAAAAATGCAAGCTCCAATTCCAAACACTGCAATAAAAACGATTAAGATAATTGTCATCCAACCTGATGTTGAATGATACTGCTTATATAATGCAGGCAGTGAAATCAAGAAAAGCATTCCTTCTATAAACATCCAAATATTAAACGGCAATCTGACGGGGCTTTGAGGATTTCCTAAAGCACTGATTGACATTGTTGCAATGTTATAACCTTTATAAAACAAAGAAAGAATCGTCGAAACAAGTAAATCACCTATAACTGCAATCAGTAGTCCATACCAGCCAAATATAAAGAATGAATTCATTTTCTCCACCTAACAAGTAATAGTTACATCAATTCTTTTCTTTTCTCAATCCCTCAATCAAAGCGTCGCTTAGCTCTTTAGACGGCACCTTTACCCAACGCTTTGAGGTGTCATACTTCGGGTAGTTATAACGCCACTTATCATAATCGTCCTTGCTGATTTCGCCCTTGCGGTATTTCTCACGCTCTGCGCACCAACCGGGGAGATCATCTAAAAGATTTCTGGCTTCTCTGCTCTTGAACGGATCAATACGCATAATGATTTCGCCGTCCCTGTTTTCAATCGTCAGACCGTATATATCCTCTAAGGCAAACAGCGTGTGCATTAAACCGATATAGGAATCAATGTCGGGTACGGTCAAAGCGTCGGGCGATACATCTAAAGCGTGAGCCAAAGCCTTAGTTAAATCTTCTTTCGGCGTTCTTGTTCCTGCTTCGTACTGCGCCATACGGATGTCGGCAGTTCTTTCAGGCAAGCCTGCCATTATACCTAAGTATTTCTGTGTCATTCCTCTGAGATTACGGATAAAGCGGATTCTTTCGCCAATAGCCATTATTCTCACTCCTTGTCGAATTTTCTTGTAATTATAATAGCATATAAGTTTAATGTCGTCAAGAGCAATGTAAATAAAAAAGTTTAATTATTTTCTTCAAAACCACTTGACATAAACATATTTGTGTATTATACTAAACTTATAGCGTTACCTGCTATATTTATATACAACTGAATGACCGTCTGCACGGGATACTCCGCCAAGACCTCTTGCGTAAGTAAGAGCGAGCGAGATAACGCTCCTGACAACAAGGGGGCAGGAACGACGTGCGGGTAGAACGGCACAACTCTGCGTTTATTTACATCCATATATCAAAAATCATAAAGAAAGGACAAATGCTATGGAGAATAAATTTATGAGAGTAGAGGAGGTAGCCACCGAGCTTGATGTATCGGTTTCGTATGCTTACAAAATCATTAAGCAGCTTAACGACGAGCTGAAAGCAAAGGGCTTCGTCACTATCTCAGGAAGAGTAAACAGACAATACTTTAACGAAAGGCTCTACGGAGTCGGAAAGGAGGATTTAACAAATGCCTGTATTTAAGAACGAGAGCAATAACACTTGGTATGTGATGGCTCGATATATGAATTGGAAAGGCGAGCGCAAGCAGAAATGCAAGCGAGGTTTTTCCACCAAGCGTGAAGCGCAGGAATGGGAGCGTACCTTTCAGCAGCAGAACGCCGCTGATATGGATATGTCCTTTGAAGCCTTTACACAGCTTTATGAAAAGGATATACGCCCACGCCTGAAAGAAAACACTTGGCTGACTAAGGAGCATATCATCAAAACCAAAATCCTGCCGTATTTCGGAAAACGGAACATCAGCGAGATCACCACAAAGGATGTCATTGCCTGGCAGAATGAGCTTCTTGCATACCGCAACGAAAAACGGCAACCGTATTCGCAGACTTATCTAAAGACCGTCCATAATCAGCTCAGCGCTATTTTCAATCACGCTGTTAAGCATTATGACTTGCGTTCCAATCCTGCCGCCAAAGCGGGCAGTATGGGCGACAAGGACGGTGCAAACATCAACTTCTGGACAAAGGACGAATACAAACGCTTTGCCGAGGAAATGATGGACAAGCCTGTTTCTTACTACGCTTTTGAAATGCTGTATTGGTGCGGTATTCGAGAGGGCGAGCTTTTAGCCCTGACGGCTGCGGATTTCGATTTCAATAACAGTACGGTGAGAATCAACAAATCCTATCAGCGTTTACACGGCGAGGATGTTATTACTACACCGAAAACCAAAAAGAGCAACCGTGTCATCAAAATGCCGCAGTTTCTGTGTGAGGAAATGCAGGATTACTTTGGTACGCTTTACGGGCTGAAAAAGAAAGACCGTGTTTTCCCGCTGACAAAAAGCTATCTTCATCACGAGATGGACAGAGGATCAAAAGCAGCAGGTGTAAAGCGCATCAGAATTCACGATTTACGTCACAGTCACGTTTCACTTTTGATTGATATGGGTTTTACTCCCGTAGCGATTGCGGACAGGCTCGGTCACGAGAGTATCGAGATTACGTTGAGATACGCCCATCTGTTTCCATCAAGGCAGACAGAAATGGTACAACGATTAGATCAGGAAAGGATGGATTTCAAAAATGTCAGCTAAAAACAGAGATGAACACAACCGTTGGCGAAACATCACAGTAGGGTTTCGGGTATCACCCGAGGAAAACGAGCAGATCAACACTGCCGTCGCTCTCTCAGGCTTGCCTAAGCAGGAGTATTGTTACCGCAAATGTATGAATCGTGACATTGTGGTACAGGGCAATCCGAGGGTATATAAGGCGTTGAAAACGCAGCTTGCCTTAGTCTTGGAGGAGCTGAAACGCATTGAAGCGGGCGGCAATATCCGTGATGAACTGCTTGACAATATCGAGTTGATTACAATCACGCTCAATGGAATGAAGGAGGAAGGTATATGCGGATAAATGAAATGACTGTCCACAACGCTTCTGTTGGCGCAGAAGCAGGACAGCCACTCATACCTAACAAATGTATTATACCCGATTCCTTCTGTAAATTCAATAGATTTGAAAAAATTACAGGAGGTATATGTAAATGGCAGAATTAAAAATCATCGGAATGGACGAGGTAGCCATCGAGGAAATCGAATGGCTGTGGTATCCGTACATTCCTTTCGGAAAGCTCACTATCATACACGGCGACCCGGGCGAAGGTAAAACCACACTGATTTTACAGCTTGCGGCATTGTTGTCACGGGGAGATAAGCTTCCCTGTGACGACACCGAGCGTGAGCCGATCAGTATCATCTACCAGACCGCTGAGGACGGCTTGGGAGATACGATAAAACCTCGTTTGCTATCAGGTAACGCCGACTGTACTCGGATTAAGGTCATCGATGAATCGGAAGTCCCCTTGACAATGCTCGACACAAGAGTGGAGCAGGCAATTCAAGAAACAGGCGCAAGAATGATTATCCTCGATCCTATGCAGGCGTATCTCGGAGAAAAGGTCGATATGAATCGTGCTAACGAAGTGCGGAGCATTCTTTCACAGCTGGGGCGCATCGCCGAGAAATACAAGTGTGCGATTATCCTTGTCGGGCATTTGAATAAAATGCAAGGGACAAAAGCGAACTACCGTGGACTTGGCTCTGTGGATTTTCAAGCAACGGCAAGAAGTGTGTTGGTTGTCGGCAGAGTGAAGGACAGCCCCGAAACGCGAGTAATGGCACACCAGAAATCTTCGCTCGCTCCCGAAGGTGAGCCGATAGCCTTTGAACTGAACAAGGAGACGGGTTTTCACTGGATCGGTCACTATGACATTTCCATTGACGATTTACTCAGCGGCTTCAGCCGACAGAAAAAATCGGAAATGGCTGAGAGCCTGATTACCGATTGTCTTGCTGAGGGAAAGTGTCCGCAGCAGGTCATTCAACAAAAAGCTGAGAGTATGGGTATCTCCAAGCGGATACTCGACACGGTGAAAAAGAGTTTGGATGTTCAGTCAATCAAGATAGGCTCGAAGTGGTATTGGCAGCTTGCCGCATAGTCAAGGTTGCAACATTGCAGCAGTATAGATACCTGCAATCTTGCAATGTTCCTTTTCTGGAAGTGACAATACAAAAGTTTCCGCTGGGTGCAGGGAGCCCTTTTCAAAGGGCTGCCCTTGCCCTTCGGAGAGCGCAAAACCTGCTTTCAGGTTGCATTTTTGATAGCTCTGCTGTCAAAAGTGCTTTTGCGTTACTCTTGGCAAGAGTAACAGAACCTGAGTTAGAGATAAATCAGTGAGATAACAATATTTTTATATAGATTTGAGGTAGATAAATGAAGAGAACGATCAGTGCAATGGTGGGTAAAGGCTCCGTGACACACAACAGCCGCACTTTCACAGCGGAGAATGTGGATAGCGAGCGTACCCACCTCAATATAGATTACTGTAACGAGCCGATCAAGAAAGTGTATCACGAAATGTTTGATGAAGCTCTGAAACAGTACAACGATAAACAGAAACGCAAGGACAGAAAGATAGCCGATTATTACAAGCATATTGAGTCCGGAAAGCAGGAAAAGCTGTTCCACGAGATCATCTTCCAAATAGGCAACAAGGACGATATGTCTGCGACTGGAGAACACGCCGAGCTTGCGAGGACAATCCTCGACGAATACTATCAGGGCTTCCAAGAGCGCAATCCCTACCTGCGAGTGTTCTCCGCTCACCTTCATATGGACGAAGCGACGCCGCATATCCATATCGACTTTGTGCCGTTCACCACCGGCAGCAAACGGGGATTGGAAACAAGAGTTTCGCTGAAACAGGCAATGCTCAATATGGGCTTCAAAGGCGAGGGAAAGAGCGACAACGAGTTGAATCGCTGGATACTTTCCGAAAAGAAAGTCCTCGCTCAGATTATGGAGCGGCACGGTATCGAGTGGGAGCAGAAGGGCACTCACGAGCAACACTTGTCCGTCCTTGATTACAAAAAGCAGGAGCGAGCCAAAGAGGTCGCCGAGCTTGACAGGGAGATTGA
>CACYPH010000019.1 GCA_902776185.1 uncultured Ruminococcus sp.
AATGTTCATGGATTTATTATACCATAGCTACCCTTAAAAATCCACCCCCCTCATGATTGAGGGGGCTGGGGGAGCTGATGTGTCCTTGACACTTTTTTATATAGATTTATTCATCTGTTTGTGTGATGAAGTACATCCGCGATGCAAAGTCGGGGAAGAGCCTCACCTGATCGTTGAACCCGGTGCCGCTGAATCCCTGTTTCAGTCGAACGCCGTTGTTCATCAGCAGCGCCCCCGTCGCGGTGTATTCCTCTTTTTCGCCGCCCATCTTGACGACGCGTGCGACGATATCGTGCAGAAGGGAATCCTGTTTGACATGGATCGGCGCCATGGTGTTGATCAGACTGCCGAACAGCTTGATATCCACCCGACCCGAGATATTGTACAGCCGATAGGTTTTGTCGGGATCGAGCCCCATTGGGCGGAAGAATTCAGACTGCGTATTCGGCTTGCTGAGCTCCTGGAAGATCATCCCGACCGCCTGCGTTTTGTCGCCGCTGACGACCGTCCATTCGTGCAGGTTACCGTTTCTGCCGCGGTAGAACTGACCTTTTTGGAACACCTCTCGCCATGCCGTGTAAAGCGCGATCTGCGCCTTTGCGTTCTCCTTCTGCTCCTTGGTCATGTCCTTGACGTCCAGCTCATAGCCGAGCAGTCCGAACGCCGCGATATTAAAACGGGTTTCGAGGGGTGTAGACCGCAGGGTCTGATGATTCGGGCTTGCCGATACGTGCGCCCCGATGCACGATTGGGGATAGCCGTAGCTGTAGCCCTCCTGGATCGCCGCGCGGCACAGCGCGTCGGTATTGTCCGAGCCCCAGATCTGCGGGAAGTAACAGAGGATGCCGAGGTCAAAGCGGTTGCCGCCCGATGCACAGCCTTCAAAAAGGATCTGCGGGAATTTTTCCGTCAGCGCGCCCATCAGCCGATACAGCCCGAGGATGTACCGATGCGCCGTTTCGCCCCGGCGGTTTTTCGGCAGATACGGCGAGTAAACGTCCGAGAAAATGCGGTTCATATCCCATTTGACGTAGCGGATATCCGCCGACGAGAAAACCTCGCTCATCTTCTCGGTGAGATATTCCACAACTGCGGGATTGCACAGATCGAGGATCCGTTGATGCCTGCCCTCGCTGTGAAGCGTTCCGGGGACAGCCATCGCCCAGTCGGGATGCGCTTCATACAGCCGGCTCTTGGTGTTCACCATCTCGGGCTCGACCCAGATCCCCAGATCCAGCCCGATGTCGTTGATCTTTTTGCACAGACCGTCCAGTCCCCCGGGCAGCTTCTTAGGGTTTACGTCCCAGTCGCCGAGCGAGCTTGTGTCGTCGTTTCGCTCGCCGAACCATCCGTCATCCATGACGAGCAGTTCGACGCCCAGCTCCTTTGCCGCCCTGCCGAGCGCCGTCAGGCTTTTTTCGCTGATGTCAAAGTAGCTTGCCTCCCAGCTGTTCAGCAGGACCGGCCGCTCCTTGTCCTTCCATTCGCCGCGTACGATGTGCTCCCTGACAAAGCGGTGCATATTCACGCTCTGTCCGGTGAAGCCGAGCGGCGAGTAGGTCATCACCGCCTCGGGTGTTTCAAAGCATTCGCCCGAGCCGACGGTAAAGCAGAAGCCCTGGGGCTGGATACCGTCGACGATGCGCGTTTTATCATAGGCGTTGACCTCGACAGCGGCGTAATGATTGCCGCTGTAAACGAGGTTGAATCCGTAAACGTCGCCGCAGCTTTCCGTCGCGTCAGCCGCGTGTACCATAAAGAACGGATTTGCGCGGTTGGACGAACTGCCGGTGCGGCTCTCGTTGACGAGCTTTCCCGCCGGCAGGTTCACGGTGACCTTGTTCATCTCGCGCGTCCATGCGCCGCGGAAGGTTGTCACCGACCATCCTGCGCCGTACAGGTCGAGCTGATTGCTCAACAGGCGCAGCAGCTCGATGCTTTCCTGCCCGTTGTTTTTCAGCCGCGCGTATCGGGTGATTACATCGCATTCGGGATAGACGTAGTAATGCAGCTCCAGCGTCAGCATTCCGTCTTTTAAGGTCAGACAGAGGTGCTCGCCCTTGCCGTCCTCACTGTACGAGCAGGGCATTTCCCTGAGCGACGGCATCTCGTCGTCGACGGTCGCGCTGTCGAAGAGAAAATCACAGCTTCTGCTGCCGTCGGGCTTTACAAGCTCGATGAACGGTTCTCTGACGTCGCCGTGGCCGAGCGAGCTCATCTCAAGGCACAGATCCTCGAGCATGACCGTCGGATGCTTCTCGCTGTACGCGATCGAGTTGCCGATCTCAAATTCTCGCTTCTCGATCAGCGCATCCAGCTCTTTTTCCTCGCCGATCTCGATCCTCCGACCGTAGTACAGATGCAGGGGATGACCGCTTTCGGCGATTTGTATGATATAGCTAGTGTTGTCGGTGCACAGGACGAATGCGTCCCGCGCGCCGCTGATTTTTTTGATCAAAGCAATCACCTGTTATTCTTTGGCATCGTCTTTCTTTTCGATGGTCTTCATGACCTTCTTTTCGTTATAGAAGCTGAGGAATACCGCGCCGAGCGTGCAGAACGCGACCGCGACAAAGCCGACGATGGTCATGCCGAGGACGGATGCGGTGATGTCGTTGCTGTTGGTATTCTGGGTCGTGCCGATGATCGCGAGCGACGTGAACACCAGCATCGCGAGCGACTGGCCGAACTTCATCGCAAAGGTACGCGCCGCGAAGAACATACCCTCTCTGTTCTCGCCGGTCTCGATGCCGTCTGCCTCTGCAACGTCAGCGACGATCGACTGCGGGATGATGCCCAGCAGTGCCATCGGGAACGCCGCGATCACGCAGATCAGCGCACCGTAGACGATACCGGGGATCACGGTGGTGCCGATCACGCCGATCAGACCCGCGATGACATACGCGAGCGCCAGACCGAGGAAGCCCGAGATGACCAGCTTTTTCTTGCCGAACTTTCTGACCAGCTTCGGAACGATGGGGTAGAAGCACGCCGACAGTACGGTCATGCCGCCGAGGAAGTACATGGTGAAGGATTCGTCCAGCTTCATCGAGACCTTGACGAAGAACGGCAGACCTGTCTGGAACAGTGTCAGACCGACCCAGTACATGATGTCCGAGCCGACAAAGGTGCGGAAGTTTTTGTTTTTGAAGGTCGCGCCGAGGGATTTGAGCATATTGACGTTGGAGGGCTTGGTGTCGACAAATTCCTTTTCGTTGAGGCAGAAGGTCGGGATCAGCATGCAGATGCAGGAGATCACTGCCAACACGATGAAGCAGATGCGGTAGCTCCACGCAAAACCGACGCTGCCTCTGAGCATTCCCGCAAAGACAAACGGGGTATAGGCGAGCATCGTGCCCGCGAAGAATGTCAGCGAGATCGCGGTGGAGATGTACATTCTGTCGTCCTGCGTCTTGCCGAATTCGGAGATCAGCGCGTTATACGGCGTACAGTACATCGTCATGAACAGGTAGAACAGGACGATGAAAACGGAGATCCAAACGATGTTCCACGAGCTGATCTCGTTGATCGGCGCACAGAACAGCAGTACTGTGACGACCGAAAGCGGCACCGCCGCATACTGCATAAAGGGGATACGTCTGCCGCGTTTATTGGTGCTTCTGTCGGACATCGACGCGATCCACGGATCGGTGACGGCGTCGAATACACGCGACAGCGCCGTGATCAGACCCAGCACCGTCAGAAAGCCGCCGATGACCAGACCGGGCACGATATACTGGATTGCGCCGTTTTCGGTCATATCGACCTGAGTGGGCAGATAAAAGGTGACGAACCATGCGCTGATGATACCGCTGAGGGTCGACCATCCAAGCTGACCGACAGCGAAGATCCGCATCTGTTTTTTGCTTAATCGTTTCATTTTGACCTCCGATTCAAGTATAGTTTCAATGAGCAGTTGTTACCGCGTTATTCCGATTTCATGCCCATCGCGAGCTTTACGGCGTTGTATGCTCCGTCATACAGCCCGATGGTTTTGTTGATCTTGATGCAGTCGCACATTTCTCTTAGGAGGCTGTCCTCCTTGATAAAGAGCGTCAGCATCTGCAGGGTGTGGGGGATATCCTCGCACTCGAGCGTGCCGTCGCCGACCTCCGCCGAGTGGATCGCGCCCCATTTTTCGTGACCGCCGATGCGCTTGAGGAACAGCTTCGGCACGGGATAGAACGCAAGCTCAGAGGGCTTGGTGCAAAGCACATCGCAGGAGCGGATCAAGAGATTCGTGCAGTATACCGCCTCAAAGATATCCTCGTGCCAGAACGCGTGGACGCCCTCGACCTTGCCGCCGATCGCGCCCTCGGCGAATTGCAGGGTATCGTTCCAGTCGTTCATATGCTCGGTCGAAAGCTCTTTGAGTTCTTCGATATCGGCGCACAGTTCCTCCCATACCTGCTTGTAGTCGCCGACATTGACGTACAAAGCGGCTTTTTTCAGCTTGACGGCGGGCAGCAGATGCTTGATGACCGCGGTGAACAGCTCTCTCTGTGCGCCTGCGCCGCCGATGGTCAGCAGGAATCGGATCGGCTCGCCGTTTTCCTTGCGCGCGATACGGGCGTCGCAGTCCTTCTCGATGTTCTCGACCATCTCGTGGTCGATGTAATGTCCGACGTATTTCAGGCTGTCGGCAGGCATCGGCTTGTTGATCTTTTTCTTGCTCATGCCGTTGAGGATGCGGTAGCCCATGTAGCTCTGGTGTGTCTGCACCAGGTGCATCGACCCCTCCGCGAAGTGCAGCGCCATCGGCCAGTTATCGGGGATCGCGTTGACGACGTATTTCATCCCCGCGTGGATCGCCGCCTGTGCCGGCCAAACGTGCGTGCCGATGACGGGGATGTCTTTCGGGACGCTGTAGAATACCGGCGCCATCAGCTCAGCGTTCTTCTGATCGGACGCGTTGTAGCTGAGTTGTCGGAAGCCCTCGTAGTTGGTCGGCTCCCATACCACCTTGTTGAAGAGCTTGCTCTTCTGGCTCAGCCGTGAGCCGAGCGAATACAGATCGTTCTGTGCGCCGATGACCTTGGTACAGGTGGTGTCCTTGTAGGAGTTCAGGTCCATCCAATACGGCGTGAAGCCCAGCGCGTGCGCCGCGGACGCCATCGCGATCGAAATGCGGTAATGACCAAAGCCCATGCGGATGTTGCCGACGATGATGCCCTTCTCGGTATCAAAGGGGATCTCGCCCTCACCCTCGTTGACGCGGATATCCATCACCCCGAACGGGGGATTCAGCGTGCGGTTCTCGACGAGCTTCGCCGCATACTGCGCGTTGCTGTCATCACCGTACTTTTTCGCGTATTTTGCCTTTGAGCGTTCGGCTTTTTTATACGTTTTCTCACTCATTTTATTGCCGAATATCTCTTTTGCCTTGTCATCCATTGGCTTCGACCTCCTTGTTTGTTGCATTTTCACATGATTTTGTGCCATATTTGGTGAATATTGCCGAAACTACGTTAACATTCAGCCTCTTATTTCTACAATTCTAACATAAATTCCGCTGAAAGGCAATACAAAATCCCTATTATATGTATTATTTTACATTTATTAGCGCCCTTATCTGCTAAGCAAACCCTTTATTTCTTATACCGAATAATGAAAAGCTTGTAAATTTTTTGTTATAATCGTAACGATTCTCTTGATTTTTTGTAACAGATAGGTTATAATCAAATCGTCAGTGGCGTTTAGTGTCATTTTGTGACAAACTTTTCAGGAAATATCACGCCCTGCACACCATTTTTTCATCAGTTCAAACTTTGAAGGGAGGCGGCAGTATGTTTCTGGGTACAAGCGACCATTCTCTGGATTCTAAGGGCAGAGTCATTCTGCCGTCGAAATTCAGAGAAGAACTCGGCGAGAGCTTTTATATCACCAAAGGCTTTGAAAAATGCGTCCAGGTCATGTCGGTCGACGAATTCGACCGTCTGCGCGCTCAGATCCGCGCCCTGCCCGCCGATAAAGCCCTCTCGCTTCAGTATTTATTGATTTCACCGGCGGTACTGGTATCGCCCAATTCTCAGGGTCGCGTTGTCATCAGCCAGAAGCTCCGCGAGGATGCGGGACTTTCGGGCGAGGTGACGGTGGTCGGCATGGACAGCCGCATCGAGATCTGGGACAAGGAGACCTTTACCGCGTTTATGGAGCAGCAGAAGCAGGCTTCCGTTAAAGAAGCGCTGGAACTGCTGAGATTATAATGAGCTTCGGTCATATCCCCGTCATGCTGTACGAGGCGGTCGATGGGCTCAGCGTCCGTCCCGACGGCATTTATGTCGACGGCACAGCAGGCGGCGGAGGACACTCCGCAGAGATCTTATCCCGCCTGACCACCGGTACGCTCTACAGCATCGATCAGGACCCAGACGCGATCGCCGAGGTCACACGACGTTTCAAGGATAACGACCGATCGGTCATTTTACAGGGCAATTTCAGCGAAATGCAGGCATTGCTTGCCGAAAAAGGCGTTTTTTCGGTCGACGGCGTGCTGCTCGATATCGGCGTATCGTCTCATCAGCTCGACGAGGGCGCTCGCGGATTCTCCTATCATGAGGACGCGCCGCTGGATATGCGTATGAGCCAAAGCGGCCCCACCGCCGCGGATTTCGTCAATACCGCAGAGCTGTCGGAGCTTTCCCGTGTGATTTCCCTCTACGGCGAGGAAAAGTTCGCCTATTCTATCGCGAAGGGTATCGCCCGCGCCCGCGAGGACAAGCCTATTGAAACCACCCTTGAGCTTGCCGAGATCGTCAAAGCCAACGTGCCCCAGAAGGTGCGCCGCGACGGTCATCCCGCCCGCAAAACCTTTCAGGCGATCCGTATCGCCGTTAACCGCGAGCTGGAGGTACTGGAAAAAGGCTTAGACGCCGCGTTTGAATTGCTCAGCCCCGGCGGCAGATTATCCGTCATCACCTTTCACTCCCTCGAGGACAGGGTGGTCAAGCAGTTCATGAAGGACAAGGCGCAGGGCTGTACCTGCCCGAAAGACTTTCCCGTCTGCGTCTGCGGCAACACGCCCAAGGGCAAGATCATCACCAGAAAGCCGATCGTCCCCTCGGAGGAGGAGCTCGAGCGCAATCCCCGCGCCCGCTCCGCAAAGCTCCGCGTGATAGAAAAGCTCTGAAAGGCTCCCTTTGGTAAAGGGAGCTGTCACCGGACACATGTGTCAAGGTGACTGAGGAATTGTAGGAATAGAGCGAAGCGAAAAACCATATTAGAGAGAAGCAAGATTCTTACTGTTTTTTCCTCATCGGAAGAATGCCGACAAAACTTCGGCAGATAGCGCAAATACCGACAGATATCGACTCATATTTGTACAGTTTTACTATGGACAGCCTTTGCCTGATATAGTAAAATGATAACAAGCTTGTAATGATTATGACATTTTGAAAACACCACAAGAACTTGTGGTCAATCCTGAGATAATGCACAGGATAAGCGGTTATTCTCGCAGAGAATTATTTCAGTAAAAGCCGCCCGAAAGCAGAAAAAGTTACAAACAAGTTACAATTCATTCAACGATTCACGAACCATTCGTCAGGAAATATACAGAAAACAGAAACCAAAGTGCTTGGAGCTGCGCGCGCCGTCAAGGGATGCGCGCCGGCCTGCACGCTCAGTCAGGAAATTTGGGGTGTAGCATGGCTTATTACAGTCACAACCACAACCTCGCTTACGACCTCACCTTGTTCGAGACGCCCTACGGCTCTCCGAACGCAAGGCTCAGAAAGAAAAAGAGCGAGGATGCCGCTGCAGAAGACGGCGGTCAGGAAACACAGGAGAATACCCGCGCACGTTCGGACAAACGCGTCAAGACGGCTCGCCGCAAGCATAACTTCGGCAGGATCGCCATCGGCGTGATCCTCGGCGTCGCGGTGATGGCGATGATCGCATCGATCATCCACGGTCAGGTGTGCCTTACCGAGCTGAATCAGGAGATCATCGACGCCCGCTCGGAGCTTGCCGAAAAGCAGAGCATCTATACCCAGCTGGAGATGAAGGTCGATTCCTCCGTATCCACTACGGTCGTTGAGAATTATGCCAAAGAGCACCTCGCGATGAGCAAGGCGAACAACAGCCAGAAGGAATTCGTCAACCTGTCCGACGGTGACAAAGCCGAGGTCAGCATGACCGAGGACAAGAACATCTTTGAAAGGATCGGCGACGCTTTTGCTTCGATTTGGTCATAACCGCCGTTTTACCACATACATATAAGAATAAGCGGCGCTCCGCTATCCGGCGCGTGCGCCAACTGACGTAAGAGTTGAGAGTCATCTTAACTCTTATTCGTGTTTTTTGGAACAGATTTTTGCCTTGTACGGTAGCGCCGATCTTGTGCGCTGTTCACTAAATATTTGCATTTTTTCTATGGAAAAACGTATCAATATATGTTATAATAAAATATCAACCGTTTTCCGGCGGGGAATCGCCCGCAAAATACATTCAGAAGGGAGTTTTCGAAATGGGAGCTAACCAAAGGCTCAGAAGAAGAACCGTATGGCTGCTTGTCATCATTCTTGCGCTCGGATTCGGCGCGGTCATCGCGCGGCTCGGGTATCTGCAGCTGGTTCAGGGCGAAGAGCTCCAGCGCCGTGCTGTCGAGCAGCAGCTCTCCGATACTCCGATCTCTGCGAAGCGCGGCACGATCTACGATACGAACGGCAAGGTCCTCGCCCAGTCGGCGTCGGTATGGCGCGTCGTCATGGCGCCCGCCTATTTTGACGACGACGAGCAGCGTCAGTTCGTCGCGAACCGCCTTGCGAACATCCTCGGCCTCAACGAAGCCGACCTGCTCGAGGACACCAAGCAGAACACCTACTATGTGTCCGTCAAACGCAAGATCGAAAGCGAAGAAAAGGAAAAGATCATCGAGCTCCAGCAGGAGATCAAGGATAAATACAACAAAACCGCGATCATCTCTCTGCTCGACGACTACAAGCGCTACTATCCCTATTCGGATCTCGCATCCTCCGTCATCGGCTTTACCGGTATGGACGATCAGGGCCTTTCCGGCGTCGAGTTCCAGTACAACGACGAGCTGACCGGTACCCCCGGCAGAATCGTCACGGCGCAGAACGGTATCCAGACCGAGATGCCTTTCGATTATAACCAGAACATCGATGCGATCGACGGCAACTCCCTCGTTCTGACGATCGACGAAACCGTCCAGAGCATCGTCGAAAAGCACATGAAGCAGGCGGTCATCGACAACGACGTTCACGACCGCGGCGTCTGCATCATCATGGACGTCAACACCGGCGAGATCAAGGCGATGGCTACGGTCAACGGCTTTGATCTGAACCAGCCCTATGCGATCTCCGAGGAACAGCAGGAAGAGATCGACGCGATCGACAACGACTACCTGATCGAGCATGACTACGCCGAAGATCCGTCGAAGCTCTCGAAAACCGAGCGCAATAAGCTCATCGAAAAAGCAAAAAGCGAGGCGGAGGCCGCCGCGCTCTCTAAAAACTGGCGTAATAAAGCCGTGTCCGATACCTACTATCCCGGTTCGGTCTTCAAGATGGTCACCCTGTCCATGGCGCTCGAGGAGAAAGCGGTCGACAAAGACGACAGCTTCTTCTGCGGAGGCTCCTACCAGATCTATAACGATAAGATCAACTGTACCGGCAACCACGGTTCTCAGAACTATCAGCAGGCGCTGTGGAATTCCTGCAACCCTGCCTTCATCCAGATCGGTCAGAAAGTCGGCATGGAAAACTTCTGGAATTATTACCAGGCGTTCGGCTTCTCGGAGAAAACCGGCATCGACCTGCCGGGCGAAAGCTCTGACCAGTTCTTCCGCTATGACGGCATCGAGGATAACATGGGACCCGTCGACCTCGCCGTCGCCTCCTTCGGTCAGAACTTCGCGATCACCCCGATCCAGATGATCACCGCCGCGTGCGCGGTCACCAACGGCGGCTATCTGGTACAGCCCCATGTCGTCAAGCAGATCCTTGACAAGGACGGCAACGTGGTCAAGAATATCTCGACCGAGCCCAAGCGTCAGGTTATCTCCAAAGAGGTCTCCGAGGAGATGCGCGGGCTGCTCGAAGAAAATGTTATCAACTACGGCGGTAAGAACGGTTATGTCGCAGGTTATCGTATCGGCGGCAAGACCGGTACCTCCGAAAAGCTCATCGACGTCAACGGCGACGGCGTCGACGACTATATCGCATCTTTCTGCGGTATCGCACCCGCCAACAACCCCAAGTACGCGTGTCTGGTATTCTTTGACGCGCCGCTCGCGGGCAATTACTACGGCTCCCAGGTCGCGGCGCCGGTATTCGCTTCTATTATGAGCGAAGTCCTGCCGTATCTGAATGTCGTCGCTCAGTACACCGACGACGAGCTTTCCAAGATCGATACCACCACCGGCTCGTATACCGGAATGTCCGTTGCCGACGCGACCACCACCGCCAACGCCGACGGCTTCAATGTCACCGTCAAGGGCGAAGGCACCACCGTCCTCGCACAGAACCCGCCGACAGGCGCGTCGATCCCGATGGGCGGTACGGTCGTACTGTACACGGATCAGGAGAGCTCCTCCGAAAAGGTCACGGTACCCTCCTTTGAGGGTTACAGCGTGACCGACGCTAACTATCTCGCGGCTCAGGCGGGCATCAACGTCAGCCTGACGGGGCAGGTATCGTCCTCCGAGAGTAAGGCGATCGCACAAAGCATCCCCGAGGGAGAAGAGGTCGCGCCGGGTACGGTCGTCACCGTCACCTTCTCTACCGAGGGAACCAACGATTAGCGTTCGTTATCACGAAATCATCCCGCAATCGAGCGGGAAAAGGATAAATCACAGCAAAAACAATGAGGTGTAATTATGGAACTAGGATTCTGGGCATTCGGTACGGCGATCGTCGCATTTCTGATTACCGCCGTCATCGGAAAATACCTGATACCCTTTCTGCATAAGCTGAATTTCGGTCAGACGATCCTTGAGATCGGGCCAAAGTGGCACAAGAATAAGCAGGGTACTCCCACCATGGGCGGCATCATGTTCATCATCGGCATCGTGATCGCCGCGACCGCAGGCGTATTGATCTACTCCTTCACCCACGGCGGCATGGATTCTGTCAGCATCTTTGTGTTCATCGGTCTGATCTTCGCCCTGCTCAACGGCGCGATCGGCTTCATCGACGACTATGTCAAGGTCGTTAAAAAGCGCAACCTCGGACTGACAGCGAAGCAAAAGCTGGTGCTCCAGTTCCTCGCTGCGGCGATCTACCTCTTCTTGATGTACCTGTGCAAGGACGACACCCGCATCCTCATTCCCTTTGCGGGCTATGTCGATCTCGGCTTCTTCTACTATATCATCATGGCAGTCGTTATGGTCGGCATCGTCAACGCGGTCAACCTGACCGACGGTATCGACGGGCTCGACGGCTCCATCACCTTCTTCGCGTCGCTGTTCATGATGCTGATCGCGACCGTGATCGAGTATAACGCCAACGCTCTTTTTGCGGCGGCAGTCGCGGGCGGCTGCCTCGGCTTCCTCGTCTGGAACTTCCACCCCGCAAAATGTTTTATGGGCGACACCGGATCTCTGTTCCTCGGCGGCATTGTCTGCGCGATCGCCGTCGCGATGGATATGCAGCTTCTGCTGCTCCTGATCGCGCTGATGTACCTGCTCGAGATGTTCTCCGTCATGCTGCAGGTCACCTATTTCAAGCTCACCCACGGCAAACGCATCTTCAAGATGAGCCCGATCCACCACCATTTCGAGATGTGCGGCTGGTCGGAGATGAAGATCGTCTGCGTATTCTCCGCCTTCACCGCTCTGTGCGGACTGGCAGCGCTGCTGCTCGTTATCTTCGGCATCCGCGGCGTTTAGCAATGAAATGAAAAATCGGGTGTGGGCGTCCCGCCCGTAATTGTCAATTCTAATGAAAGGACTGAGGCGATATGAGTACAATTGAACATACCTCCGCCGAACGCAGACGCGACTACGAGCGCAGCCGTGCGCGGCGCAGTTCCGCCTCGCGTACGGCTGACCGGCCCGATCGTACCCGTCGTGTGCGGGTTGACGCCTCACCCGCTCCCGAACGTCAGAAGATCCGATTCTCTCTTTTGTCCATCGGCAAAGGTCTTGACGTTCCTTTTGTGCTGATCATCCTTGCGCTTCTCGTTATCGGACTGACGATGATGTTCTCCGCAAGCTATCCGGTCGCCTATTATGAGCGGGGCGACAGCTATTACTACTTAAAACGACAGCTGATATTTGCCCTCATCGGCCTTGCGGTCATGATCGCGGTATCCTATGTCGATTACCACTATTACCATCGATTTTCTGCGCTGATCCTCGGCGTCAGCTATTTCGCGCTGGTTCTGGTTCTAATCCTCCCCGCTCAGGAGGGCGGCGTTCACCGATGGATCGGTATCGGCGATATCTTCGGCGTCCAGGCGTCGGAGATCAGCAAATTCGCGATCATCCTGTTCCTTGCCCACTGGGGCAGCCGCTTCTACGACTATATGAATACGTTCAAATACGGTATTCTCCCTGCGGCGGCGGTACTGGCATCCACCGCGTTCCTGCTTCTTTTGGAGCCCCACTATTCCTGTATCGTTATCATTTCGGTACTGACGGTCATTATGCTGTTCGTATCGGGTATCAAGATGAAGTGGCTCGCTATCGGCGGCGTAGCTCTGGTCGGTATTATCCTGCTTCTGTGGACGACGGGTCTTTTGACCTACGCGATGGAGCGTATGGACGGCTGGGGTCAGGCGCTTGTCTATAAGGACAACGACCAGTGGCAGCAGACATGGCAGACCCGCAACAGCCTCTATGCGATCGGCTCCGGCGGACTGTTCGGACTCGGCCTCGGCCAGTCCCGTCAAAAATACCTCTACCTGCCCGAGCCGCAGAATGACTTTGTTTTCGCGATCGTCTGTGAGGAGCTCGGACTGATCGGCGCGGCGCTGATCCTTTTGATCTTCGCTTTGCTGGTATGGCGCGGCGTTGTTATTTCCCTGCGTGCCCGCGACCGTTTCGGCAAGCTCTTGGGCATCGGCCTGATCTCCCATATCGGTCTTCAGGTCATCCTGAACATTCTGGTTATCACCGACTGGCTGCCCAATACCGGTATTTCTCTGCCGTTCTTCAGCTACGGCGGCTCGTCGCTTCTGACGCTGATGTTTGAGATGGGCGTCATCCTCTCGGTATCCCGTACCTCGAACATTGAGAAATCATAGCAGTTAGGAGTTAGGAATTAGGAGTAAGGAGTTTTGGGCGGGCTCTGCCCGCACCCGATTCTTATATGATTCGCAGCGCTTTTACAACTCCTCACTCCTCACTTCTCACTCCTCACTTTATTCTCCACTTCTGATAAGATAGGAGTATATCATGAAAGTATTACTCGCCGGCGGCGGCACCGCCGGACATATCAATCCCGCTTTAGCGATCGCGGGCTATATCAAGGAACAGGAGCCTGATGCTCAGTTCCTTTTTATCGGCAACCGCGACGGCATGGAACAGCGCCTCGTATCCGAAGCCGGTTTTCCCATCAAATCCGTTGTGATCAGCGGCTTCAAGCGCAGCCTGTCCCCGAAAAGCACCATCCATAATATCAAGACGGTTGCCCGTTCATTTACCTCCCGCGCGATGGCGAAGAAGATCATCAAGGACTTCGACCCCGATATCTGCATCGGTACGGGCGGCTATGTCAGCGGACCTGTGATCCTCGCCGCGTGCAACCTCGGTTACCCGGCGGTCATCCATGAGCAAAACGCTTTTCCCGGCGTTACCAATAAAATGCTGGCGAAAAAGGTGAAACGCGTCATGCTGGCGATCGAAGACGCCAAAAAGCATTTCGACAGCAAGGCGACCTTTGTCACCACCGGCAACCCTATCCGCCCCGAGATCCTCGCCACCAAGCATGACGACGCCAAACGCCGTCTCGGGCTGGAACAGCTCGAACGCCCGATCGTCCTGTCCTTCGGCGGCTCGCTGGGCGCAAAATGCATCAACGAGGCGATGGTCGAGCTGATGGCGCGCTCGGCTAAGGATAAGAAGTACTACCATATCCACGCCTACGGCGCTCAGGGCGGCTACACGCTCGATCTGCTCCGTTCCCACGGCGTTGATCCCGATCTGTGCGATAATCTCGACGTTCGCCCCTATATCAACAACATGAACGAGTGTCTTGCTGCGTGCGATCTGGTCGTTTCCCGCGCGGGTGCGATCACCTTGTCAGAGGTGCAGGCGAAGGGCAGACCTGCCGTGCTGATCCCCTCGCCGTTTGTCGCCGAGAACCACCAGTACCATAACGCGATGTCCATGGCGAATAAAAAAGCGGCGCAGGTCATCGAGCAGAAGGATCTGACGGGCGAGAAGCTCACAGAGGCTGTCGACAGTATTCTCGTCGATCCGAAAATACAGGAAAAATACCGCCGCAACGCGCAGAAGATGGCGATCACCGACGCCAACGAGCGCATCTATAAAACCATCAAACAGGTTTTATCCGAACAATAAAAACGGTAACCATACCCTTTTCTCTTTCATAGTATAGGAAGCATAGAGTTCTGTTTGAAAGGGTGTATGGTTGTGTCGATGTATATAGTGGAGGGCGGCAGAACGCTTCGTGGCGAGGTTCGGGTGCAGGGCTCAAAAAACAGCACCCTGCCGATCCTTGCGGCAAGCCTTTTGTGCCGCGGTGAGAGCGTGTTGTTCAACTGTCCGCGTCTGTCGGATGTGGAAGCGTCCCTGACGATCCTGCGATACATAGGCTGTAAGGCGCACCGCGAAGGCGACGTCGTCATCGTCGATACCGGCAGCGTTACCCGCAACGAGATCCCCTCTGCCTTGATGCACAAGATGCGCTCCTCCATCATCTTCCTCGGCGCGATGATCGCGCGCTTTGACCGTGTCAGGATGTCCTTTCCGGGCGGATGCGAGCTGGGCCCCAGACCTATCGACCTCCATTTGTCCGCTCTGCGCGAGATGGGCGTTATGATCTGTGAGGAGCACGGCGAGCTTGACTGTCGGGTGGATGACGGTCTCCACGGCGCTAATATCGCTTTGACCATCCCCTCTGTCGGCGCGACGGAAAACATCATGATCGCCGCCGCTACCGCCGAGGGCACCACCATCATCAGTAATGCCGCGCGTGAGCCGGAGATCACCGATCTTGCGGATTATCTGATCGCCTGCGGCGCAAAAATATCCGGAGCGGGGGAGAGTACCGTTATCATCGACGGCGTCAAAGAGCTCCATCCCGCCTCCCATGCCATCATCCCCGACCGTATCGTCGCGGCGACTTTGATGTCTGCCGCCGCGGTCACCGGCTCGGATATTCGTTTCAAAAGCGTCATCCCGTCCCATCTCGGATCGATCACTCCGGTGTTTCGGGAATGCGGATGTGAAATAGAGTATACCGGCGACGGTGTGATTTTCCGATCTCCTTACCGGCTCAAAAGCCCCAAGCTGATCCGCACCATGCCGTATCCCGGCTTCCCGACCGACGCCCAGGCGCCTTTGATGAGCGTCGCCTGTGTTGCGGACGGACTGACCGTATTCGTTGAGAATATGTTTGAGAGCCGATACAGCCACGTCAGCGAGCTGTGCCGCCTCGGCGCGAATATCCGCATCGAGGGTAGGGTCGCGGTGGTCGACGGCGTGCGCCGACTGTTGTCCGCCCATGTACACGCGCGCGACCTGCGCGGTGCGGCGGCATTGGTCGTCGCCACGCTCTGCGCTCGCGGAAAAAGCGAGGTCGAGGGGATCGAATACCTCGAGCGCGGCTACGAGGATTTTGAGCTGGTCCTCTCGTCCCTCGGCGCAGACATCAAGAAGATATAGGCTCCCTTTGGTAAAGGGAGCTCCCGCCAGACACGTGTGGCTGGCGGGTGAGGAATTGTATGATTGTACGAGCAAGACACGTGTGTCACGCGAGTAACCATCACCATTCACCCTTAACCCTTAACCATTCACCGTGCCGTGGAGCGGCACACAGGAGCCCGAAGTGAAAAGAAAGAAGAATAAGAAGTTCAGAAAACCGAATATTCTCCCGAAGCCACAGCTTGAGGAAGTCCGAAACAGCGACAGCGAAGATGCGATGCTGTCGGAGTTTTCCGACGACTACAACGATTTCTATGTCGACGAGGTCGGCGAAAAGGAAGACGCCGCCGGGGAAGAAAGCCCCGAAGAGGAGAAGGAGGAGAAGCTCCGCGAGCACGCGGCCTCTCCCTCCCGCAAGAAGCCCGTTTCTCCCTTCCGCCGCAAGCTCAGACGCATCATCAGCTATGTTGTCATCATCACGGTTGTTATAGTGATCGGCGTGATCCTCTCCCTGACGGTACTGTTCAAGACCCGCGGCTATGAGGTCATCGGCAACACCCTCTATAACGAGAGCGACATCGTCGAAGTCTGTGATATCGGCGAGGGGACCAATATCTTCCTCGCGCCGAAACAACCCGCCGCAGAGCGCATCAAAGCGAGCTTCCCGTATTTTGAGGACGTCAAGGTCGGCTTCAAGATCCCCGATACCATCAAGATCGAGGTCACCGAGGCGGTCGAGGGCTATCTCATCAAGATCGCCGACAACGAGTATCTTGTCATCAGCACCAAGGGCAGGATCCTCAACCGCGTTGCGGATAAAAGCCAGTATGACCTGCCGATCTTTATCGGGCCGAAGCTGATCTCGGGCGATATCGGCGACTACGTCGAATATGAGGACGATACCGTCGTCGATATGATCGAGAACATCACGCAGGTATTCGCCGATAACGGCTATCAGGGCATCACCGAGGTCGATGCGACCAATACCGCCGGCATCACCTTTACCTACGAGGGCAGGATCAAGGTCAAGCTCGGCATCCCTGAGGATATCAGCTACAAGATCCGCACCGCCATGACGATCATCACCACCAAGATCGACGTCGTACCCGGCAGTCAGATCCGCGGAACCCTCGATGTATCCCGCTGCAACGCTACCAAGCGTTCCTATTTTGACGAGGATAAGAGCATCGACGTCAATGCGTCAAATGACCCCACCACGCCGACCGAACAGCCCGGCGACGCCGGCGACTACGATAACGGAAGCTATGATACCGGTGACGGCGGCTATGATAACGGAAGCTATGATACCGGCGACGGCAGCTACGATAACGGCGACGGAGGTAATTATTCCGACGAAGGCGGCTATGATAACGGAGGTTACGATGCCGGTGACGGCGGCTATGACAATTCTGGCGACAACAACTACGAGTGGTCGGCGGATGGCGGCGGCGAAGATATCCCGAATGCTCCCGGCAACGGCGCCGCAGAACCGTAGCAGAATTCCCGAAAATCGTCCCATATCTTTTAGGACAACCCCGATTCATGTGGTTTTTACCAAAGAATTCCACATTAAAATGCGAAAAAATCATTAAAATTTTGCAAATATTTGAAAAAAAGATTGAATTTATCGCCGATATGTGTTACCTTATAATATGATAGAGTGTAATATTATGCGTATGCGTGGCTTTATCAGTATGAATAAACCCTGCATAGTACCATAAGGAGGATAAAAAATGGCTTTTGAAGTTGAAAAGAATCCCGCAAGCGGATTACCGGTCATCAAAGTAATCGGCGTTGGCGGCGGCGGCGGAAACGCTGTCAACCGCATGATCAAAATGGATGTAAAGAACGTTGAGTTTATTGCGATCAACACGGACGAGCATGTTCTGCGTTTTTCGCAGGCTCAGCAGAAGATACAAATCGGTGAAAAGGCTACCCGCGGCAAGGGCGCAGGCTCTCTGCCGACTGTCGGACAGGCTGCCGCCGAAGAAAACCGCGAGGAAATCTCTGCTCTCTTGAAGGATACCGATATGGTATTCATCACCGCCGGCATGGGCGGCGGCACCGGTACCGGCGCTGCTCCCATCGTTGCGAAGATTGCGAAGGATATGGGTATCCTGACTGTAGCGGTCGTCACCAAGCCTTTTGCATTTGAGGGCAAAAAGCGTATGGCGCAGGCTGAGCAGGGCATCATGGAGCTTTCCGGCTGTGTCGATTCGCTGATCATCGTTCCCAACGAACGCCTGAAATACGTTTCCGATACCTCCATTACCCTCCAGAACGCGTTCCTCATCGCGGATGACGTTCTCCGTCAGGGCGTCCAGAGTATCTCCGACCTGATCGTCGTACCCGGTCTTGTCAACCTCGACTTCGCCGATGTATCCGCTATCATGCGCGACGCAGGTTTTGCTCACATGGGTATCGGCAAGGCGACCGGGAAAGATAAGGCGGTCGTCGCCGCAGATATGGCGATCTCTTCCGCGCTGCTCGAGACCTCTATCGACGGCGCTACCGGCGTGATCATCAATATCACCGCTTCTCCCGATATCACCCTCGACGACATCGACGCCGCGTCCACCATGGTTGCCCAGAAGGCGGCTGAGAACGCGAACATCATCTGGGGTGCTGTGATCGACGAGGATATGAAGGACGAGATCAGCGTGACCGTTATCGCGACCGGCTGCGGTTCTACTACCGACAATTCCGGCGCGTTCCCGACCTCTTCTCCCGAGAAGACCCAGCTGATCGATTCTGCTGATACTGCTCCTGCTGCGCCCAAGGTCGAGACCGACTCTACCGATGACGACGACAGCTTCTACGACATCATGTCCATCTTCAATTCATAATCAATGCACATTCTGCGCCGCTTCGTTTGAAGCGGCGTTTTTGCTTGCAAAACGCTCCTGTCTGTGCTAGACTGAAAACAGCAATACTTTGGAGGGATCCCTATGACCGCAATCGAACAACTCACCAATATCGTATCCGGCGCAAAGCGCATCGTCTTTTTCGGCGGCGCGGGCGTATCCACCGAGAGCGGCATCCCCGATTTCCGCTCGGTCGACGGACTGTATCATCAGAAATTTGACTATCCGCCCGAGGAGATCCTCAGCCACACCTTTTTCATGCAAAAGCCGGAGGAATTCTACCGCTTCTACCGCGAAAAAATGCTCTGCCTGACTGCCAAGCCCAACAAAGCGCACCTCACCCTCGCAAAGTGGGAGCAGGAGGGCCGCCTGCGCTCGGTCGTCACCCAGAACATCGACGGACTGCATCAAGCCGCGGGCAGCCGACGCGTGCATGAGCTCCACGGCTCGGTGCTCCGCAATTACTGCATGAAATGCGGCAAGTGCTATGACGTTGATCATATTGCCGAATCGGAGGGCGTGCCGACTTGTACCTGCGGCGGCGTTATCAAGCCCGACGTCGTCCTATACGAAGAGCCCCTCCCCGAGGACACCGTTATGCAGGCGCTCGATGATATCCGTTCTGCGGACGTTCTGATCGTCGCGGGAACCTCGCTGACGGTCTATCCCGCCGCGTCCTATATCCGCTATTTCGGCGGCGATAAGATGGTGCTGATCAACCGTGATTCCACCCCTTACGACAAGATCGCCGACCTCGTCATCCATGACAAAGTCGGCGAAGTGCTCAGCAAGGTCGACGCTGCTTTATAATCATATAAAATGCATATGAAAAAGGTCATCCTCTCGCAGGATGACCTTTTTATGTTATATGTGATTTTATTTTGCTTCAACGGTCGGTTCTTCTGTAAAGAATCCTTCTTCCTCGACGCGATAGATGCTCAGCTTGAGCTTATCGCCCGCCTTGTGCTGTGCCAGAATATTGTAGATATCCTGGAAGGAGCTGATCTTCTCGCCGTCGATCGCAGTGATGATGTCGCCCTCCTTGACGCCTGTGCCTTTCAGCGCGCCGTCATCGGCGATCTCGCTGACGATCACGCCCGCGGGTAGTCCGTAGTACATCATATCCTCGGAATCGACCTCGCTGCCCGAGAAGCCGATCCTCGCCCTGTTGGGAACATATCCGTAGTGGAGCAGATCGGTCACGACATCCTTGACGATGGACGACGGGATCGAAAAGCTCATGCTCTCGTAATACTGCGCGGTGGTTTTTGCGGTCGTGATACCGATGACCTGACCGTACAGGTTGCACAGCGGGCCGCCCGAGCTGCCGGGGTTGATCGCTGCGTCGCTCTGGATGTAGCGCACGCATTTGCTGACGGAGATCTCTCTGCCGACCGCCGAAATCACACCCTGTGTCAGACTGTTCTGATATTTTGCGCCGCCGGGACTGCCGATGGCGATGACGTCGTCGCCGACCTCGATCTTATCGGAATCGCCGAACTCAGCGGGTTTCAGATTTTTCGCGTCAATTTTCAGAACGGCTAAGTCCGTCCATGTATCGTATCCGACGATCTTCGCCTGATGTTTATCGCCGTTATTCAGGGTCACATTCACCGCGTATTGCTTGGAATTGCCCAGCACGTGCGCGTTGGTGATCACATAACCGTCTGCCGAGATGATCAGTCCCGATCCGCTTCCGATCAGATCTTCCGTATTATCGGTGATCTTGTCCTGATAGCAGGTGATGGTGACAACGCTGTCGACAACGACGTTAAAGGACGATTTCGCGGTGTATTCAGCGGATTTTTCCGCGTCTTTCGGCAGATCCTTCAGCTCGATGCCCTTGGCATTTTTATCGGGCGACCCGATGCTGTCGGGATTATCCGTATCGCGCTTCTGGGTCGCGCCGTCATCGGCGACTAAGGTGATCTCTTCTTCTGTTTCGCTGTGCTTGAGCTCATTCGAACCGATATCGTCAAGGATATCAAAGTTATTGTCTGAACCGTCGAAATCATCAAACAGCGCATAGGGGTCGTTGGATTGATGATTCGCAGTATTGTGATTGCTTGCGTTGATGATATAGACGATAAACCCTCCGACCATCGCCAACAGCAGCGCCGATAAAATGATCAGAAACACCTTTGTTGCGGTTGACGTCTGTCCCTTTCTGTCCTGTGGCACAACATCGGGTGCAAGAGGCTGTGCGTGCGGAATATGATTCTGATCTGCCCCTGCCATCTGCGGCGGCTGAACGTTCCGGTTTTGTGTAAACGGCTGCTGCACGGGCGCCGTAAAGGGCGTCTGCGGGCTTTGCGTCGGCTGCTGTCCCGTCTGCTGAGGGGGATTCTGCTGCTGCCCGGGGGCAAAATACGGCATATAGTTCGGGTAGACGAACGGTCCCTGCATATACGACTGCTGTGTCGGATACTGCTGCTGCGCGGGGTATTGCTGTTGATACTGCTGCGGATACTGCGTCATCCCCGGCATCGGCATGAACATCGGATAGGTCATGTAGGGGATGGTGTTCTGCGGGTATCCATGCTGTGCCTGCACTGCGGGAGCAGTCGGCGTTTTTTGGACGGTAGGCTGATTATCGGACGCCGCCGTATCCTCAGCCTCCTGCGCGATCGGCTCGATCACCGGCTCGGCAGCCTCGATCGGCTCTGCGCCCAGCGCAGGGTATTCATCCTCCGGACGAAAAGCATCCGAAGGCAGATGGTTTTCCATATTTAATCCTCCGTTTCGGGTTCAATGGTAGTTTCGATATATTTTTCGCCGTTATCCTTTTTTGCGGATTTACGGGGAACATTGGTCGGCAGTCGGAACGCAAACCGGGTGTATTCGCCGACGCGCGAATCGACATAGATGTCGCCTTCGTGCAGGCGCATGATGGTCTTGGCGATGAACAGTCCGAGACCCATGCCCTTTTTGTCCATACTGCGGCTCTTATCGGTTTTATAGAAGCGGTCAAAAATGAACCGGATATCCTCGGGCGGGATGCCCTCGCCGGAATTCGTGATCATCACGGTGATGTCAAAGCGGGTCTCCTCGATGTCAAAATCGATGTATCCGCCCTCGTTGGTGAACTTGACCGCGTTTTCAATGAGGTTGTAGATGACCTGATACATCAGGTCGGGATCGGCGTAGACCTTGATGGCGCGGAATCTTTCCAGCCCCGTGATCCTGAGATTGCGCTCGATGATCTTCTGCTCAAAGCCCGCGAGGATCGAGATCAGCGTCGAGAACAGATCGAAGTTCGAGGGATGGATCTTCAACTCTCCGTTGTCGATGCGCGACAGCGAGAGCATCGAGGTCACCAGTCTTGACAGCCGCTTGACTTCGTTGGATACGATGTTCATGTAGTGCTTCTGGCGCTCGGGCGGGATCGTCCCGTCAAGGATACCGTCGATGAAGCCCGCGATCGAGGTCATCGGCGTTTTCAGCTCATGCGACACATTCGAGATGAAGGTGCGGCGCATTCCCTCGCTCGCCGAAAGCGAGTCCGCCATGTGATTGAACGCGCTCGCAAGCTCGCCGACCTCGTCCTTTGAGCGGACGTTGACCCGCACGGAAAAGTCGCCGACGGCAAATCGCTTGGCAGCGCTGCTCATCTGTCTGAGTGGCCGCGCCATCTGATAGGACATCATCAGAACGAAGATGATGACGATCAGCAGCGTGATGCCCGCGGAGATCAAAAAGATCTGGATAAAGGTTTTCGGCAGGGCAGAGGTAAAGGTCGCCTTGGCAAAGACATAGCAGTACCCCTCGATCTCTGCATCGTCGCCTGATCCGCTGACGATCGGCACGCCGGCGGTGTAATAGTTTTCGTCGTAGTAGCCCTCAAGCGTACCCGTCTCAAAAAACTCGCCCGACGCAGTCGCGCCCAGCACATACGACGGCAGGGCGTATCTGCGATGCTTGCAGCTGTCGCCTTCCGAGCAGTCGACGCACGTGCCGGTCCTGTCGACCAAAAGGATATCCGAGCCGACGTCGCCGGACATATAGGGGAGGGGCTTATCGATCAGGCTGTTCCTGCCGGTGATCGTGGTAAAGATGCTCAGCCTCTCGTTCGAGCTTTCCACCTTTTCCTTGACCTTCTGGGCGGTCGCGATCAGCGTATTCTTTTGTTCTCTTTCCCAGTAGTTGTTCACGAAAATATACATCATCACGCCGAGCGAAATGAAGCTGACGAGCAGGATCACCAGCCCGAACATCAGGTATTTTCGGAACAGAGAATACTTTAACTGGAAGCCGGAAGACTTAGCCCTTTGTTTCAAACTTGTATCCTACTCCCCATACGGTGCGGAGCTCCCATTTATCGGAGACCCCGTCGATTTTCTCTCTGATACGTTTGACGTGAACGTCAACGGTACGGCTGTCGCCGTAGTATTCAAATCCCCATACCTGGTCGAGCAGCTGGTCGCGTGTAAAGACCTTGTTGGGGTTGGATGCCAGGTGATAGAGCAGCTCGAGCTCTTTGGGAGGCGTGTCGATCTGTTTGCCGTCGACGATCAGCTCATAGTTGGTCAGGTTGATGGTCAGCTTGTCCCATTTGACCTCCTTGACTGCGTCCTCTTCGGGTCCGCCGGCGCGTCTGAGGACAGCGCGGATACGCGCGACGACCTCTTTCGCCTCAAAGGGCTTGACCACATAGTCGTCCGCGCCCAGCTCGAGGCCGAGGATCTTATCGAATACCTCGCCCTTGGCGGTCAGCATGATGATCGGACATTCCGAGGTTTTGCGGATCTCTCTGCATACCTGCCAGCCGTCCATTTTCGGCAGCATGATATCCAGCAGGATCAGCGCGGGCTGTTCGGTGTTGAACAGCTCTACCGCCTGCACGCCGTCATAGGCGATCGCGGTCGCATAGCCTTCTTTCTCGATATACAGTCTCAGCAGTTCACAGATATTGCGGTCGTCATCAACGATCAGTATTTTCTGGTTAGCCATAAGAGTCACCTCTGTTTTTGTAATAGTCCGATTATATTATAATCTTTTTCGACAAAAATGCGTTAACAAATTGAAAACTTGAGCCATATTATTTGCAGGGGACGGCTTTGGCGGCGTCCTGCAAACTGGTTTTATGAAGCCCGTTATCTGAAAAAGGCTGCCCGAGCAGCCTTTTTCCTATGCCAGTTCCTTGTATGTTTTGATGAACGTATCGATGACATACTGCGCCTCTTCATCGGTCATCACCGAATTCATCGGCAGAGTCAGCTGGTTTTTGTGCATATTATAAGCATAGGGGAAGTCCACGATGTCAAAGCCCTTTTGTTTATAGGCTGTCATCATCGGCAGCGGCTTGAAGTGTACGTTACAGTTCACGCCCTGTTCCTTCATGCGGTCGTAGAATTTGTTGCGGAATTCCGCGTCCTTTCCGAGAAACCGTACAAAGTACAGATGACCGCTGGAGCGGTGATCCTCGCCTTTGTGGTCGAGCACCTGAATATTTAATCCCTCAAATGCCTTGTTATAACGTTCGATCAGCTCATGCCGGCGTGCGAGCATTTTATCATAACGTCTCATCTGTGCCAGACCGATCGCCGCGAGGACATCGGGCATATTACATTTGTACTGCGTATTGACAACGTCATACTCCCACGAGGTACCCTTGTCCTTTGCAAAGGCGTCCTTGGTCTGACCGTGCAGTGTCATCAGCATATACTGCTTGTACAGTGCGTTGGAATCAACGCCGGGGATCTCGCGCCATGTCGCCGCGCCGCCCTCGGCAGTCGTCATGTTTTTGACTGCGTGGAAGCTGAAATTGGTAAAGTCCGCGATCTCTCCGCACATTTTTCCGTGCCACTGTGCGCCGAATGCATGCGCTGCGTCGCTCATGACGATAATGCGGCCCAGCGCCAGCTGGACGGGATTCTCGGACGGTTTGAAGAGCGAGCGCTTCTTTTCGACGATCTCGAAGATCCTGTCATAATCGCATACGACGCCCGCAAGGTCAACCGGGATGATCACCTTGGTTTTAGCAGTGATCGCCTCTTCGACCTTGTCGTAATCCATCTCGTAGGAATTCGGCTTGCAGTCGATCATTACCGGCGTTGCGCCGACGTGATAGATGACCGAGCAGGAGGCGGTATATGTATAGGTCGGCACGATGACCTCGTCGCCGGGACCGACACCCAGGACCCTCAGGGTCATTTCCGCGCACGCGGTCTGTGAAGAAAGGCAGACTGCCTTTTTCGTGCCGCTCAGCTTTGCAATTTCCTGTTCAAATTTTTTTGTTTTGGGACCGGTGGTAATCCAACCCGACCTTAAAGTGTCAACGACCTCGGCGATCTCTTCCTCAGAGATATCGGGAGGCGAAAAGGGGATATTCATCATGGCCTTTGCTCCTTCGGGAAACAGATGACGCATTCTCTGCGATCATCCTGATATACCAAGATGATTATACACCGAAAGGAAGAACTTGTAAAGAGGCAATTAACCGATATCCGCTAGGGCGACTGCAATCATCCGAACCATGGTTTTGACGGGCATATTTCCGCCTGCCCTTTGTTAAAATCCTCGTGAACCCGACAGGGTTCGCTGTGGTTTTGCCGCAGCCAGACGAAAATCTGCTCCGGCAAAACTCCGAAGGACTGAAAAAGGAAAGGATTTTGAGCAAGTTTCGGTGCGGAAAGCGAAGGCAGGCTGGCGCCTGCCAAGATTGACAAGCCGCAAATTGCTGAAATAATGCCATTTTCAGCAGATTCGGATTATTACAGGCACCCTAACCGTTTCAGGTACTTTTTCCTTGTCGCTTCTCCGCCTCTTAAGTGCCGCTCCTCTTTATTGATATCCAGCACCTCGCGAACTTCTTTGTACAGCCCCGGGTTCAGCCGCGGCAGCCGCGCCGTCAGATCCTTATGTACCGTCGATTTGCTGATCCCGAAAGCCTTTGCGCTGTCGCGAACGGTCGTTCTTTTCTCGATAATGTACTCCCCGAGCTTTACGGCGCGTTCTTCCACATTACCTTTCATCATGACCTCCAAAAATACGGATTCTTTCACTCCATATATATGGCAGATCGTCCCGCATTATGCGGCTTGAAAAAGGTTTGACATACTGCAGTGAATATACTATAATATAAGCTGTATAGCTATATATCAGCTGAATGCGCATGCTGCGCAGATCGTTTGGGAAAAGGGTAAAGGAATATGAAGAAAGTCAATTTTCGAAAAATCTTTTTAATGATAGCGGACGCTGTGATCATCGCGTTGTCGTCGCTTGTCAGCAACGCACTGCTGTCATTATTTGAAGTTCTGGCATTTGAAAAGACCGGCGTGATTGCGGTTACATCCTCCCGTTTGTTCTGGATCGTCGGAATGAATGCGATGTTTTGTTTCTTCATGCTGTTTGTTCTCGGAAGCTACAATATCGTATGGCGCGAGCTGAACAAACGCGATTATATGCTGGTAGGCGCTGCAACGGTCATCGGACTTACCCTCAGCGCGCTGTTCTCTCTGTTTTCCGATCACGAAGAGACTTTAGTTTACTACTTCTTCAACCTCATCCTCACCACCGCTGCGATCCTCGGTTTCCGTGCGATATTCAAGCGCACCTTCATCGACCTCGTCAATGTCGGTATTGATGAAAACCGCGAGCGCACCCTGATCGTCGGTGCGGGCAGAGCGGCACAGATGATTTTGCGCGAGATCAAGAATGCCTCTGCCGATCCGAATAATCCATCCAATGCTATCCTGCCGATCTGTCTGGTCGACGATGACGCCTCAAAGTTCAACACAAAGCTCATGGGGCTGGATATCGTCGGCACGACGAAGGATATTCCGGTGATCTGCAAGCAGTATCGTATCCAGCTGATCCTGTTTGCGATCCCCTCTTGTGACGAAAGTGACCGCAAGCGCATCATGGAGCTCTGTTCCCAGTCGGGCTGCCGCATCAAGACGGTTCCTTATCTGAGCCAATTATTCCTTGACGACGATTCTCCCGAGATTATGAGCCAGGTCAAGGATATCAAGATCGAGGATCTGCTCGGCCGCGAGCCCATCCGCTTTGACAAGACCAAGATCCGTGAATTCATCGGCGGCAAGGTCTGTATGGTCACCGGCGGCGGCGGATCGATCGGCTCCGAGCTGGTTCGTCAGATCGCGCGATATCATCCGAAGCAGATCGTCATCGTTGATATTTACGAGAATAACGCCTATGATATCCAGCAGGAGCTGTATATCGAGTATGAGGACAAGCTCAATCTGGTTACCCTGATCGCGTCCGTTCGCGACCGGGATAAGATGGAGCAGATCTTCTCCGAATACAAGCCTCAGGTCGTGTTCCACGCGGCGGCGCATAAGCATGTTCCGCTGATGGAAACCTCTCCCGCAGAGGCGGTCAAGAACAATATCTTCGGCACATGGAACATGGTCACCCTTGCCGAAAAATACAAAACCGAAAAATTCGTTATGATCTCCACGGACAAAGCAGTCAATCCCACCAACGTTATGGGCGCTACCAAGCGCTGCTGTGAGATGATCGTCCAGTATATGAGCCAGAAGGGGAGCGATACCGAATACGTCACCACCCGCTTCGGCAACGTACTCGGCTCCAACGGCTCCGTCATCCCGCTGTTCCGCCGCCAGATCGAGGCGGGTAAACCCGTCACCGTCACCCATCCTGACATCATCCGTTATTTCATGACCATCCCCGAGGCGGTTTCTCTGGTACTCGAAGCCGGTGCGATCGCCCGCGGCGGCGAGATCTTCGTGCTCGATATGGGCGATCCCGTCAAGATCACGACCCTCGCCGAAAACCTGATCCGTATGTACGGCAAAGTCCCGTATCGCGACGTCGAGATCAAATTCACCGGTCTGCGTCCGGGGGAAAAGCTGTTTGAAGAGCTGCTCATGGATGAAGAAGGTCTGCAAAGCACCGAGAACAAGAAGATCTTTATCGGCAACCAGATCACGATCGATCCTGATAAGCTCACCGTTCAGCTTGACGAGCTGCACCAAGTCGCCGAAAGAAACGACAATGAAGCGACCGTCAAAAAGCTCGAGGAAATGGTCGAGACCTTCCACCATAATGTCAATTAGTATTTGCTAAATACAATTTTTCAATATCTATTACCTGAACTTTTTTGGAGGAAAACATATGAAAGTCTTACTCACCGGCGGCGCCGGATATATCGGCAGCCATACCGCCGTCGAAATGATAGAAGCGGGGCACGAAGTCGTCATCGCCGATAATTTTGACAACAGCTCCCCCAAGGTCATCGACCGTATCGAAACCATCACCGGTACCCGTCCGACGCTCTACGAGCTGGACGTTGCAGATAACGCGGCGGTTGACGCGATGTTCGCCAAGGAGGATTTCGACGCCGTCGTCCATTTTGCAGGGCTCAAAGCGGTCGGCGAGAGCTGTGCGATCCCCGTGCGCTACTACCGCAACAATATCGATACCACCCTGACCCTTTTAGAGGTCATGAAGAAATACAACGTCCATAACTTTGTTTTCAGCTCCTCCGCGACCGTCTACGGTATCCCCGAGGAGGTTCCGCTTCGTGAGGGTATGCCCACCTTCTGTACCAATCCCTACGGCTGGACAAAGTACATGAACGAACAGATCCTCACCGACGCCGCGTCAGCCGATCCCGAGCTCAGCGTTGTTCTGCTGCGCTATTTCAATCCCATCGGCGCTCACAAAAGCGGTCTGATCGGCGAGAATCCCAACGGTATCCCCAACAATCTCATGCCCTATATCACGCAGGTAGCAGTCGGCAAGCTTCCGCGCCTCGGCGTATTCGGCAACGATTATCCCACCCCCGACGGTACCGGCGTGCGTGATTATATCCACGTCGTCGATCTCGCTCAGGGTCATGTCAAGGCGATCGATTACGCCGCCGCGCATCAGGGAACCGAGATCTTCAACCTCGGTACCGGCAACGGCTACAGCGTGTTGGATATCGTCAATACCTTCTCCCGCGTCAATGAGCTGGAGATCCCCTACGATATCAAGCCCCGCCGACCCGGAGATATCGCCGAGTGCTACGCCGACGCATCCAAGGCGGCGCGCGACCTCGACTGGACGGCGCAGTATGATCTTGAGGATATGTGCCGCGATTCGTGGAACTGGCAGAAGAATAACCCACAGGGCTATTGATCACCTGACGTACAAGTCAGCAGATATATAACATACAACCCACAGGAGGACTTGCTTTATGAAAAAGATTCTCGCATTATTACTCATCACCGTATTCACCCTGACGCTTTTGACCGCCTGCGGCGATAAGCCGAAGAGCGATACCGACAAGAAGGTCGCTACCGAAAAGGCGACCGAAGCCGTCACCGAGGCTGAGCCGGAAACGGAAGAAGAAACCGAAGCTCCCACCGAAGCCGAGACCGAAAAGCCCCGCGCGACCGATACCGAGTTCACCTACACCGATCCCGCCGGCGTCTATCAGCTGACCGTTCCGACCATCTGGAACGATACCGGTTTGATTGCCGATGAAACCGACGTCGACGGCAACGAGTGCGTTCGTTTCTTCTATAAAGCGGCGTACGATCAGGGCGCGGGTCATGTCTTTACCGTCGTTCTGGTCAGAGATCCGTCCAAGATCGTCGATATCACCCAGCTGCCCCACGCCGAAGATATCTTCAACGACGGCAAAATGCAGGTCTACGTGATGTATCCCACAGACGTCCAATTCGCGCCCTATGACGAGCCCGGTACCGGCGACTTCAACAAACAGCAGGCAGAGTACGAAGCGCTCAGCAAGACCAGAGAGAGCATCATCGACTCCTTTATGTTCTGCGAATGATCTCATAAGAATAACAAAAGGCTGCATCGAATGCAGCCTTTTGTTATTGGTTGTACAGTTTGAATGAGGTCAGCGCCATGATATTGGTGTTGTCGTCCTTGATCTGCGGGAAAACGAATTCCAGCCGTACCGTGTTGCGGTCAAGCGTATCGATGGGGATCAGGAAGTTCAGTCCGTTCTGCTTGATCACGGAGTTCAGCTCGCCGCTGTAGACCTCCTCGCCGCCGGAATAGATGATGACCGGCGTTTTTTCATAGATGGTCAGCACGTTGAAGTACGCGTGCAGATCCTCGATATTATCGGGGATCTTGTCGATCGGGATCTCCATCACCGCGCGCTTGCCGTGTACGATCGTACGCCAGCCGTTGGTATGACCGAAGCCCTCGCTGCAGTAGATTGCGGCAGTTTCGTCGGTGGTAAAGGTCAGCTCCTTGCCGAGCGTGTAGTTGTCAACGTTGCCGCCGTTGATGCGGTGTTCGGCGATCTTCTCGAGCGATTTGGGGTCTGATGCGCTGCCCGTACAGCGGTATTCTTCGATGCGCGACGCCGCGTTAGAGCCTGCGTTGCGGTAGAATAACCGTTCTCTGTTTTCTGGCAGTTTTTCCGCGTCCTTGAAGCTGACGCCCGAGCCGTAGCCGCTGTAGTCATCGGTGACCGCAGCCGCCAGCGTTGCCGGCATATCAAAGAGCGATACAGGTGCATTCGACACGGTATAACCCTTGGTTTCGCCCTTTTCCTTATACAGCAGCATCGGGTTCTGACCTTGATCAACTTCGCCGTTATCCGCTGTAATAATGATCCTTGAGCTGTCGTACAGCCCGCGACTTTTCAGATCCTCTATCATATCGAGGATGATCCTGAAATCTCCCTCGGTCTGCTCTGTCTGCGAGGTGCCCTCCGGGATTTTCTCGCCCTTGCTGTTCAGGCGATACGGTTCCTTCGCGCCCTGCAGTTGATAGATCCTCAGCGACTTGTGATATTTCTCAGTGAGATCAAATCCGTCGTTTTTCTGATAGTTCTCATACAGTACGTCGTCGTTGAGCGGCGTAAAGGTATTGTTGCTCTTATACGCCGAGTAATCCTTGATGTTCATCCAGAAGAACCGCTTGAGATAATGCGGCAGACAGTTATACATCGTGTAGCGGTAGACGGTACTGCCGATGACATAGTAGCTGTCCTTGTCCTGGACGCGGTCGACAACGTTATCGATCCTGCGTACCGCGCCGTTGCCGAAATACAGATCGTCGCAGTAGATGCGGCAGTCGACGGCGTTTTCCTGCAAGAGATCGTAGAGGGTGTCGCCGCTCCAAATATCGCGGATGTAGTCGGTATATTTCGTATCCTTTTTGTAGACCTCGCCGGTCATCAGCGACGGCAGCGAGACCATCGTCCCCGCGCCGGTCGCAAGCGCATTGTCATATTGTGTAAAGCCCGTCAGTTCCTTTTCGATCTCGGGATGGTCTTTCTTGTAGTCCTTGAAGTAGCTGTTATCCATCGAGCTGACGACGAATACCAGCGTGTTCTCCTCGTCTGCAACGTCGTAGATCCCCGCCTGGGTGACCTCATGGCTGAGCTTGTTCAGCGTGTTCTGGTTCTGGTAGATGTTGACAGCCAGACTGCCGACCTGCAGGAGGACGATAAAGCCCGCCGCGATCATCAGCGCGTGCCGCCACGACCGCTTGAATACCATAAACAGTGCAAAGGGGAGGGCGATACATCCCGCCCACATCGCCGAGTCGATCGCGCCGTAGGTCGAGTAGTCGCTCCAGATGATCTGCGAGCCGTCAAGCACGCCCGAACCGTAGCTGATGTTGAAGAACGTGCACTGTAAGTAGAATCCCAGCGCCAGACCGAACGTCAAGCAGCACAGCAGCTTGTGAAAGATTTTCGGGACAAAGGACAGGATCGCCGCGAGCACGATAAACCCGGCGCCTGCCACGATCGCGATCGGCGCAAGCAGGGTGCGAAAGCTGAACCACATATCGTCGTTGCCCTTGACATACAGCGTCAGCGGCGCAAAAATCAACAGCGTAATGCAGAAGAATCCCGCCATCGCCGTTCCGAAGGCGATCCGGTGCTTCAGTTTTAAATGCTTATCTTCCATAGTAAATCCTTTCGGCGACCGTCGGTCACCTGTATAATTAACCACCCTATATCATACAGGATTTTGCGTGAATAGTCAAGATTCCGCTCTCTTGCTGCCACGTGAATCTAATTCTGTCATAAAAATGTAAATACTATTACAGCCCAAATATGGTATAACATAGAAGGGTGGTAAAATGGATGGATTAGAGAGATT
>CACYPH010000020.1 GCA_902776185.1 uncultured Ruminococcus sp.
CCTCACGATACAAACCTTGGGAGTCGCTTTTGAGTTCGTCGGTAACTACGCCTCGGTGGACTTTCACCACAGAGCATTGATATGCCCGTCATACCAAAAGGGCACATAACCGCTATCTCTTTCGGTTATGTGCCCTTTTGTTTTTACGGGTCTGTTTTTTCACAGCCCCTATCCCACAAATACATTTTTGCTTAAATGTCTAATATTCAACTTTAAATTGTTGGCACTTATATTCTATCACATTTGTATACCATAATTCATTTGATTTCTTGCACAAAATTCAAATAGATAATATATGCAACTTGCACATCTAATCCTATTAGCTGACCGCACTTTAGTAAAAACTTATTTTTCGTTTAATTAGTTGACCGCAGTTTGTTTTGAAATAACCCCTTGTATCAAAAATCTCGTACATAATAGGTAGATGCAGTAAAACATTTCAGACATTTTAACGTTTCGAAAGACGAGTATATTATTCATTCTAACAGAAAATACATAGATTGATTCTTTTGTCCGTTATGAACACTCGCACCATTGATAAGGGGTATCCATCCGGATACCCCCTTATCAATTATCCAAACAGTGCGTACGGCGGGACTTGAAGGCGAGCGCATCATGTCAAAAGAGAGGTTTTCCCATGAAAAAGCGCAATATCATTATCATCATCATTTCCGTTGTTGTTATATTAGCGATTCTGCTGTATGCCTTAGAAAGCACAGAACATTTACTCTCAAGGTTTTATTGGGGCGACAGGATCACCGTCACAATCGACTGTACTGCAAACGGAGTAACCGTGCAGCCTGACCATGAACAGGTGAAATGCACGGCAGAGGATGATCAGCAGGAAGTCGTCCGTTATTCCACGCCAAACAAGTATTCCGTCAGAGCAAACGAATACGGCATGTACACCTTTACTTTTCCGATCGAAAAATACACCGTAAATCTGAAGTTGGTACACACAAATTGGTGGGAAATCAACAGCTGCAGGCTCAGCCTTGAAATAGACGAGCAAAGTCAAGCCGTCAGCTACACCCTTACCGATAATAAAGGCGAAGAGGTCTCCGGAACAGATAAGCTCTCCGGCAGCACGATTTCGTTATATCATATGTTTTAATTTTCGAAATTAGAATTAAGGAGGTGCTTTTGCACTTCCTTTTTATTTTGATGTTTTAGTTGTTTTCGGCAGGAAAATATGATATAATATGAATTTAAAAGAAGCATTATCAACCACAACCACTTTACGACGAAATGCGGTGAGAGTATGAAGAAACGATTGATCGACGTAGCGATGGGGCGCGAAATGCCCGATTTGGTACTCAAAGGCGCGAAGGTACTGAATGTTTTTACCGAAAAGCTGGAAGAAAAAGACGTCGCGATATGCGGCGGGTATATTGCGGGACTGGGCGTCTATGACGGCGACAATGTCGTCGATCTCAGCGGCAAAGTTCTGACGCCGGGACTGCTGGACGGACATATTCACCTCGAATCCTCGCTCCTGACGCCGACACAATTTGAGCGCGCCTCTCTCGCCCACGGCACGACCGGCGTGATGGTCGACCCGCACGAGATCGCGAACGTCGCGGGCACAGACGGCATCGACTATATGATGAAGCTGTGCGAGCCGCTGGATATGCGCGTATGGTTCAACCTGCCCTCCTGCGTTCCCGCCTGTCCTCTGGAGGAAACCGGCGAGATACTGGAAGCTCAGGATCTCAGACATTATTACGATCAAGAGAAGGTTCTCGGACTTGCCGAGATGATGAACTCTGTCGGCGTGATCGACGGCGACGAAAAAGTTCTGCAAAAAATCAGCGACGCAAAATCGCTTGACAGGATCGTCGACGGACACGCGCCGTTCTTATCCGCAAAGGCGTTGTGTGCCTATGCAGGCGCGGGCGTGAAATCGGACCACGAATGTACCGAAGCATCCGAAGCGATCGAGAAGATCAGCCGCGGTCAATGGATCATGGTGCGCGAGGGAACTGCCGCGAAAAATCTTGACAAGCTCCTCCCCATCTGCACGCCGCCGTACTGCTACCGTGCGATGTTCTGTACCGACGACCGCCATCCCGAGGATCTCTTGAACGAGGGTCACATCGACCATATCATCCGCAGGGTGGTCGCAAAAGGCATCCATCCGACGATGGCGATCAAGATGGCGACCTTCAACACCGCAAGCTATTTCGGGCTGAAAGAATACGGTGCGGTCGCACCGGGATACAAAGCCGATCTGACGGTATTCAGCGACCTTGAAGGGCTCAACGTCGAGCAGGTATATATCGACGGCAGATTGGTCGCAAAGGACGGCAAGGTCCTCAACGAGAAGCCCGACATCCTGCCGGACAGCGAAAAGATCCTCCGATCGTTCCATATGCAGCCGGTCACGGCTGAACAGATCAGAACGCCTGAGATCAAAACCTTTCAGCGCGTCATCGGGCTGAAAAAGCACGAGCTGCTCACCGATGAAATGCTGATACAGCCCAGCGAGGATGCAGAGCCCGGCGGCGTGAATCTCGACAGCGATATTCTCAAAGCGATTGTCTTTGAACGGCATCACAACACCGGTCATATCGGTATCGGCTTCATCCACGGCTACGGGCTGAAAAGCGGCGCGATCGCGACCAGCGTCGCGCATGATTCCCACAACCTGATCGTCATCGGCACGAACGACGACGATATAGTCATAGCGGCGAACACCGTCCGCGAGATGAACGGCGGGTTTGCAATTGTAGACAGCGGTAAAGTGCTGGAATCGCTTCCCCTGCCGATTGCGGGGCTGATGAGCGATCTGCCGATCGAAGCCGTCTACGACAAGCTCTGCGCGCTGAAAGCCGCTGCAAAACAACTCGGCGTATCGGAGGACATCGATCCCTTTATGACGCTCGGCTTCGTCAGTCTGCCGGTCATCCCGACCCTGCGACTCAACGGCAAAGGGCTGATCGACGTTGAAAAGCAAGCAATCGTACCATTAACCTTTTAGGAGTAACACCATGAAATATGACATCATCATTATCGGAGCAGGTCCGGGAGGCATCTTCTCGGCATATGAATTCGCGACCAAGCGTCCCGACCTCAAGGTCGCGGTATTCGAGACCGGCAACGCGCTCGAGAACCGCAAATGTCCCATCGACGGCGACAAAGTCAAGTCCTGCGTCAAGTGCAAGACCTGTGCGATCATGTCGGGCTTCGGCGGCGCAGGCGCATTCTCGGACGGCAAATACAACATCACCAACGATTTCGGCGGCACAATGCACGAGTACATCGGGCGCGACAAGGCGCTGCAGCTGATGCACTATGTTGACGAGATCAATATGGCGAACGGCGGCGCTGAGACCAAGCTATACTCCACCGCGGGGACGGATTTCAAGAAGATCTGCACTCAGAATCGCCTAAAACTGCTCGACGCATCCGTCCGTCACCTCGGCACGGACATCAACTACATCGTGCTGGGCAATATCTACGACAAGATTGCCGATACCATCGACTTTCACTTCAACACGCCTGTCGAGCGGATCGAGATCATCGACGGCGGCTATCGCGTCCACCACAAAAACGGCTACGACGACTGTGACAAGTGCATCGTATCCGTCGGACGATCCGGCTCGAAATGGATGGAGACCATCTGCGACGAGCTGGATATCCGGACCAAGTCCAACCGCGTCGATATCGGCGTGCGCGTGGAACTGCCTGCGGTCATCTTCTCTCACCTGACCGACGAGCTGTACGAAAGCAAGATCGTCTACCGCACCGAAAAATTCGAGGACAATGTCCGCACCTTCTGCATGAATCCCAACGGTATCGTCGTCAATGAGAACACCAACGGCATCGTCACCGTCAACGGACACAGCTTTGAAGATCCGTCCAAAAAAACGGAGAATACCAACTTTGCACTTCTGGTATCCAAGCACTTCTCCGAGCCGTTCGAGGACTCTAACGGCTACGGCGAGAGCATCGCAATGCTGAGCAATATGCTCGGCGGCGGGGTCATCGTACAGCGGTTCGGCGATCTCGAGCGCGGCAGACGTTCTAATCACAAGCGCATCGAGGAAAGCACCGTCCGACCGACCCTGCAGGCAACTCCCGGCGATCTGAGCTTGGTGCTGCCCAAGCGCATCCTCGACGACATCATCGAGATGATCTATGCCCTCGACAAGATCGCACCCGGTACGGCGAACGACGATACCCTGCTCTACGGCGTGGAGGTCAAGTTCTACAACATGGAGGTCGCGCTGGACGAGAATCTCGAGACCAAGCACAAGGGACTGTACGTCATCGGCGACGGCTCGGGCGTGACCCACTCGCTCTCCCACGCATCCGCCAGCGGCGTATATGTCGCACAGAAGATCATGGAGCAGGTATAATTCTCTATCGGAATAATAAAGCATATAACAATGACCGATGCACGCAGCATCGGTCATTTCTTTTAGATGGATATTTATACTAATCTACCGAAAATCCAGCCGAGGATCGTTTCGGGAATCAGAGCGCTGACTGCGTAGGTCACGAGGTTCGCCGTGACGGCATACACGATGATCAGCCACTTTTTCACGGAATGTTCCTTCTCGAACTTTGGGAAGAGCCACAGATAGACAAGCGATTCGATCACCGCTACGCCGATCTCAAAGAACGCGAACGGGAATGAAAATACACTCTCGTGGAGCGACGGGTTGATGATCATGATCATCCCCATCATCAGCGGATGCGTCAGCAGGTTCGTCAAAAAGATCGTCAGCACCTGCTTTTTGCGTCTGAATCCAAACGGGATCGCGACGAGGATCTCGATGACGATCGTCTGGATCAGCAGACAAAGGATATACAGCACATCGCCGACGTTCATCCCGTATTCGGCATACTTTGTCGATTTTGTCACCGACACGATCTCACCGTTCTCGACCGTGATATGGAAGCAGTTGAAATAGGAGTAGGCTTCCAGCTTTTCGCTCGAGATGAATTTGCCGCTGTCGGGATAATACAGCAGGATCTTGAACTCGTGCGGATACTCGACAGCATAATAGGACGTTTTGTCAGTCAGATCCGCCATCTGCTGTACAAAGTAGTAGCCGTCGGGATCTTTGTAATTGTAAAAAGCCTGAAAAATCGGATCGGCGATCTCGTCAGCCTTTCTGTATCCGAACAGCTCGCGATCAAAGATCTCAGGGTCACGTTTCCCGTCCTCGCTGACATGGTGGATCCCCCACTCGTCCTCTTTGTCCCGATTGAGGAGCGTCATGTAACAGGTACCCTCGATCCCGCTGAAACGCAGTACAAAGTCAGGCTCAGGCGCGCTGTTCGCCGACGCGGTCAAAGCGGCTGTCGGAAGGATAAACAGCAATACGAATATAAGTGCGAACAGTCTGCGTTTCATATCATCACCTCAAAGCGAAACCCTTCTATCTATATAACGTACGAGTACATTATCTTTTTTTATGATTGCAATAGATTAAACAGTTTCATTGTCTTGCTTCTATTCACGATTACAAATCCGTTTCCACTTTCAATATACACCCTCGGTACAAGAATGAAAACGGTAAATGAATCCGTTCTCGCTTTGATTACCGTACCGCCGCCCGGAATAGAAGACTTTTCTGCTTTTTGAAGATGATTCAATACAATCCGTTCTCCGTCAGAAACGATCTCAATCGGCGATTTTTCGGTATAAAGTATTCCTTTTTTCATCTTTGTTTCGGTGGTGAGATCATAGCCGATATGATACAACACTTTCATCGCCATATCATTCAACCTCTAATTCGCACGATTTGATGACCTCTTTGAGCGTCTTTGCAGAATCGCGCAGCTTTTTGATTTCCTCGTCGTTGAGCGCAAACGGTACTTCGCTTTCGATGCCGTCCTTGCCGACGATGACAGGGATAGACAGGGCAACGTCGTTGATGCCGTATCTGCCGTGCTGGATAGAGGACACGGGCAGAACGGATTTTTCGTCGCGGACGATCGCCTCGCAGATGCGCTTGGCGGACATTGCGATACCGTAGTAGGTCGCGTGCTTTTTGCTGATGATGTCATAGGCGGCATTCTTGACCTCTTCGGCGATATTCTCCTTGGCGGCGTCGTGGTCGTGGAAATAGCCGCGCATCTCGCAGAACTTGCTGATCTCGATACCGGAAACGTTCGCGCTGCTCCATGCGGCAAACTCGCTGTCGCCGTGCTCGCCGATGATGAACGCGTGGATGGAACGCGGGTCGACGCCAAGGTGAGTGCTGAGGTTATAGCGCAGGCGCGCGGAATCCAGCACCGTACCCGAGCCGAAGACGCGGTCATCCGGCAGTCCGGAGAGTTGCTTTGCGGCATAGGTCAAAACGTCTACGGGATTCGCAACGATCAGGAGGATGCCCTTGTAATTACGCTCGGCAAGCTGCGGGATAATCGACTTGAAGATCCCGACATTCTTTTTGATCAGGTCAAGGCGGGTCTCGCCGGGCTTCTGTGCCGCACCGGCGGTTACGATGACGATGGATGCGTCCGCGATATCGTCGTAATCGCCCGCATAGATGGACGCGGGTCGCGAAAACGGCAGGCCATGGCTGATATCCAGCGCCTCGCCCTCTGCCTTGGCACGGTCTGCGTCGAGCATGACGATCTCGGAGAACAGACCGCTCTGCATGAGTGCAAAGGCGGTCGCCGAGCCGACAAAGCCGCAGCCGATGATTCCTACTTTTCTCAGATTTACTGCCATAATAACAGCTCCTTTTTCGTTTAATGTTACCTTAATATCATACCATATTCCGGCGAAAAATCAACTCAAAATACGATGACAAGCTCAGGATTCGGTTATTATTTTTGTATTATTAATACTATATATACATCTTGCACAAAAATATCGACACAAAATGTACAGAATAGACCGCTTCAATTCTTTAAATCTTCTTGACTTTAAAACGTTGAAGTGATAAAATTAAGAAGCTGTCAAGATGCTTGGCAGCATTTTTGGGGTCATTTCCCAAGATACGGAAGGTACATAATGATCATTGATTTTCATACACACGTTTACCCCGACCCGATGGCGGAGCGCATCATGGCGGCGCTCGGCAGCGTACCGGGCGTAGAGGCTCACAGCGACGGAACACTGAATGGTCTGCGCGCATCGATGGCACAGGCAGGCGTTGACAAAAGCGTCGTCCTCCCCGTCAACACCCGCAAAGGGCAGTTCGATTCTATCACGAAATTTGCTAAGCACATCAACGATACCTACGACGATTTGATCTCTTTCGGCGGCATCCACCCCGATGACGACGAGATCGAGGCAAAGCTCGATTATTTAAAGGAAAATGACTTTAAGGGCGTCAAGATCCACCCCGACTACACCGAGACCTTCATCGACGATAAGCGGTACATCCGCATAGTGACCGAGGCGCAGAAGCGCGGCTTCATCGTCATTACCCACGCAGGCAAGGATCCCGCCTACGACGTCATCCATTGTCCGCCCGACAAGGGACGCAGGATGCTCGATCAGGTACAAGCCGCTACAGGCTTTACCAAGCCGTTCTTCGTATTCGCCCATCTGGGCGGCGTCAGACACCTATCGGACGTCGAAAAATATCTGGTCGGTCAGAACTGCTATATCGACATCAGCTGTGCGTTCAGCGGACTCGGACATTTCAGCGATGCGGCTGACAAGGATGTCGTCAGGGTCATCAAGAACCACGGCGCGGACAAGATCCTCTTTGCCTCCGATTCACCGTGGAACGATCAGAAAGCCTACATCAAGCGCCTTTCAAAGCTCGAGGGTCTGAGCGATACCGAAAAAGAACTGATTTTCAGCAAAAACGCCGAGAAGCTTCTCGGCTTGTCATAAGATTATCATCTTAAAGGAGAAAGCAAATCATGGATATGTTTATCAAAATCGCGTTTCTGGTAATCTTCTTCGCCATCATGGTCGGCGTCGGAATCTACTGCAGAAAGCAAAGCACAGACGTTAACGGCTTTGTACTGGGCAACCGCTCTGTCGGTCCGTGGCTGACCGCGTTCGCGTTCGGTACCTCGTACTTCTCGGCAGTTATCTTTGTCGGTTATGCCGGTCAGTTCGGCTGGAAATTCGGTATGGCTTCCACATGGATCGGTCTGGGCAATGCCTTCATCGGCTCACTGCTCGCATGGAACATCCTCGGCCGCCGCACCCGCGTCATGACCCAGCATCTCGACTCGGCTACCATGCCTGACTTCTTTATGAAGCGCTACGACAGTAAGGCGCTCAAGATCGCCGCGGCTGTCATCATCTTCGTCTTCCTGATCCCCTACACCGCGTCGCTCTACAACGGTCTTTCGAGACTTTTTGAGATGGCGTTCGGCATCCCCTATGAATACTGCGTTATCGCGATGGCAGTCCTGACCGGTATCTACGTTGTACTCGGCGGCTACATGGCGACCGCGATCAACGACTTCATCCAGGGTATCATCATGATCATCGGTATCGTCGCTGTTATCTGGGCAGTGCTGAGAGTCAACGGTGGTTTAGGCTCAACCATGACCCTGCTCTCCAAGATCCAGGCGGAGGGTACCGAAATGCAGGGCGCGTTCACCTCGTTCTTCGGACCCGACATCTTCGGTCTGATCGGCGTAGTCATCCTGACCTCGCTCGGCACATGGGGTCTGCCCCAGATGGTACAGAAATTCTATGCCATCAAGTCTGAGAAATCTATCAGCACCGGTACCATCGTATCGACTATCTTTGCGATCATCGTCGCGGGCGGCTGCTACTTCCTCGGCGGTTTCGGCAGACTGTTCGGCGAGATGGGCGCAGACGGCAAGCCTGTCGGCGGCTTTGACTCCGTCATCCCGACCATGCTCGAGAACCTCTCTCCCGTCCTGATCGGTATCGTCGTCATCCTCGTTCTCTCGGCATCCATGAGCACGCTCTCGAGCCTGGTACTGACCTCCAGCTCGGTACTTACCATCGACTTCATCGATCCGATCTTCTTCAAAAAGAAGCCCATGAGCGAGAAGAAAAAGGTCTCTACCATGCGGATCTTCATCGTATTCTTTATCGCCATTTCCGCGATCATCGCTATCATCCAGGCGAAGTCCCCTGTCATGTTCATCTCTCAGATGATGGGTGTATCGTGGGGCGCACTCGCAGGCGCATTCCTCGCACCGTTCATGTACGGTCTGTATATGAAGCGCGTACCGAAGATCGCCGTATGGATCAACTACATCATGGGCGTCGGCATCTCGCTGGCTTCCTTCATCTGCAATATGGCGGGAGTTCAGTTCTCCTCCCCCATCCTGACCTACTTCCAGTCGCCGATCAACGCCGGTATGGCGGCGATGCTGCTGGGCATCATCATCACGCCGATCATCGCGGGTATCGCGCCGTCGAAGGATAAAGACAGGGTCGACAAGATCTTCGAGTGCTATAACAAGAAGCACACCGTATCCTCCAAGCACTCTATCGACGAGGATTAATAAAATAACATAAAATTCAACTGATTTGCATAAAAAGTCTAAAGCGTTCTTGCCTTTAGACTTTTCATGCGTTATAATAGGAATGTTGTAATCTTTGAAAATATCACAGAAAAAGAGGAAAGAAACATGATTTTTCAGAAGGACATCGAAACCTTACCCAGAAAGGAGATCGAAGCGATCCAGCTGGAGCGTCTGAAATGGGTCGTTAAGTACTGCTATGACAACGTACCGCTGTACCATCAGCGACTGACCGACTGCGGCGTGCTGGACGGCAGCAAGATCAAGGAGCTGTCGGACATCCAGTATATCCCCTTCACCACCAAGGACGACTTCCGCGACAACTATCCGTTCGGACTGGTCGCGACCGACATGAAGGACATCGTGCGTATCCACGCGTCATCGGGTACGACCGGCAAGCCCACCACCGGCGTTTACACCAAAGAGGACCTCGACATCTGGTCCGACTGTGTTGCGCGTGTTGCATGCGCAGGCGGCGTCACTCCCGACGACATCATCCAGATCAGCTTTGGCTACGGTCTGTTCACCGGCGCATTAGGTCTGCACTACGGCATGGAGAAGATCGGCTCGACGGTCATCCCCGCGTCATCCGGCAATACCGAAAAGCAGCTGATGATGCTGCGCGACTGGGGCGTCACCGGTATAGTCGCCACTCCCTCCTACGCGCTGTATCTCTCTGAAGCGATCAAGGAAGCCGGCTATCCGCTGTCTGACTACACCCTGCGCCTCGGCATTCTCGGCTCTGAGCCCTGTACCGTATCGATGCGTCAGCAGATTGAGGACAACTTCAAGATCCGCGTATCCGACAACTACGGCATGACCGAGCTCGGCGGGCCGGGTGTCAGCGGTGACTGTGAAGCGCGCGACGGCATGCACTTTGCGGAGGATCACTTCCTGCCCGAGATCATCAACAGCGAGACCGGCGAGAGATTAGGCGAGGGCGAAGTCGGCGAGCTGGTCGTCACGGCCCTGACCCGCAAGGGTATGCCTGTACTCAGATACCGCACCAAGGATATCACCAAGCTCAGCTATCAGCCCTGCTCCTGCGGACGCACGCACGCGCGTATGGCAAAAACCATGGGCCGTACCGACGATATGCTGATCATCAAGGGCGTCAACGTCTTCCCCACCCAGATCGAGAACATCCTCATCAACATCGAGGACATCGCGCCGCACTATATGCTGTACATCACCCGTCAGAACTACCGCGACAGCCTCGAGATCAAGGTCGAGGTCACCAACACCGCACTGCTCGAGAACTATCAACTTCTGGATAACCTCAAGAAGAAGATCGAGGCGAAGCTGCAGTCCATCTTAGGTCTGAGAACCAAGGTCACCCTCGTTCCGCCGAAGACCCTCGAGAGATTCCAAGGCAAGGCAAAGCGCATTGTTGATTTAAGAAATCAGTAAGCAGCGTGACGCTGCACCCTGTTCCGCCTTTTGAACAGTATCCAATTAACTATCGCTTTTTCAACGGCGGGGCAAAAATGTATCAAATATCAAATCAGGTGAAAAAATGAAAGAACTCATGATTGGTAACAAGGCGATCGCCCGCGGGTTATATGAAGCGGGCTGCGCCGTGATCTCCAGCTATCCGGGTACGCCCAGCACGGAGATCACCGAAGAATTTGCAAAATATGACGACGTCTACTGCGAATGGGCGCCTAACGAAAAGGTCGCGATGGAAGCGGCTTTCGGTGCGGCGCTCAGGGGCAAACGCTCCGCCTGCTGTATGAAGCACGTCGGACTGAACGTCGCCGCCGACCCGCTGTTCACCATGTCCTACACGGGCGTGAACGCAGGTATGGTCATCTGTGTTGCGGATGATCCCGGTATGCATAGCTCGCAGAATGAGCAGGACAGCCGTCACTATGCGATCGCGGCAAAGGTCCCGATGCTCGAGCCGTCGGATTCTCAGGAAGCGCTGAGCTACGCAAAGCTCGCGTACGAACTCTCCGAGCAGTACGACACCCCTGTACTGCTGAAAATGTGCACCCGCGTCGCCCACTCCCAGAGCATCGTTGAGATCGGCGAACGCGTTGAGATCGTAAAAACCTACGAAAAGAATCCACAGAAATACATCATGGCGCCCGCGAACGCGATCAAACGTCATCCGTTCGTTGAGGAGCGCACCGCAAAACTCGTCGAATACGCCGAGACCTCCGGCATCAACCGCATTGAAGACGGCGATGGGAATCGCGATTCAACTCACGACTTCGGCATCATCACCTCGTCCACCTCTTACCAGTATGTCAAAGAGGCATTCGGCGACAGCGTCGCAGTCCTCAAGCTCGGCATGGTCAATCCTCTGCCGGTCAAGCTGATCCAGGACTTCGCTGCAAAGGTCGGCAAGGTCTACGTCATCGAGGAGCTCGATCCGATCATCGAGACCCACTGCAAGGCGATGGGTATTGATGTCATCGGCAAAGACAAGTTCTCCATCCTCGGCGAATTCTCTCAGAAGTCCATCGAAGCCGCGTTCGACATGGCGGACAAGACCGTATTCAGCCTCGATACCGCGATCCCGGTACGTCCTCCGATGATGTGCGCAGGCTGTCCCCACCGCGGGATGTACTATGTGCTCGCAAAGAACAAGCTCACCGTCTTAGGTGATATCGGCTGTTACACCCTCGGCTCGATGCCTCCGCTGAATGCGTTGGACATGACCCTGTGCATGGGCGCGTCCGTATCAGGTCTGCACGGCTATAATAAAGCAGGCGGCGATGAGACCGGGAACAAAACTGTCTGTGTCATCGGCGACAGCACCTTCATGCACTCCGGCGTGACGGGGCTGATCAATATCGCATACAACCGGAGCAATTCCACCGTCATTATCCTCGATAACTCCATCACCGGCATGACCGGTCATCAGCAGAATCCCACCACCGGTTACTCCATCAAGGGCGATCCGGCGGGCAAGGTCGATCTCGAGAGCCTGTGCCACAGTATCGGCATCAACTCCGTCAGAGTTGTCGATCCGTACAACCTCGAGGAATGCGAGCGCGTGGTCAAGGAGGAACTCGCGAAAAATGAGCCCTCCGTTATCATCAGCCGCAGACCGTGCGTGCTTCTGAAATACGTCAAGCCGAAAAAGCCCCTGCATGTCAATACCGAGAAGTGCAGAAGCTGCAAGCGCTGTATGAAATTCGGATGCCCGGCGATCTCCTTCCGCGATAACCATGCGGTGGTTGACGAGACACTGTGCATCGGCTGCGGCGTATGCGCCCAGCTGTGTCCCTTTGATGCGTTTGAAAGTGAGGGTGAGTGATATGACAAAGAATGTAATGATCGTCGGCGTCGGCGGACAGGGATCTCTGCTCGCCTCAAAGCTGCTCGGCAGACTGCTGGTCGACGAGGGCTACGACGTCAAAGTCAGCGAAGTTCACGGCATGAGCCAGCGCGGCGGATCGGTCGTCACCTATGTGCGCTTCGGCGACAAGGTCTACTCCCCCGTCATCGAGAACGGCGAGGCAGATTTTATCGTATCGTTCGAGAAGATCGAAGCCGCACGCTATGTACAGATGCTCAAGAAAGACGGTACCATCATCGTCAACACCCAGCAGATCGACCCGATGCCGGTCATCATCGGCGCGGCGGAATATCCCGCTTCTATCATTGACGAGATGAAGTCAAAGGGCGTACACGTCGACGACATCGACGCGCTGTCCCTTGCACAAGAGGCCGGCTCGGCGAAAGCGTGCAACATCGTGCTGATGGGCAGACTTGCAAAGTACTTCGATATGCCCAAGGAGAAGTGGATCTCAGCGATCGAAAAGAGCGTCAAGCCGCAGTTCGTTGAGATGAACAAGAAGGCGTTCGAGCTGGGATATCAATGCAGTTAGGAGTTAGGAGTGAGGAGTGAGGAGTTAAGAACCACCGACTACCAACTACCGACTACATTAAAGGTATATAGAAGAATTCAGAAAGGATGATTACGTTGCACAACCATTATTATCAACCCGAAGTCGAGACCATGGCAGTCGATGACATCAAAAAACTGCAGGAAGAAAAGTTCCTCAAGCAGGTTCGTCACGTTTACGATAACGTTCCGTACTATCGCGACCTCTGCGCAAAGAAGGGCGTTTCGATCGACGACATCAAGTCGCTTGACGATATCAAGAAGCTCCCCTTCCTCTCTAAGGACGATCTGCGCGAGGCATATCCCTACGGAATGCTGGCGACCGATATCAAGGACTGCGTCCGCATCCAGTCCACCTCCGGCACCACCGGCAAGCGTGTCGTCGCGTTCTACACCCAGAACGATATCGACCTGTGGGAAGAGTGCTGTGCGCGCGCGATCGTTGCGGCAGGCGGCTCTAACGAGGACGTCGTACAGGTCTGCTACGGCTACGGTCTGTTCACCGGCGGCCCCGGACTCAACGGCGGCTCTCACAAGGTCGGCTCGCTGACCCTGCCGATGTCTTCCGGCAACACCGAGCGCCAGATCCAGTTCATGATGGACCTCAACGCAACCATCCTCTGCTGTACTCCCTCCTACGCCGCCTATATCGGCGAGAGCCTCAAGGAGCGCGGCTACAAGCCCGAGGACAACAAGCTCAAGGCAGGCATCTTCGGCGCAGAGCCGTGGACTGAGGAAATGCGCCGCGATATCGAGAAATCACTCGGCATCAAGGCATATGACATCTACGGTCTGACCGAGACCAGCGGCCCCGGCGTATCGTTCGAATGCGAGGAGCAGCAGGGCATGCACATCAACGAGGACCACTTCTATGCCGAGATCATTGACCCCGAAACCGGCGAAGTTCTCCCCGAGGGCAGCAAGGGCGAACTGGTATTCACCTCGCTCGACAAAGAAGCCTTCCCGCTGATCCGTTACCGCACCCGCGACATCACCGTCCTCACCCGCGAGAAATGCTCCTGCGGACGCACCTTTATCCGCATGAAGAAGCCCATGGGCAGAAGCGATGACATGATGATCATCCGCGGCGTCAACGTCTTCCCCAGCCAGATCGAGGCAGTTCTCCTGAACAACGGCTATGCGCCTAACTACCAGATCATCGTCGACCGCGTCAACAACACCGATACCTTTGACGTCAACGTCGAGATGCTCCCCGAGGACTTCTCCGATACGCCCAAGAAGATCACCAAGAAGGAGAAAGAATTACAGGCGGCGATGAAGACCATGCTGGGCATCAATCCCACGATCCACCTTGTCGCGCCGAAAACCATCGCCCGCAGCGAGGGCAAGGCAGTCCGCGTCATTGACAAGCGTAAGAGATTAGGAATCAGTATTTAATATTAGTGAGGAGTTAGAAGTTAGGAGTTAGGAGTTATGGAAAGGACTATGCAAGGGTCGTCCCCTACAAATCAAAACGCGCAGCGTTTCCCTTTACTCCTCACTCCTCACTCATCACTCCTAACTCAATCATAATATAAGGAGTAAAAAGACTATGGCAATCAAACAGTTATCCATTTTCGTAGAAAACCGCGAAGGCACACTCGTTGAGGTCACCGACGCGATCGCAAAAGCCGAGGTCGATATCCGCGCGATGAGCGTAGCCGATACCAACGATTTCGGTATCTTCCGCCTGATCGTCACCGACTATGACAAGGCGAAGGCGGCGCTGGAGGAAGCGAACTGCTTCGTATCTATCACCGAGGTCGTCGGCGTCGCGATCGAGGATAAGCCCGGCTCGCTGGCTAAGGTCATCAAACTGCTGGCGCAGAACAACATCAACATCGAGTATATGTACGCGTTCATCACCATCTCCCGCCAGTTCGCCTACGTCGTCCTGCGCGTTGCGGACAACGCGGCTGCGGAGAAGATTCTGGTCGAAAACGGCATCAGCCTCATCAGTGACGACGACATCGAAAACCTGTAAGCAAAATATCCCTGTACGACAACAGCGCCCCCCGATTCGGAGGCGCTGTTTTTTGTATGCTGATAATATTCTTATAATGTTTCGACATAGCCGTTAATGTCGAAGTCATCCAGCGGGGTATCCTTTTTGAGATACAGCGGATGGTGCGGGTGACCTTTTTTACTGATCTTTCCGGCGGAATACCAATGCGCCTGATACTGCTCGCCCAGCGTGATCATCGAGCGCACGCAATCGGACAGGTAATGCCGCTTTTCGATGATATTGCCCCACGCCGCCCATACAGCAGGCTGATCCTTGCTCAGCCGCAGGACATATTCGAACGCCTTCATGTTCTCCTCGTGCAGGATCGGGTTGCATTCGCGCTCCATGTCGTCGGGATCGGTCGCACGCTGGGCGTAAACGTTGAACATGATAAAGCTGTCGTAGCCGTTATGAAGGGCGATCCGCTCGACCGATTTAAGCGTATTGTCGAGGTCATCAGGCGCGGCGGTAGAGGGATTGATGCCGATGCAGATCAGCGGCTTCTCTCCCCTTGTGCCGAGGATATATCGGTACTCGCTGTAAAAATCCGGCACATACAGCCAGCGTTCTTTGTCATAATCATCATTGGTGGAGACGAGGGCATTCTCAAAGGTCAGCACCTCGATCTCTACGGTATCACTTGACGGGATGTGCATAGGCTTCTCCTATTTTGAATTAAGATCAAAGTTCTAAGTTTCAAGATCTAAGTTTTAAGATAAAATAACTAAGATCTAATAACTAAACACGAGGGAGCCCGCAGAGGGGCTCCCTATGTATATGATTACGCTTATATGATCAGACAAGCTCCCATGTGCCGACTGTCCACTTGCCCTCGTCGTTCTGAGTGTCTGCCCAGACGCCGATATCGCCGGAGATCGAGTTATCGACGGACTGGACCGAGCCGTCGCCGCAGCTGACGATGAAGTTATCGTATTCCATCGGAACAAAGCCGTAGTACTGCGACTGACCGAATTCATTGGTATCGAAGAATTCCATCTGCTCACCGGGCCACATGACAGGACCCTCCTCACCGGTCGCCCAGTAGTAGAGGTTCATTGAGCCGCTCCAGCCTGCGGAATTCGAGAAGATGACGGTATAGCAGCCGTCGCGGTGCGGATAGGTGGTCACAGGCGGATCGGTGGGATAATACGGATCGGTCGGATCATAAGGGAAGTCGGTGGGCGGATCGGTGGGCGGATCAGGATCAACAGTCGGGGTGACGGTTGTCGGTGTAACAGGTGTATCGCCGCCGATACGGACGTCGATCTTCACCTTCGGATCGGTCGACTTGAGACCTGCCAAGTACCGCTGGATTGCAGTGGCGTCAACGATCGTGACCTTGCTGTCCTGATCAACGTCGCCGAGGAGCTGATAGAAAGCGCCTTCCTCTGCGAGGTCAGCAAGTACGCGCTGGATGCGGGTCGCATCAAATACGGTGACCTTATCATCCTCGTCAGCGTCGCCCATCAGCTTGCCCTGACCGTAGACTGTCGGAGGCTGTGTGGGAGGATCGGTGGGCTTGGGAGGATCGGTCGGCTTCGGGGTGGGTTTCTCGGTAGGCTTCTCCTCGTCGTAATAGAGGCACGCAACGCCGGTAGTGCCGACATTACCTCTGATCTGAGAAGAGGTGACGGTAAACTTGTTGCCGGTGATCGAGTCGGTATAGGTGCCCGCCTTGAGCACGTGGTTGGTCAGGGTGACCGAACCGCTGGTCGCGCTGCCGCAGCGAACGATAACACAGCCGGTGGTACCGCGCTCGATGTAGGCGTTGTTGCTCTGGTTAGCGGTGCAGTACTCGGACTGACCGATGAAGTAGTTATGGAACTGGTTGATCGCCTTGGTGGTTGCATTCGACCAGGAGGTCTTGTTCGCAGTACCCAGGGTGATATTCTTGAGTGCGTTGATGTTGGTACCGTCGTCGGGACGCGCCAGATAAACGGTCGTAAAGCCTGCACGGCCTGCTGTCAGCGCCCAGATCTTGCCTCTCTGAACAGCTGTCAGAGAAGTAGTGGTACCGTCGACATAGGTATCGTGGGACTCTTCCCAGAGAACGGTGTTCGCCTTGGTGAAGGCGCTGTTGCCGGAATCGTTATAGAACGGAGTTGCGTTGCCGTTGCCTGCGCCGTTGCGTACCGCGGGCATGATCTGATCGCGGTGAGCGCAGTTATCGGTGACCTCAAAGAACTTGAAGTACATGGAATACGGACGGTTGACACCGCAGGTGTTCAGGATCTCGCCGTAAGCGTAGCCTTCCTTCTCGGGGTGAGCGGCTCTGACCTTGGTCAGGGTGTTCTTCCAGAAATCAGAACGCAGCGAGCTGATATCATCGGGAGTCTCGATGTGCTTTGCCGCGTCGAAACGGAAACCGTCTGCGCCGGCTGTCAGCAGCTCGTCCATGTAGTCATAGATCGCCTTCTGTACACGGCTGTCCTCAGTTTTCAGGTCGGGCAGATGCGATGTACAGTTGCGGGTCAGGTCGTATGTGGAATCGTACTGGGAAACGTTGTTCTCCAAATACTGCATGTTCTTATAGGGGCTGTGGAACAGATTGTTGTTGTAGATCTCAGGCTCAAAGATCTTCGCCTTCTCGGTAACGTGCTTGATCGGATCGGCGATGCTGTCGTCCTCGTTGCCGTTGGTACCCATGTGGTTGATGACCGCGTCGACGATGACCTTAAGTCCCAGTGCGTGCGCTTTCTCACACATGGAGACGAACTCTGCCTTGGTACCCAGCGCGTTGTCAGTGGACTCGTTGAGCTGGAAGCCCGCGGGCTGATAGAACATCCACCAGCCGTTGTTGCCCTGCTCGAATTTTGCGCCTTTGGTAGCGGCTTTGATCTCGTTAGGAGGCGATACCTGGATGGTGGTAAAGCCCTGCTGTGCGATGGTCTCAAGATTTGCCTCGATATTCTTGAACGACCAAGTCCAAGCCTGCAGGATAGTACCGTCGTTGATGGTGCTCGATAATCCGTAACCGTTGTCCGCCGAGGTCTGCGCAAGCATATCCTCATACGCGGAGGTGGTCGCGATATCTGCGTTCGCGCCGACTGCGGCGACGTCCGCGCCGGAAGCGACGACGGAAGTTGTGACAGCTATACCGGATACGATCAGCACCGCTGCCAACAGAACGCTTAATAAACGTTTCAGTTTCATAAAAATCCTCCTAAGTTATTCGGGACGCACTTGTCCCTATTCTGAGTTTTCCTCATATTCTAGTATAGCAAAAACGCCGCTGTGATTCAATTCACTTTTTCTACAAATATCAGCGTCGAAATTCAACATAATACCTAAACGGCAGGTTCTGTCGATTTATGGTTGCAAAAATCCGGATGTAGTGATAAAATACCCTTTGGGTGATAAATGATGAAAAAGTGCGACTACTGCGCAAAAGAGATTTCCTATCACGAGATGTATTGCTCTGACGACTGTCGCGACAAAAGCTACGCTTTCTATGATCTGCGCGAAAAATTCCAGAAAGTTTTTTCCGTGATCAACGGCATTTTTGTCATCGGCATCGGCGTGTGCATCTTTCTCTACTCCTTCATGCCCGAGGTCGGGCTGATCGGCGGCGGCGGATGTATGACCATTCTCGGCGTGATGTACCTGTTTTTACCGTTCCCGCCCGATGTTTTTGTTGAAAAACAAAAATTAAAAAAAGCGATTTTTCTGACGCGCATCATCGCCGGCGTGATTCTTGCGATCGGCGCGGCAGTGTTAATTTACGGAATCATCCGCGCGATCTGAATATTTTTTATTCGACAGCGAAAACTATCCATACAGTCGAATGTAAACGTGACTGTTGAATTCAAAAAATCAGGAGGTTTTCAAATGCTGGATAAAATCGCATTAACGCTGCTGGTCATCGGCGGCATCAACTGGGGCAGCGTCGGTCTGTTTCAGTTCGACATCGTCGCGTTCCTCGCGGGCGGTCAGTCGGGCATCATCAGCCGCATCATCTATGTCATCGTCGGTCTGTCGGCGCTGTGGTGCATCTCGCTGTTGTTCCGCGATACCACCGAAGCTGGCGATCACGACTACAGAGCAAGCACGACATAAAGAGAGAAGCTGCCTTGTATTTTGCAAGGCAGCTTTTTTATCCCACCCTCAAGGGGAAGTTATGTCATATCCAAGTGCGGCGGACAGCTTCTCTGCCTGCTGTACGGTATGGTCGACGGCGGACAAAAAGTCCTCGCTGACTGCGCGGCGAAAGAATCCGATCGTCGTCAGCGCATAGCGGATCTCTCCTCGGTTATCGAACACCGGTGCGGATACCGACCGCAGTCCGATCTTGTATTCGCCGTCCTCAACGGCATATCCCTGAGCAAAGATATGCTCCAGATCCCGCATAAGTACCGCTGTATCGGTGATGGTATGCGGCGTAAAGGGAATCAGCCGCGTTTTCTTTAGGAGCGCGAGCCGACTTCTCTGCGGCAGATAGGCGAGCATCAGCTTTCCCTGAGAGGTCGCATGGAGCGGCAGCCGCACGCCGATCTCAGGCATAACGCGCACGCCCGACGCAGGATAGGCATGATCGAACGATACGATCCCGCTATGATCGATCATCGAGATCACCGCCGTCGAGCCTGTCAGGGCGCTCAAGCGCTCCAGATACGGCTTGGCAAGCGTTCCGATATCGAACCCGCGCGATACCGCAGCGCCGTACTCAAACAGTTTGATGCCCAGCGTATAGGCGCCGTTATCCAATTGGCTGACCACTCCCCTGTCGCGCATCGTAGAAAGCAGCGCATGAACGGTACTTTTCGGAAAGCCAGCTTTTTCGGAAAGCTCAGAGAGCTTCATCCCGCCGTCCTGTGACGCGAGCAGGTCGAGCAGCGTCAATGCTTTATCGAGCGATTTGACCTTAGCTTCATCCTGGGACATATGATCACCTCACCCCTATTGTACATGATGGCAGAAAAAATAGCAATATAAATTCAGTATTACCGAACAATTATTTTGCAATACCGAACAACCCGATTGTCGTTCATCGCCGAAAATGGTAGAATGAAAGTACTATGACGGAGGTGCAAAATCATGAAAAAAGTATTTGCCTTATTATTAGCCCTGATCCTCACCCTCAGCATCCTGACTGCCTGTTCATCTGAGAAAAAGGATGATTCCGAGAAGTCCGACGATACCGCGTCAATCAAGGGTGAAGTCGTCGTATTTGCCGCGGCGAGCATGACCGAAACGCTCACCGAGCTGTCTGACGCGTTCAAGGAAGAGTATCCCGACGTAGAACTGACCTTCAACTTCGATTCATCGGGCACACTGAAAACCCAGATCGTCGAAGGCGCTGACTGTGATCTGTTCATCTCCGCGGCGCAGAAGCAGATGAACGAGCTGGATAAGACCGCCGACGCCGAGAAGAATCCCGACGAGCTGGACTATATCGATCCCGACACCCGCACCGACCTGCTTGAGAACAAGGTCGCCCTGTGCGTGCCCGAGGGCAATCCGAAGAACATCAACTCCTACGAGGAGCTGGCAAAAGCGCTCGGCGACAGCGAGATCCTGCTCGCGATGGGCAACGCCGACGTACCGGTCGGTCAGTACACGCAGAAGATCTTTGATTACTACAACCTCAGCGAGGACGAGCTTGCCGCAGCCGGTAAGCTGACCTACGGCTCGAATGTCAAAGAGGTCACCTCTCAGGTTGCCGAAGGCTCGGTTGACTGCGGCATCATCTATCAGACCGACGCCTACAGCGCAGATCTAACCATTGTCGATACAGCCACCGAGGAGATGTGCGGTCAGGTCATATACCCCGCCGCCGTCATGAAGAATGCAAAGAATGCAGACGCTGCCGCTGCATTTCTGAAATTCCTGCAGTCCGACAAGGCAAAAGAAGTATTCGAAAAGGTCGGATTTACACCGATTGGATGATAACAATATTTGCTTGATACACGGTACGTCGGCAAGCGCCGTACCCTACATAATAATGATGGATCTCTACCCTTTACTTAACTCCCTTCGCATCGCGGCGATCTCTGCTGTCATCGTCTTTTTCATCGGGATCGCCGCGGCGTACTACATTGCCAAATGTCCGAGGATCATCAAAGGCGTCCTCGACGTCATCTTCACCCTGCCGCTGGTACTCCCGCCTACCGTGGTGGGGTATCTGCTGCTGCTCGTCTTAGGACCGAAACGGCTGATCGGATCGTTCTTTCTGGAACACTTTGACCAAAAGCTGACCATGCAGTGGTGGTCGGCGATCTTCGCCGTGACCGTCATCGTGTTCCCGCTGATGTACCGCACGGCGCGCGGGGCATTCGAAAACTTTGACGAGAACCTCGCCTCTGCCGGACGCACGCTGGGGCTTTCCAACACCTACATCTTCTGGCGCATCCGCATCCCCGCCTGCAAGCAGGGGATCATCGCGGGCGTGGTGCTGGCATTTGCACGCGCGCTGGGAGAATACGGTGCGACCTCCATGATCGCGGGCTATACGCCCGGCAAAACTGCGACAGTCTCCACCGCCGTCTACAATCTCTGGCGCATCGGCAACGACGAGCTTGCGCTCAAATGGGTGCTGATCAATATTGCGATTTCCGCTGTCGTCCTGCTGTGCATCAATCTGGTGGAGAAGCCATACAAAAGGAGGTCCCGCTGATGCTGTATGCTGATTTTGAAAAGCGCCTCGACCTCTTTACCCTAAAGGTGCATATTGACGCAGAAAGCGGCATTTTCTCCCTGTTCGGCGCATCGGGCGCGGGCAAGAGCATGACGCTCAAATGTATCGCCGGTATCGAGAAGCCCGACCGCGGTATCATCCGCCTCGGCGACAAGGTGTTGTTCGACAGCGAAAAGCATATCGATCTCACCCCGCAGAAGCGTCACGTGGGCTACCTTTTCCAGGAATACGCCCTCTTCCCCGACATGACCGTCGCGGGGAACATCAAGGCGGGACTGCATCATCTGCCGCGCAGGGAGCGTCAGGCAAAAGCCGCTGAGCTGATGGAACGATTCCGCATCTCCCCTCTCGCCGATAAAAGACCCGCCACGCTGTCCGGCGGTGAAAAACAGCGAGTCGCGCTCGCGCGGATCTTCGCATCAGAGCCCGAGGTACTGCTCCTCGACGAGCCCTTCTCCTCTCTCGATACCTTCCTCAAGTGGGAGTTGATCCCCTATTTCAAAGAAACCTTGCAATCCTTCGCCGGATGCAGTATCATGGTATCACACAACATCGACGAGATCATCAGTCTGTGCGACACGGTGTCGGTCATCCAAAACGGCGTGGCCGAGCCTGCCGTCGGTATCGACGATTTTCAAGCGATGATCAAAGCAAAATACCCCTCAGTCTATCTGAGGAACAGTTAGAGGAATATCAAATGATCGACCGTTACGGACGAAAAATCGAATACCTGCGCCTGTCGGTGACCGACCGCTGTAACCTGCGCTGTATCTACTGTATGAAAGAAGACGGTGTCTGCAAGCGTCATCACAGCGATATTCTCAGCATAGAGGAGCTGACAGAGATCGCACAGGCGGCATATGAACTCGGCATCAAAAAGATCCGTCTGACCGGCGGCGAACCGCTGGTGCGCAAGGGCGTACTGACCCTCTGCCGCAACATCAAGGCGATCGACGAAGATATCGAGCTGGTCATGACGACCAACGGAACGCTACTGCCCGAATATGCTGCTGAGCTAAAGACAGCAGGCGTTGACCGGCTGAATATCAGCCTCGATACGCTCAATGCCGACACCTACCGCACCATCACCCGCCGCGGCGAGCTCAGCGATGTTCTGAGCGGTATCAAAGCCGCTCAAAACGCAGGCTTTACCCATACCAAGATCAACGCTGTCCTGATCGGAGGGATCAATGATAACGAGATCCTCGATATGATGCGGCTTGCAAGGGATGACGACCTTCATGTACGGTTCATCGAGCTGATGCCGATGGACATCGTTCGCGGCTGGGACAAAAGCCGCTTCCTTTCTGCCGATATCGTCAAGGAACATTTGAACAACTACGATTTGATCGGCTACGACGGCGTCGCAAAAATCTATCGCCCTAACGGCTACAAAGGCACGGTCGGCATCATCAGCCCGCTGAGCCACAGCTTCTGTGATCGGTGCAACAAGCTCCGCGTTACCGCTGACGGAAAACTCAAGCCCTGTCTGCACTCGGGCGAGGAGATCAACCTGCGCGGACTGCACGGAGATCAGTTGACAGAAGCAATCAAAGACGGCATCAACAGCAAGCCGAAGTGTCATAATCTTGGCGAATTTCACAGCGAAGCCGCCCGCGGCATGAACGAGATCGGAGGTTAATATGGACTTTACCCACATCAACGACGAGGGCAGGGCGCGCATGGTCGACGTATCCGAAAAAGCTGAGACCTGCCGCACCGCGACTGCCTCGGCAACGGTCAACGTCAGCCCCGACACCATTCATCTGATCCGCTCCGGCGGGGTCAAAAAAGGCGACGTACTCTCCGTCGCTCAGGTAGCTGGCATCATGGCGGCGAAGAAAACCTCCGACGTCATCCCGATGTGTCACCCGCTGATGCTCACCTCGGTCGATATCCGCTTTGAGCTGACCGATACCGAAATCCACATCACATCGACCGTCAAATGCAAGGGCGTCACCGGCGTCGAGATGGAAGCCCTGACTGCCGCATCCACTGCGGCGCTGACCGTCTACGATATGTGCAAGGCGGTACAAAGAGATATCACCATCACCGATATCATGCTGCTCCATAAGGACGGCGGAAAGAGCGGAGAATTTGTACGATGAAAGTGATCGCGACCTGTATCAGCGAGCGCAAGGGCGTCAAAAAGCACCCTGTTCCCTCGCTCACGCTTGAAAAAGACTACGGCATCCTCGGCGACGCCCATGCGGGAAACTGGCACCGTCAAGTCAGCCTGCTCCCCTGTGAAAGCGTCGATACCCTGCGAGGGATCATGCCCGACTTAAAGCCCGGCGACTTTGCCGAGAACATCCTCACCGAGGGCGTATCTCTCAAAGAATTGCCGATCGGAACGGTACTGCATATCGGAAGCACGCTTCTGGAAATCACCCAGATCGGCAAGCAGTGCCACAATGACTGCGAGATCAAACAGCTCACCGGACGATGCGTCATGCCGACCGACGGCGTATTTGCCAAGGTTCTGCAGGGCGGCGAGATCCGCCCCGGAGATACCATCACCATTCTTACATAAGGCTCCCTTTGGTAAAGGAGACTCCCCTTATAGGGGAGATGGGCAAAGCCCAGAGGGGTCTGCCGTCTCTGCCAAGAGAGCTGTCACCAAAGGTGACTGAGGAATTGCATCATTGAGCGACCACAGGGAGATACATTATTATGAAACTGATCAAAACCACCGAGGCGGTCGGACACGTGCTCTGTCACGATCTGACCCAGATCCTGCCCGGAGAATTCAAGGGCGCACGCTTTCGCAAGGGACATATCGTCACCGAGGAGGACATCCCCGTTCTCCTGAGCATGGGCAAGGAGAATCTGTACATCTTCGAATTAGACGCCGGCAAGGTGCATGAGAATGACGCCGCAGAGGTGCTATGCGAGATCTGCAAGGGCGACAATATCGCACGCTCTGAGGTCAAGGAGGGCAAGATCGAGCTGACCGCCGAGATCGACGGCTGTTTCACCCTCAACGTCGAGCGCCTCAACCGAATCAACAGCATCGACGAGATCATGATCGCCACCCGCAAGGGCAACACCGCCGTTCATGCGGGCGACAAGCTCGCCGGGACGCGCGTCATCCCGCTGGTCATCGACAAAGATAAGCTGACTGATGCCACTGCGATCGCTGACGGCAGACCCCTGATGAACGTCATCCCCTACAAGCTGAAAACCGCCGCGATTATCACCACCGGCAGCGAGGTATACCACGGCAGGATCGATGATAAATTCACCCCCGTACTGATTGAAAAGCTCAAGTCTTATGGCATCACTGTTTCAAAACACCTCACCGTCGACGACGGGATCGACAATATTACCGCGGCAATCAGCGAGGTACGCGACAATGTCGATATCATCCTCTGCACCGGCGGCATGAGCGTCGACCCCGACGACAATACCCCCGGCGCGATACGCCAAAGCGGCGCGGATATCGTCACCTACGGCGCATCGGTACTGCCCGGCGCGATGTTCCTGCTCGGCTACTTTGCGGGCGGCACACCGATCCTCGGACTGCCCGGCTGCGTCATGTACGCAAAGGCAACCATCTTTGATCTGGTCATGCCGCGGATCGCCGCAGGAATACGCTTGACCAAAGCCGACTTCGTCAATTACGGCGAGGGCGGGTTATGTCTTAGTTGTCCCGTTTGCACCTATCCCCACTGTCCGTTCGGGAAATAAAAGGCTTCCCCTAGGGGGGAAGCTGTCACCGAAGGTGACTGATGAGGGGCAAACGTTTCTGATACATGCCGTAATCAGTATGAATCACCACCAGAAGGAGTCGTCATCCATGCCCTACACCGCAACCGTCATCACCGTCAGCGACCGCGCCTACAACCGCGAATACGTCGACCAAAGCGGCCCTGCCGTATATGATCTGCTTAGCAAAGCAGGATATCATATCGAGAGCGTACATATAATTCCTGACGAGAAAAATAAAATCATCGAGACCCTGAGATCCGCCTGCGGCAACGGCGTGAACCTGATCGTCACTACCGGCGGCACAGGCTTTGCGCCCCGCGACGTCACTCCCGAAGCGACCCGCGCAGTCATCGAACGGGAAGCGCCCGGGATCGCCGAGTATATGCGGATGAAATCCTTCGCCATCACCCCGCGCGCGATGCTCTCACGCGGGATCGCCGGTATCTGCAAAGACAGCCTGGTCATCAACCTCCCCGGCTCGCCGAAAGGCGCTGTCGAAAACCTCAGCTTCATCCTCCCCCACCTCAGCCACGGACTGGATATGCTCAACGGCGTTAAAGAGAGTTAGGAGCGAGGAGTTAGGAGTGAGGAGTTATCACTCTTAAAGCAGAATATAATAAAGAGGTGCTGACTTTCCCATCAGCACCTCTTTTTGCACATTATGAAAGATGAATCGGAATCAAACTCCTAATTCCTAATTCCTAACTCCTAACTATTTATAGCTTCTCTACGATCGCCTTGGTATCTCTTGCGATCGCCAGCTCTTCGTTGGTCGCGATAACAGCAACCGGGATGGACGAATCGTCAGCGGAAATGAACGCGGTATCTCTGGTGACGTCATTGACTTCCTTGTTCAGCTTCACACCGGCAAAGCCGAGGTAATTGATGACAGCCTCACGCAGCGCCGGCTGATTCTCGCCCAAACCCGCGGTGAAAACGATACCGTCACAGCCGCCCATAGCGACCCAGTACTGACCGATGTACTTCGCGATCTGATAGTACAGCATCTCGTGGACGAGGTGAGCGCGGTGATTGCCCTCTTCCTCCGCTTTGGTAACATCGCGGTCGTCGGAAGAAACGCCGGAAATACCGAGGAGACCGGATTTCTTATTGAGCAGGGTGTTCATTTCCTGCGGGCTAAGGTTCTCCTTCTCTGCGATAAAGGTGACGACAGAGGGATCAAGACAGCCGGAGCGCGTACCCATCAGGATACCGTCGAGCGGGGTCAGACCCATCGAGGTGTCGATGACCTTGCCGTTCTGGACAGCCGTGATAGAAGAACCGTTGCCGATGTGGCAGGTGATGAGCTTTAAGTCCTTGATGTCCTTGCCCATCAGATCAGCCATCGCGCCGGAAACGAAACGGTGAGATGTACCGTGAGCGCCGTAACGGCGGACAGCGTACTTCTCATAGTATTCATAGGGTACAGCGTACATATACGCCTTTTCGGGCATGGTGGAATGGAACGCGGTATCAAAGACGACGACCATCGGAACAGAGTCGCCGAAAACTTCCTTACAGCCGCGGATCGCCTGAACATGACCTGCATTGTGCAGAGGCGCCAGCGGGATCAGGCTTTCGATACCTGCGATGACCTCGTCGGTGACCAGCTCGGGATCGCTGAACAGCGCACCGCCCTGAACGATACGATGACCGATCGCGGAAACCTCGTCAAGGTTCTTGATGACGCCGTATTCCTCACTCAGAAGCGCGTCGGATACCGCAAGGAACGCCTTTGCATGATCGGGCATGGGGATCTCTTTGGTATAAGCTCTGCCGTCGGCGGTCTTATGACCGATGAAAGAACCTTCCTGACCGATACGCTCACAGTTGCCCTTGGCGATCATCTGCTCGGTATCCATATCGATCAGCTGATATTTCAGGCTGGAGCTGCCCGCGTTGATAACTAATATTTTCATAAAAATGTCCTCCCATATTGAAAAAGTTCAAAATTTGACATATACTATGATAGTACATTTTTAATGCTTTTTCAAGTGTTTTCCGAAAAGAGGTGGCAAAATGCAGAAAGCAGCCGTCATCTGCGAATTCAATCCGTTTCATAACGGACATAAATTTCTTTTAGAGAAAATAAAAGCAGAATATAACGCTGACGTCGTCTGCATCATGAGCGGCAGCTTTGTCCAGCGCGGCGACATCGCGATCACCGATAAATACACGCGAGCAGAGGCAGCCCTTCAAAACGGCGCAGACATGGTCGTCGAGCTGCCGACCGTCTATGCGGTCGCATCGGCGCAGATCTTTGCTGAAAACGGCGTCCGTATCGCCGCCGACCTCGGATGCGAGCTTCTCTGCTTCGGCGCGGAAAACAGCCTCAACGAGCTGAAAAATGCACTCGAACAGATCGATTCCCCCGCAGTACAGCAGTCAGTCGCCGAGAAGATGAAAGCAGGCGCTTATTATCCGAAAGCGCTGTCTGAATCCGTCGGCGAACCCTATGCAGAGATCCTGAGCAAGCCGAACAATATCCTCGCGCTCGAGTACATCCGCGCGTGCAGTAAATTCGGTATCACCCCAGTCGCTTTTCCGCGCGAGGGTGTGGATCACGACGATACCGAGGCAGTCGGCAATTACGCGTCCGCATCGGCGATCCGCGCGATGATCCGCTCCGGTGACCCGTACGACGCCTATTCCCCGATGGCGATCGAATCCCCTGCGTTCCTCGAGACGATCGAGCCGGTCATTCTCTACAAGCTGAAAACGATGGACACGGACGAGCTGGCGCTTCTACCCGACGTCACAGAAGGTTTGGAGAATCGGATCTATGATACGGCAATCCGTTATAATTCTATTATAGAAATATCAGAGCATATCAAAACCAAGCGCTACACCATGGCGCGGATTCGCAGAATCCTGATCTACGCGCTGCTGGACATCACCGAACGACTGCAAAAAACGCCTGTCCCCTACATCCGCGTACTGGGCGTTAAAAAGGATAAGGCTGAACTGCTGAAATCGCACGATCTGCCGCTGATCGTCGACGTGCGGCGCGGGTATGATCTGCTAGATAATTCTGCAAAAGAAATATTTAACGTTGATCTGAAAGCGGCGGAAGCGATGAATATCGCCCGCAAGATCTCGCTCAACGAATTTTCCCGCGGCGTCATCAAAATATAATGTCACGTAAAAACGGACAGGCTCTCACCTGTCCGCTTTTCATATTTCAGCTACTTTCTTTTATTGCAATTGCTGACGCCGCAATTCGAGCATCCGCAGGAACAGCTCCCCTTGCCGCGTCGTTTGTTGCGGATCATCACAGCGACAACACCGATGACCGCCGCCGCGATCACAACGATCAAAATGATTTCCAATGTGCTCATACGCCACCTACAATCCGCACGCGATGCTCAGCCAGAACACGCCGAGGGAAGCGATCCACGCGACCGCTGTCTGCCATACGACAACGCCTGCCGCCCATTTTCCGCCCAGCTCGCGCTTGACGGAGGCGATCGCCGCGATACACGGGCTGTACAACAGGCTGAATACCAGGATCGAAGCCGCTGCTGCCGCGCTGATCGCGATCGTCTCGCCGTAGAGGATGCCGAGGGTCGATACCACGCTCTCCTTCGCCATTACGCCGGTAATCAGGGCTGTCACCAGCTTCCAGTCGCCAAGCCCGATCGGCGAGAATATCGGCGCGATAAAGCCCGCGATCTTCGCAAGAATACTGTCCTGAGAATCCGTGACCATATTGAAGCTCGGGTCAAAATTCTGCAAAAACCAGACGATGATGGTCGTGATAAAGATGATAGTGAACGCACGCTGTAAAAAGTCCTTCGCCTTGTCCCAGAGCAGCATCATGACGTTTCTTGCGCCCGGCAGACGATAATTCGGCAGTTCCATGACAAAGGGTACCGCCTCGCCCTTGAAGATGGTTTTCTTGTATAGAAACGCGATCACGATACCGATCACGATACCGAGCAGGTACAGTCCCGACATCACCAACCACGCGTAATCACGGAAGAACGCGTTGACAAAGAACGCATAGATCGGCAGCTTTGCCGAACAGCTCATGAACGGTGTGAGCAGGATCGTCATCTTTCTGTCGCGGGTACTCGGCAGCGTCCGCGTCGCCATGACTGCAGGAACGGTACAGCCGAAGCCGATGAGCATCGGCACGATACTGCGGCCTGACAGACCGATCTTCCTGAGCATTTTATCCATGAAGAATGCGACGCGCGCCAGATAACCGCTGTCCTCGAGGATCGAGAGGAAGAAAAACAGCGTCACGATGATCGGCAGAAAGCTCAGCACACTGCCGACGCCGGCAAAGATACCGTCGGTGATCAAGCCGGTGATGACGGCATTGACGTTGCCGTTCTCCAAGGCGGTGCGGACCGTCTCGGTCAGATTCTCGATACCTGTCTCCAACAGCGTCTGCAGGTTGCCGCCGATCAAATCAAAGGTCAGCCAGAAGATCGCGACCATGATCAGCGCAAACATCGGGATCGCGGTAAATTTACCCGTCAGGATCTTATCGATCCTTGCACTGCGGATATGTTCCTTGCTCTCAGTCGGTTTGACGACCGTCTGAGAACAGACCTTTTTGATAAAAGAAAAGCGCATATCGGCGATCGCGGCGTTGCGGTCAAGTCCGCGCTCATGCTCCATCTGCTCGATCACGTGCTCGATCATGTGCTTTTCGCCGTCATCGAGCTGTAATTTTTCCTCGATCAGCTTGTCGCCCTCGATCAGCTTCGAAGCGGCGAAGCGTTTGGGAATACCGCTCTTATTCGCCTTATCCTCTATCAGGTGGATCACCGCGTGCAAACATCTATGTACTGCGCCGTCATGGTCGTTCGGGTCGCAGAAATCCTGACGGCCGGGCTTCTCCTGATAATGCGCAATATGTATCGCATGGCGCACCAATTCGTCCACGCCCTGGTTCTTTGCGGCGGAGATCGGCACGACCGGCACGCCGAGCATGGCTTCGAACGTGTTGATATCGATCGAACCGCCGTTTGCCTTGACCTCGTCCATAATATTCAGCGCGACGACCATCGGGATGCCCATCTCGAGGAGCTGCATCGTCAGATACATATTTCGCTCGATGTTGGTCGCATCGACAATATTGATGATTGCACGCGGCTTTTCGTCCAGTACAAAGTTGCGGGACACGATCTCCTCGCTGCTGTACGGCGACATCGAGTAAATGCCCGGCAGATCGGTGATTAGGGTATTCGGATGTCCTTTGATCACGCCGTCCTTGCGGTCGACAGTCACGCCGGGGAAATTACCGACGTGCTGGTTCGCGCCCGTGAGCTGATTGAACAGCGTCGTCTTGCCGCTGTTCTGGTTGCCGACCAAAGCATAGGTCAGCACGGTGTCATCGGGAAGCGGATCGCCGCTGCCCTTAGGGTGATACTTACCCTCTTCACCGAAACCGGGGTGAAGATGACTGTGTTTTGTTTTCTCGCGCTTGATCTCGGTTTTTGCGTTGATCAGCGAAACGTCGATCTTCTCCGCGTCCGCCAAGCGCAGGGTCAGCTCATAGCCGTGGATCCTCAGCTGCATGGGATCGCCCATCGGCGCGAGCTTAACAAAGCTCACCTCTGCCCCTGGGATCACGCCCATATCGAGAAAATGCTGTCGAAGGCTTCCCTCGCCGCCGACCTTGTCGATCACGGCGGTCTGTCCGATTTTCAAATCTTTTAACGTCATATTACCATTCCAAATCCTACGCCGTCACAATAAGTTATTCCAATAATGACGGCTGCAATTAGCTTATGCTAATGCAATTATACACTGTCAGCTGTCGGAATACAACCCGAAACAATCGAGTAGGGCGGAATCACTCCGCCCTCTCACACCACCGTACGTGCCGTTCGGCATACGGCGGTTCAACTCAATTTCAAAGTATGCTGTCTAAGA
>CACYPH010000021.1 GCA_902776185.1 uncultured Ruminococcus sp.
CATTTTTTGACCTTCTACCCTTTCTTCCTTGCGCCTGCTTTTTGCAGGCGTTCTTTTTTGACTTCCCATCTTATACTAGCAGTTTCCTATAAAGTAAAAGTAAGGCAGTTGCAAGAGCAACTGCCTTTGTTATTTGTTATGGATTGTCGGACGAATACACTTCCACCTCCGCGCTGTGGCGCACGGAGTAGATCGTGCATTCCTTCACCGGGAGTTTCAGACACTGCGTCAGCGCTTCCTTATACAGCATCAGCTGGGTCGCGTACATCTCGCGCAGCTGCTCGGGATGCTTAACGCGGTCGGTCTTATAGTCGACGATCACCAGCTTGCCGTCCTCGACAAACGCGAGGTCGACCGCACCCTGCAGGATCACGGTCTCATCACGCAGGCTGTCGTCGGTTTCTCTGACGACCTCGGCGGCGGGGATACGGATGGTAAAGCGGTATTCCTTATACACCTGCTCCGCGTTCAAACAACGCGTGACCATGGAGCTGTTGATAAACCGCTGTGCGCGGTCGAGGTCGATGCTCTGCGCCTGCAGATCGGTGAGAAATCCGCATTCGGTCAATCGGCTGAGCTCCGCTTGGATATCCTTTCGCGCGGCGGCAAAATCCGCGAACTGCATGAAGGCGTGCAGGGCGGTGCCTTTCTCGGCGGAGGTCAGTTTTTCGCCCATGAGGAACGCCGGCCGCGACAAATATCGCTCGCCCGAGCGGGCGGATTGCTGATGCGCAAGCGACGACGCGGCTACCTTGACGGGAATATTCTGCAGCCCGTCATAGGGGTAGCGATACGCCGCATGACGCCGCAGTTCTTCGAGAATGATCGGGTTCGGCTGAACGGGAACGCTGTCCACTTGTTCAGCTTTTACATCTGCGGTTTCCTCCGCGTAAAGCGGGGTATCGATCACCTGACAGTCAAAGCCGAAATCCGCTGTCGGCTCGGCGTCGACTTCGGCGTCGATCCAATCGCGCATCGCTGTACCGTCCGGGTGGATCAGCGCGCACATCGTCATCCAGTCGGAAAGCGAATTGGCGGAACGCACGACATAGGGTGTCAGATTTCGCTGACCCGACAACTTCTTGGCGATACCGTTCAGATAGGTTTTCGCGCCGTAGGTCGGGGTCGTCACAGCAACCAGCTTTTGACGCGCGCGCGTCAGCGCAACATAGAGAATGCGCAGTTCCTCGCTCATCTCACTGCGCTTGATCTCGAGCGCCAGCGCCTCATACGGCATGGTATTGTAGCTGACGGAATTCGCGGGATCGTACCGCTTCTGTACATAGCCGTACTTCGGATGAAGCAGGACCTTTTCGCTCGTATCGCTGATAAAGCCGTGATTCAGATCGGCGAGGATGACGACAGGGAATTCCAAGCCCTTGCTCGAGTGCATGCTCATGACGGTGACGGCGTTGTCGCCAGCGTTATCTTCTTTTGCCGCCGCCTGCAGGTCGGATTTGTTCTCGACAAGGCGGTCGAGATAATTGATGAATGCCGATAATCCGCGGTGGGTATTCTGCTCAAAGCTGCGCGCGTAATCCAGAAAGACACGCAGGTTATTTCGTGCGGACGACGCGCTGTCCAAGGCGCTGATGACCGACATGAAAGACGAGCGTTCGTAGATCGTATTGATCAGCTTTGACAGCGGCAGGGTCACGGACAATTCACGGTAGTAGCGAAGCTCTTCGATAAACGCCGTACTCTTGCGATTGCCGGACTGTGCGTCGAGAGTTAAGGCGGCATAGAGCGAACCGTTTCTGCGAGCGGAACGCATCCGCGCCAGATCATTTGCGTCAAAGCCGAACACAGGGCTCATCATCACGCTCAGCAGCGGGATATCGACCGCGGGGTTGCTGATCACCCTGAGCATATTGGAAATCAGCATGATCTCGAGGCTGTCGAGAAAGCTGTCGCCCGATTTGCTGTAGGTACGCAGACCGCAGAGGTTCAGCGTTTCTATGTATTTCGGCGCTTTCGTCATATTGCGCATCAGGATCGCGATATCGCTGTATTCAATAGGGTGGTAACCGTCGCCGTCCAATACGGGATAGCCGGATGCGACAAGCTGATGGATGCGCTCAGCGATAAACTGCGCCTCGCATACGGCGGAGTCCGGCTCGCCCATCCCCTCTTTATCGAGAATATTCAGCTCGATCGGGGAGGTTTTGGGCTCGGCGTAACTAAGACCGGGATATAGGCGTTCCTCGTCGTTGTACTCGATATCGCCGACCGACGGCGACATCAGCTTCGTAAAGAAATAGTTGACGGCAGAGAGGAGCGTTTTCTCGCTGCGGAAGTTCTGCTCGAGGATGATTTTTGCGGGAAAAGCAGGATTTTCGGGATGGTATAATACAGATTTGTTTTTTCTATTAATGAATAATTCCGGCATCGCATGGCGAAAACCGTAGATGCTCTGCTTGACGTCTCCGACGACGAAAAGGTTGCTGTCGTGATCGGACAGCGCGCGGAAGATCACATCCTGAGTTTCGTTCGCGTCCTGAAATTCATCGACCATGATTTCGGAAAAACGGCGGGAGATCTCCTCGGCGAGCGGCGTGCGCTGCATGGAATTTTCATCCACCAACAGCTCGACCGCCCAATGCTCGAGGTCGGCGTAATCAGCAAGATTGCGGTCGCGTTTGAGGGCGGTATAGTTTTCTCGGAACAGGCGCACCGCCTTGAACAGCTGCTCGGCGTAGCTCTTCAAAAGCTCGATATCGTACAGGCACATCGACTCATCCTGCGCATAGAGCTTCTGCAGGTTTTTGACGACCGCCTTGAACGCGTCGCGCGCCGCTGACGCTTCGAGCTTCAGCGGATGTTCGGAATAGCCGCGGACGACGAATCTGCCGGGCACAAAGGAGAACAGAGATGCTCGGATATCATCCCAGCAGGAACGCTTGACCGCTTCCTTCAAGCGATCGAGAAAATCGCGGTCAGACTGAAATAGTCCGCTCGCCTTTTGATATATCTCGTCCTCTAACGAGATCGCATGATAGCCGCGCTCATACAGGCTCTCCATATAATCGATCGCGTCGTCGGTATAATCGCTGATGATCTTGCCCCAGATCGAATCGGACGGGTCTTTAAAATTGTCAAAAGAGGCGAGCTTTTCATCGAGCCATCGATTCGGGAACGGATGGGACATGATGAAGTCGTACAGGCGGTTGATGTTTTCCTCCAGGGCGGTATCGCTCTTGGAGGAAGCGAAGGTCTCCACCAGTGCATGGAAATATTGATCGCCCTCGGCGTACATGGTATCAAGCGTCAGGCGCATCGCGTCGGCACGCAGAACGGCGAGCTCGCCGCTGTCGCCGATGCGGTATTTGCGGTCGATATCCAGCTTATAGAAATACTCGCGCGCAAGGGAGGAACAGAACGAATCGACGGTGGAGATGTTCGCCTTGCTGAGCAGCGCCTGCTGGCGCACCAATCCTGCGTCTGTAGGATTCTCGCGGATGCAGTCGGACAGCGCGTTGAACATACGCGTCCTCAGCTCCGCCGCCGCGGCACGGGTATAGGTCACGATCAGCAGTCGGTCGACGTCGACGCGCTTCATCGGATCGGGGTCGGTGATCATGCGGATAACGCGCTCGACCAGCACCGAGGTTTTGCCCGATCCTGCCGCCGCGGATACGATGATCGAGCCGCCGCGTGCGGTGATCGCGTTATTCTGATTCGTCGTCCAGGTTCTCTGACTCGCCATCGTCCTCCTCCTTTCCGCCGAGCTGTGCGAACAGCTCCGCCTTGCTCATATGCTTGCCGTCACGGTAAGGCGCGTTCTCATCGCGCAGGCATACCGAGCGATAGCGGCAGTATTTGCACGCGTCATAATCGCCCTTGAGCGGCAGTGCGTCGACGTTGCCGTCGTATAAAGATTCTGCCATCTGACTGACCAGCACATCGATGCGCTTGAAGATCGAGCCGAGTTCCTCGATCGTCGCAAGCGATCCTGCGCCCGCGGTGATCTTCTCGCCGTTGAACTTGACGGGGATATACATGCCCTTGCCGTCGTGCTCCATCGCAGTCAGCACGCTTTCGTCGTCGAGGATCAGGCCTTTCATGGTATATTTTTCGAGGAGCTTTTTGTGGATCTCTTTTTCATCCGCGGTACTGCTCGCCGAGATCGTCGGCGATACCGCCGGCATATAGAGGACGCCCGCAGGAGTCAGATTCTCGCCGTATCGTTCGCCTGCGCCGCGTTCGATCGCGGACAGATACAGGAACATCTGCAGATTGATGCCGTAATAAATATCGCTTAGATCAAAGGTCTTGGTGCCGGTTTTATAGTCGACGACGCGGACATAGCGCACGCCGTCGATCTCGCACAGGTCGACGCGGTCGACACTGCCGCGCACACACAGGCTCAGTCCGTTAGCGAGGTTGAGCGTATAGGCGGGGATCTCGTCGCCGATACCCAGCTCGAAATCGACGGGAGCAAAATCGCTCTGGGCAAATTCTTCGATCAAATGCCACACGAGTTTGACGGCGGTCGCCTTGATCCGATAGAAGAGATAGATAAAGCGTTTTGACTTGTCCTTTTCGCCGCCGAAATGGGTTTCAAAGTATCCGTCGAGGAGATCGGAAACCTCTTTGGCGACATCGTTCTCCGTCATCACGGAGAAGGAGGAACGGTCATGTCTGCCGAAAAAGCTCTCGAACACATAGTGGATCATCGTGCCGTATTCGAGGGCGTTCATCTCTGCCTTGCGGCGTTCCTTGGTATGTAAGCCGTACTCGCAGAAATAACGGAAAGCGCAGTTATGATACGCCTCGATCCGCGTGGATGACAGGCGCATTTGATCGCCGAACAGCCTGCGCGTCAGATCACGCTCTGTGATGCGGCGGATATTGCGTTCGGACAGCGTATCAATCGCCGCCATCAGCGGCGCATAGGTCTCGCTCGCGGCAAAATGCGTACGCATCGCCTCGATATCGGCAGAACGGCTGTGACGATGCGCGATCAGATAATCGAACGCCGCGCGCTCGGACAGCAAACGGTCGGTGATCGGCACGGTATCGAATGCCCGGATCTGCAATTCGGGCAAAGCGGTTTTGACCTCTGTCAGGATATCGGAGGGCGCACGCTTCTCGCCGATCAGATCGGCGGTGTAATAGGATATGTACAGCCTGTCGCTTGCCGCTGTCAGGGCGGTATAGGCATAGTATCGCTCGGTGGAGAACAGCTCGCTGACCGAATCGGACAACGGCAGTGACATCGACTTTAACACAAGGCGTTCGGTATCGGTGAACACGCCCGCTTCTACCGGCGTGCGGGGAAATTCACCCTCGTTTGCACCGATGACAAACACGATCTTTTTATCGTTGACCAATGACCGATCGGCGCAGGCGACGTCCACCTCATCCAGCCCGCGCGGGATATTTGCGACCTCGGTATTGGAGAAGTTGACATACAAAAGCTCGGAGAATCGTTTCGGCTCGATCATATAATCGCCGAGCACCGCAACGGTCTTATCGAGCAGCTCGCACATGACGCCCCACATCCGCACCAGATCGGCGCTGAGGTCATCCTCTCCCCTTTGTTCCATCTCGTCGCAGAGGCGGTCGATATTCTCGTCACATTTGAGGGCGTAGAGCAGCTTCATCAGGGCTTTCGCAATCGTTCTGCCGTCGGTATCGCGGACAGATTTTGCAAAGGTCCTCAGCTTGCCGACCACGTCCTTGCGGAGCGCTTCGACACGAGCGAGCTGTTCTTTTTCATCATCCGAAAAGGTATCGGAATAGCCCGAGGGATTCGCGGTAAATTCGTCAAAGAAGCGTTTGCCGGTGATATCCCAGACGTAGATGTAATTCTCAAAGTCCGCGATATCCTGCAGATCGTAGGAGCAAAGTCCGGTTTTCAACAGGGTCAGGACGTCGTCGCGGTCAAAATTGCGGCACGCGATATCGAACGCCGAGGACACCAATCGCACGATCGGCATCGCGTCGATATTGACGGGATCGTCCATGAAATAACGGATTTTGTATTTATCAAAGCAGGCGTCGAGTACGCCCGCGTACGGATCGGTGGAACGCGCGATAACGGCAATATCGCGATAGCGGTAACCGTCCTCGATCAGCTTACGGATCGTGCGCGCGACAAAGTCACACTCGTCGTAGATCCCCGACGCTTCGTATACGAAGACCGCGTCACAGCGATCCTCATACGGCGCCTTATCCAGCCGATAGAGATTCTCCTCTACCGCCACTAATGCGGGGTGATGGTATCGATAGGGTTCGGTCAAGCGGATATTCGTGGCGATCTCAAGCTGATTGTTCCTTGCAATACGGCTGAGATTCATGCGCGTGCGCTGCGGCGCGTAAAACAGCGAGGTATCTCCCCCGTCGGAGCCGTCGTCCGTCAAAGCGACGATCATCTCGCGGCTCATCACCATCAACCGTTCCATCACGCCGTATTCCTGAGCGGTAAAGCCGTAGAAGGAATCGACCGCGATGGTGTAACCTTCAAAGAGCGGATGTGTCGTAAGCAGTTCGCTCACCTTTGTCAGCGAATCGAGCGGGTCCATGTAGCTCTGCTCCATGATCGCGTTGTAGGCGTCATAGACCAGCGCGCTGTCCATGAGCTTCTTTGACAGCGTTTCATCCTCGACCGCATCGGCGGTGGAACGCAGGATATCGCTCGACAGCGAGCATTTCTTGTACTCCTTGACAGCGGACAGCATGATCTCGCAGAGGTCGCGCGACGCAGATCGCTTTTCAAAGATCGTCAGTCGGTCGGAAACCTGCTCAAGCGCAAGGCTCATCACCAGATTGCGGACGCCCTCGTCGGCAAAGGTCGAAAAACGATTGCCGGTCGCCTCAAAGACATAGTCGCTCAGTCGCGAAAAGCCGAGAACTAATACGCGCCCCGCATCGGCAGGGCCGAGCAGATCAAGAAACGCCGTCTCGGTCTCAAAGGTGATCTGATCGGGCACGAGAAACAACAGCTTGTCCTCTCCCGAGCGCGCCTTTTCTGCGATCAGCGTGCGCAGATATTCGGTTTTTCCAAAGCCGGAACGGCCCAGTACAAATCGCAGCATGGATATGCTCCTTTGATCACTTTTCTCTATCATATCATTTTATCAGTCCCAAAAACGGGACACTGTCATCATCTGAACAGATTACAGAAATCCTCCCAGTATTCGACGAGCTTGAAGCGAAAGTCGACCTTGTCCGAGGTCACGACCCTGTATTCGCCGTCGCTGAGATCCTCTTTCATCTTATTCTCGCACGCCGCGCCGACACACAGCGCGGGATACATCACGCACCACCAGTTTTTGCCGCCGCCGTCGCCGATGGTCAGCCGCAGTGAATCGTACCATCCCGCAGGCATGGTGAAATCATCATAGCAGCGCGTATTAAAATACGCCTGTCCGACCTCCGCCTTGACGCCGTAGTCAAAGCCGCGGTCGCGGATCTCCTGCTCGGCGACCGTTTCGATCTCGTCGAGGTGTTCGCGGGTGACCTCCATCGCCTCGTTTTTGTCCTCGCAATCGTCGAAGTAGGCGGAACAATGTTCCAATACGCGGTCGCGAACGGAGAGCTTCAAGCTCTGGTCGGCGGCGGAGTCGGAATTTGCGAGGATATGGATGCGCATCACATCCTCTGATAATTCTTTACTGGAATTAAAAAACGGGACGACCGTCGCCAAAAACGCGATGATCAGCGCCGGGATCAGGATACTGAACAGTTTTCTCAAAAATATTACCTGCCTTTCTACTTAGATTGTTGGCAGGTAAATTTCGTTTATACAAGGTCACTCAATATAGCAGCCTTCTTTTGTCGGCTGTGTCAGGAACACCTTGTTATATTTCTCTTTTAGAATATTAACGCAGTTCTGCGCTTTCTTTTCATTGTTAAAAATCGCATAGACTGCCGAGCCCGAACCGCTCATAGAAGCGCCGAGGGCTTTTTCGTGCAGCATCATGCGCTTGATCTCGTTGATCTCGCTGAGCTCCATCACCTGCTCGAACTCGTTATACAAGCAAGTCGCCAGTCCGCGGATATCACGGCTGTAGAGGCGCTTGATCAGCTCGTCGGTATAGACGAAGCCTTTCGCGGGGCGCGCGTCACAGCGGGCATACGCCTCAGCGGTCGAGACGGAGATGTCGGGTTTGCAGATGACGATAAAGCACTTCGGCATGGAGACGAGTTTTTTGAGAGTCGTGCCGGTCTCGGTCGCAAGCATCGTACCGCCCAAAAGACAGAACGGAACATCCGAACCGAAGCGCGCGCAGATCTGAGCCATTTCATCCATGGTCAAGCGTGTTTCGAAAAGCTGATTCAGCGCGAGCACGACCGCCGCGCCGTCGGCAGAACCGCCTGCCAAACCCGCCTGCGTCGGGATGATCTTGTCAACATTGATAACAAGCGGACGAGGGGTAACCTCGGTATGCTGATAAAAAGCGCGCGCCGCCTTGCAGACGATGTTGCGCTCGTCACACGGCACATCAGGGTATGCGGGACAAGATACCGCGATGCTGTCGCCCTCTTCTCCGGCAAAATCGACAGTCACGGTGTCGTAGAGCGACACCGTCTGCATGACCATCGCAACGTTGTGATAACCATCGGGGCGTTTGCCGAGAATATCGAGGGTCAGATTGATTTTTGCGGGGGATTTTACGGTAATCATATCACAGCTCCGAGATAAATTCTTTGATCAGTTTCAGCGCCTCTTTGAGGTGCTTGATAGAATACGAATAGGACAGCCGCGCGTATCCCTCGCCGGATTCGCCGAATGCAGATCCGGGAACCAGCGCAACGTGCTTTGACTGCAGCAATCGGGTGCAGAAATCCTCGCTGTTCAGACCGGTGGAACGGATGCACGGGAACGCATAGAACGCACCCTCGGGCGTAAAGCAGTCAAGCCCCATATCGTTCAGTGTACCGACGACCAGTCTGCGGCGCATATCATATTGCTCGCACATCATCTTGATATCGTCGTCGCCGTTCTTCAGCGCTTCGATCGCCGCGTATTGAGCAGTCGTCGGCGCGGACATGATGCAATATTGATGGAGCTTCGTCACCATCTCGATGATCCCTGCAGGACCGAGGGCATAACCCAGCCGCCAGCCGGTCATCGCATACGCTTTGGAGAAGCCGTTGATCACGACCGTGCGCTCGCGCATCCCGTCGATCTCGGCGATCGAAACGTGCTTTTTGCCGTTATATGTAAGCTCGGAGTAGATTTCGTCGGAGAGTACCATCAGATCGTGCTTGCGGATCACCTGAGCGATCGCCTCAAGGTCGGCGCGCTCCATGATCGCGCCCGTCGGATTGTTCGGGAAGGGCAGGATCAACAGCTTGGTCTTATCGGTGATCTTTTCCTCCAGCTGCTGTGCGGTCAGGCGAAAGTTATCCTCCGCTTTGGTTTCGATGATCACGGGAGTTGCGCCTGCCATAATGGTCAGCGGCTCGTAGCATACGAACGACGGCTGTGGGATCAGCACCTCGTCGCCTGCTGCCGCCATACAGCGGATCGCGATGTCGATCGCCTCCGATCCGCCGACGGTGACGACCACCTCGGTCAGCGGATCATAGCTAATGTTATATTTTCTACTATAGAATTTTGTTATCTCCTCGCGCAGCTCCTTGAAGCCGCGGTTCGGGGTGTACCAGGTACGTCCTTTTTCGAGAGAGCGGATACCCGCCTCTCTCACGTGCCATGGGGTCTGAAAATCCGGTTCACCGACCGACAGCGAGATAACGTCGTCCATCTCGTTGACGATGTCGAAAAAGCGGCGGATGCCCGAGGGGCGCACCGTTTGGATCGACTCCGTCAGCTTATCGGTATAGTTCATCAGAGTACCATTTCCCTTCTGTCTTTCTTGTCGATATCGACGAGAGAAACGCCGTTTTCCTTATATCTCTTGAGCATGAAGTGCGTCGCTGTGGAGAGGATGCCGTTCATCGCGGCAAGCTGTTTTGCGACAAAGGCGGAGACATCCTGGATCGTTCTGCCCTTGACGGTCAGCAGCAGATCATACGCGCCCGCCATCAGATAGACGGATTCCACCTCGTCGTAACCGAGCAGGCTCTCTGCAAATTCATCAAAGCCTTTTTGCAGCTGCGGCGCGACCTTCAGCTCGATCAGCGCGACAACGCCGGATTCGGGAACAGCGTCCCAGTTCACGACAGCGCGATAGCCGCGGATAATACCGCTCTTCTCATATTCCTTGATCTGGGCGGCGATATAATCCTCCGGCTCGCCGAGGATCATCGAAAGCTCCGCGGTGGTCAGCGAAGAATTTTCGGATAAAAGCTGTAATAATCTGTCCATAATAACCTCCAATTATGTCATCTGTAAGACCGGCTGAACGTCCATCGACAGGCTGTCGATACAAACCGCCGCGGCGATACAGAATAATTCTCTTTCTTCCATTTCGATGGTCAGTGTCAGGGTACGCTTTGCAAAATCTTTATTCACGACACAGACAATACTGTTGTCCGCATCGAGGATATCGTAGCTTCCCATGACAACGTCGCCTCTGATCATGAAGCTGATGCCGTGGAATCTCACCGATGCGGCACCGCCGCTCTGAACGATATTCATGCGTACGGTCTCGCCGCCGACATTGATGGTATACGCCGCAAGGGCGCTGAATCCAAGCCGTCTGACCTTGCATACCGCCGCGTCGTGATTATCCCGGATCCGTATGCTTTCACCCGAGGGGGTGTGCTTGCCGCGCACGACATATTTCCGCTCGCCTGATTCGTCGCAGACCTCAAAGCGCGCGCTGACATCCGATGTATCTCTTTTTACAAATAATCTCACAGTTATCACCAACGATAGTGTTGTACAACGGAAGGTAAAAAATACATTCTCGGGCAGTTTTGTTTGTCGATCTCAGATCATCACCGTCACAGCAGTGTACGGCGGAATTTCCTTTTGAATAGCGTAAAATGCTCGATCGGATGATCGGGCTCGAGCTTTGTCAAAAAACATGAGGAATATCCGAGGATCAGCCAGAACGTCAAGACCATAAAGGTCAGGTTATACAAGAGCGTGATCTCTACCAGCGCAAACGCCATATACGCACACAGGAACGCATACATACACGGCAGCGTACTGTCGCCAAGCGCACTGTTCCTGAGCACATGACGCGAAAGCCGCCAAAAGAACTTGACGATAAAGATACCGAACAGGACAAAGCCGAGCGCTCCGGCGCTGATGATGATCATGATATAGCCGTTATGGAAATCCGTGATGTACGGCGCAAATATGCCGTATTTGTCGGAGAACTTCACGCCGTTTTCAAACATGCCTTCGCCGATCTCATAGATATTGGCTCTGCCGACGCCGGTGACGGGGCTGACGGTGAACATCTGCGCCGCCTGCTTCCACAGGGTGAGCCTGCCGGAATCAACGTTGGCATTTTTATGCTCAAAGGTGATGACCTTTTCGTCGATCGGCTCCTCCTGCTCCATGACATGAACGGTACCGGTCATCCTGACGATCTCGGAAAATCCGAGCTGGACAACATGACGCACAAATAACAGCGACGTGACGATGAAGATGCCGGATAAGAGAGAGGCGAGGGATTTTTTGACGATCTTGCCGAAATCCAGTTTTTCCTTACTGTCAAAGATCTTATAAACGCAGTATACGACCGCATAGCCGATCGCCAGAATCATCGAGGCGTTCGAGTCGCACAGCAGCAGTGAGATTGCGTTGAGCGTCACACACGAGCCGAGCCAGATGCGGCTGACCCGCTTCCGCCCGGAGATCTCGATAAAATCCTTCTTCGTCAGCGCGTGACAGCAGAAGATCGCGAATACCGAGATATAGCCGAGATAATTCGGATTCATATACATTCCGGTAAAGCGGTTCTCAAAAATGATGAACCCGATATGGAACACCTCGACCCTGATGCCCGCCATCAGACACGCCAGTCCGATCACGCCCATCACGGTGGTCGCATAGACGATAAAACTGCAGATCGAGTAGAACTCGCGTCTGAAATTCAGATGCTTTTCGGTATGAATGCCGTAAAAGATGAAAAAGCACATCGCCGCGTGCAGGATCATCATCACGTTATACAGATTCGTCATAAACTGACTGCTGATATGAAAAATAAGCGTAAAGACCGAAGCAAATAAAAACAGGATCAGCCACAGCCCATGGCGGGTCTTCAGCGCAGTATGCTTTTTGATCTCGTTATAAATGACAAGAAATGAGCCCCAGCAGAACATCACCGCCAGCCCGATATACGCGGGTACGATCAGCATGGTGATATTGCAGAAAAAGAGGCAGATGATATAGCAGCGTCTGAACAGCGAGGTATCCAGTACAGCGGCTTTGAATCGACTCATCACAATACTCCTTTGTACCGACAAATGCCGGCAGCATCAAAAGACGTTTTTTATGGTAGAGAACATCAGCTTGATATCACCAAAAAAGCTGAATTTGGAAATGTATTCCAGATTGTATTTCATTTTTTCGGGCAGGATCGTTTCCATATAAACACGGTCGACCTCGTCGGGGTCGCTGATACTGCCGATGATCTCATCCTCGTCCTTATAGCGGATCGATGCAAGCGAGGTGATGCCAGCGGGCATCAAGAGCGTCGCCGCCATCTCGGGCGTGTAGCGATCGACAAAGCGCGGTACCTCGGGGCGCGTTCCGACAAAGCTCATTTTGCCGCTCAGCACATGGAAGATCTGCGGCAGTTCGTCCAGTCGGAACTTTCTGAGCGTCGCGCCGACCTTGGTGATACGGTTATCATTGGCAGAGGTGACCAACGCACCGGCTTTGTCTGCACCAACTGTCATCGTGCGGAATTTCAGGATCATAAAATGCTTGTTATAGGTCGTGACGCGTTCCTGCCGATAAAAGACGGGGCCCTTTGACGTCAGCATGACGATCACGGCGATCACCGCCATCGGCAGAATCAGGATGACCAGCATGATCAGCGCGATCAAAAGATCCGCCAGCCGTTTTAAAAAGAGGCTTCCGCGTTTTTTTGCCAGTATATCATAATATGTACGCACAGAATCGCTTTGCAATTCCGGCGGGAGTTTTTCAAATGGACGGAAAAACATAGTACCTCCGCGGCGGCAATTACAGCAAGCCCTATGCCGCCAGTATATATTTCAATTATTATACTATATCCAGGCGATTATTTCAAGTTTTTAGCGAAAAAACAGTCGACATTCCAACAAATATCATCTGCCATAAAACAGCATCTGACATCGACGAAACGCAACAGGATAATAATAAACCAAAAAAATTTGCATAGACTGCTAATAAGCTAATTTTTGCTATTGACTTCGGGATTCTTTGATAGTAAAATGAAGATAGAAAACAAAAGGAGCTATGAATGGATAACGATTTCAAGCCCGATCTCATCACCCTGATCGACGAGCAGAATGTCGAGCATAACTTTGAGATCCTTGACACGATTGAGAATGACAAAGGCGTTTTCTACGCCCTCTATCCCGTGTTTGAAAACGCGGAGGAAGCCGTAGAGGATTCCGGCGAGTACTACATCATGGAGGTCATCGAGGAAGACGGCGAGGAACAGCTTGCCGAGGTCGATGACGAAGCGCTCCTCGATGAGCTTGCCGCCGTCTTTGAAAAGCATTTTGAAGAGTTGTTCGACGAATCCGACGAGGACGCCGACAACTAAAGCCGTCACCGGCAAAAACTGAATAACTCAGGCACTATCCTGCCTGACGCGCGTATCGGTCACAAATAACCCTACACTTATTAAATCGGGAGCTTAGCTCCTACGGCGGTGTGAAGACCTCCCACTCCTTTGGACGAAGGGATCCTAAAGCCGCAGGGCGGGCACCCACCTGTCATCTTGTAGGCAGGTTATCTAACGACCGTTGCGGTCAGGTGGGATACTTTTATGAGTTAAGAGATAACAGTGAAGGTTACTCGCGTGACATTGTGTCATGTTCAAACAATACCGGCTACATTTGTCCTTTTTTTCTTTAGGAGAATAATTATGAAGATTTCTGTTTTAGGCTGCGGACGCTGGGGCAGCTGTATCGCATGGTACCTCGACCGCATCGGTCACGAGGTTGTTTCCTGCGGGCTCAAGGACGCCCCCGAGCTGCAGCAGCTTCTGACTACCCATCACAACGATTATCTGACCTTTCCCGACAGTATCGAGGTCACCTACGACCTGAACTACGCTGTCGAGCGTGCCGAGGTCATCGTCATCTCCATCTCGTCGCAGTATCTGCGCTCGTACATGGAGGACATCGCAAAAAACAACCTCGACGGCAAGGCGATCGTGCTGTGCATGAAGGGCATCGAGGTCACTACCGGCTGTCGGCTTTCTGAGGTCGTCGGCGACTTTGTCGACGAGCAAAAAACGCCCATCGCCGTATGGGTCGGACCCGGTCACCCGCAGGATTACGTCAAGGGCGTACCTAACTGCATGGTCATCGATTCCGCAGACGATATCCTCAAAGCACAGCTCGTCAAGGCGTTCAACAGCGAGCTGATCCGCTTTTACATCGGCACCGACCTGATCGGATCGGAGATCGGCGCGGCGGCAAAGAATGTCATCGGTATCGCCGCGGGTATGCTGGACGGCGCGGGCTACACCTCGATCAAGGGCGCGCTGATGGCACGCGGTACACGCGAGATCGCGCGACTGATCAAGGCCGCGGGCGGCAACGAGATCTCCGCCTATGGACTGTGCCACCTCGGCGATTACGAGGCGACGCTGTTCTCACAGTGGAGCCACAACCGCCGCTACGGCGAGGACTACATAAAGGGCGTCAAATTCGACAAGCTCGCCGAGGGCGTCATGACCAGCAAGGCGCTGTGCAAGCTTGCCGATAAGCTCGGCGTTGAATTGCCGATCACGCAGGCGGTCTACCGTATCCTCTTTGAGAATGCCGATCCCATGGTCGAGCTTTCCAACCTCTTCCTGCGATCGATCAAAGAAGAATTTTAATAGCCTTCCCCTCGGGGGGAAGGTGCTGAGTGAAACGAAGCGGATGAGGGGCAGGCTTTTCCTCATTCGCCTCGACCTCAGTAAGGCTGAAACTCACAAAAAATTGAAGGGCTATTTTCTCTTTGCTGAATTGATAATGCAGAGATGTCAGCCCCTCATCAGTCAGGCAACGCCTGACAGCTTCCCCCCGAGGGGAAGCCTTTTTGCGACATAGCATGTCTATGTCGCTTTTCTTTTTGAAAAATTTTCGAAAAATTGAAACTTTTTCGGCCCTGAAATCGTTTATATAGTGAAGGGGGTGCTACGGGTGCAGAAATCATATGCGGACTTAAGCTACGAAGAAGTCGTGCGGCAGTATGCCAAGGCGGTCGCGTCGGTTTGTCTGATGCGGCTGAACCACTGGGCTGACGCTGAGGACTGTTTCCAGAACACGTTTATGAAGCTCTATACCTCCTCCCCCGACTTTGCCGATCAGGATCACCTTAAGGCATGGCTTCTACGCGTTGCCGTCAATGAATGCAAAAGCACCCTGCGCACCCGCAGCCGCACCGTCCCCCTCGACGCCGCCGCGGCGATACCGGTGTTCATGAACGACAGCGACAGTGAGACTGCGCCCGCGATCCTGATGCGGCTCAAGCCGAAATACCGCGAGGTCATGTATCTGCACTACTGCGAAGGCTACAACATTGCCGAGGTCGCGCGCATCCTCGGCAAAAATGAGAACACCGTCAAGACCCTTTTGCGGCGCGGCAGAGAACAATTCAAAAAGCTGTACGGAGGTGATGACTTTGAGTAGACCCGATTTTGATTTTTCAAAATACGTGGAAGTGCCCGATCAATGGATCGAAAACGCGCTGAACATCCCGAACACCGTACAGGAAAAGCCGAAGATCATCCCGATCCGCCACTACGTCACCGCCGCGAGCATCGTGCTGGTCGTCACGCTCGGGATCAGCGTATATTTCCTTTTTGGAAATAAAAGTCCGATCCCTGTCGCGCAGAACCCGACTGCTGCTGCCACCGAAGCACAGCCGATCGATGCGACAGATGCAACTTTCCCGACTGAGCAGAATACCGTTCAAAGCACCGACAGCACCGTAAACAATCAAGTTGCGACGTCTTCTCAGGCGATCCCGACGACGCCTGCAACACAGGTCACGACCGACAGCCGGGGAAATGTCATCCCCTCCCCGACGCAGACAAACGATCATCCGACTGTCGCTCCCGCACCTTCTGCAACGACAGCGCCGTCGACCGAACCGCCGCAGGATAAGCCGACCGACGCACTGCGTCCTTCACCGACGCAAAAGCCGGTCGCACACCCGACGACTGCTCCGACCGTTGCGCCGATAACGGAAAAGCCGACACAGGCTTATACCCCCGATATCAGAACACTCAGGCTCGACCTGCCGATCATCGATACAGCAACCGTCAGCGAAGATTCGGACAGCAATCTGTTCTGCTGTGTCTACGACAGCGCGGGCAATCTGCTCGGCGACAGCGATCTTTACAGCCGCAGTCACCTGGTAAATATCAACAGCGGCGGTTATCAAAGCGAAGGGGTCGTTTACAACTATGCAGTTGACTACGACGCAAACAAAGTTCCCGACAACCGCTTCACCTACAAGGTCTACCTGCGCAACGGCACAGTTGTACTGCAGGGAACGGTCAAGGGATAACGCCCCTCGAGGGAATACCATCAAAAAAGGAGGTAACATCATGAAAAAAGCAATATCACTCCTATTAGCTATCACTTTATTATTCTCTATTGGAATTATAAACACATCTGCGGAGGATGATTTATCTGACAAGATCGCCCCCGATCTGCAGACGATCATCGACACATCCGAGCCGAACGACATCATCCGCATCTACATTTGGCTTAAAGGATTTGACAAAACCTATCATGACATGACGATCGAGGAATACTGCGACTACATTGATCCCCTCTATGAGGAGGTCATTCCCGAGCTGTTCAAGGATGTATCGCATCTTCTGATCATCAACACCGGTTTGACAGAATTCAACTACATCGTCGTCGAGGTCGCGATGCAGGATATCGGGAAGCTCGCCGCGCAGGATATCGTCACCAAGATCGACTACGCGAAGCATAAGTATACTCCTGTCGAATGCACGATCGACGACAAGGTACAGGAGCTGATCGACACAAGCGATCCCGACGAGCTGATCCATATTCAGCTCTGGTTCGGCGATCATATGCTCAGGAAAGACGAAATGCCCTCGTGGCCGGATTTAGACAAAGCGTCAGATGAATATTCGCGGTACTGCAGCGCACGCGACAATTATCTGGCGAAAAATATCCTCAAAGGAGCCGAGGGCGTTCAGTTCGGTTTCCGGGGCGGCGGCAGCTTCTGGATCATCAAAGCAAAGGCAAAGGACATCCCCGGCTTTGCAGCGTCGGGCTTTGTCAAGGAAATCAATTACTATGACGACAGTATCATCGATCTGCCGGATATCGACGCCGATAAGATCGATCCGAGGCTCACCGAGAAGATCGAAGAAAAGTATAACTGCTATGACTATTTCCGCGTCAATATTGAGCTTAACATCGACCGCCCGACACTCAAGGATATGCCGTCTTATCCCAATGTGGATGCGGCTGAAAACGAGCTTATGACCTATCAGTGGCAAACCCTCAAGCCGCAGTTTGATGAAGCGGTCAAGGAGCTGAAATCTATCGCCTATTTCCCGAAGCAAAATGGTTTTGAGGTATACAGAAACGTCTGCTATGACTCGCTGATCGTCAAGCTGAAGGTTCAGGAAATCTACGAGATCGCAAACAGCAATTGGGTTCGCTCCATCAAGCTGTACGAGCCCGACAGCGAATGGCAGACCGATCACAGCCGCTACGATGACGGCGACACCGTCACTCGCTATCGCGAGCGGTTCCTCAGCCAGTATGACGCGGCAGACTGCACAATGTATCAGGAGCTGTACCATCATGAATCCAATAAGGACGATAAGACCTACGGTACCGACTGGGCGCTGGTCAAGGCGAGCAACGTCTGCAGTGTCTGCGACGTCTGCTATTGGGGTGTCGTCGGCGGAAGGCTGCTCTACGCGGGCGGCTACAAGCAGCAGCCGTTCACCTTTGACGTCGGACTCTATGATGCTGAACAGGATCGATTTTTCGACGTAACCGAGATCGATTTTGACGACTATCCCGATCTGTACGAGGTATGGCAGCAGCTCGATTTGGGCTTCTGTACCAGCAAGCGATTCTTAGGCGACGCTGACGGCGATCAGAAAGTCACCGTCCTCGACGCGACCAAGATCCAGCGCGGTATCGCAGGACTGGATTCTCGCAACGAGATCGTCGCGACCGGCGCGGATGCTGACGGCGACGGCGAGATGACAGTGCTGGACGCGACCCGCATCCAGCGCAACGTTGCAGGACTGTGCAATCTCGATGGAACACCATACACAAAAGCATAACGAATAGCATCCTATTCTAAGCTAAGATACAAAACCCTTATCCCACTCTTCAAGCGAACAGGCGGCAGTCCATCGACTGCCGCCTGTTCGCTTTGTGTTCGCTTTTTAGTTGCTAAAGGATGAATACTGCGTCTTGAGGGTGTCGATCTTATTCTGATCGACCTGCTTCTGGGTGTACCAGCCCTTCTCGGTCATCTTGGAATAGATCTCGTTCTGCATCGAGAGGCTGTCGGTGAAGGCGGAGTTGAAAGCGAGGTGCACGTTCTGGGTACCGCTTTCGACCGCGCCGTGCATATACAGGTCGCATACGCCTTTTTCGAGCAGCAGAAGATTCTGCATCAGATTCTTATCGTCCATGGTGTCCCTCCTTACAGCAGTGAATAGAACTGGCGGAAGATCTGAGCGTGGCGGTCGGAAAGATTCTCGACACAGCGCTTAAGCTGGGGATCCTGCAGGTTCTGTACGGTCTCGTTGCATTTTTGCTGAAAATACTGCTCATGTCCGAGGGCGTCCTCGATATAGAGCAACTCTTTGTCGGTCATAAAGATTACCTCCTGTTGTTTGGTAATCCTAGTATGCGCGCTGTATCAAAAAGTATTCATCATCAATCCAAAACGCAATGCGTTTCCCGAAATTGTCCATTGTCAACTGTCAATTATCAACTGAAAAAGCCTGTTCCGAAGAACAGGCTTTTTGAAAGATTCAATTAGTACATTCCGCCCATATCGGGTGCGGGAGCGACTGCGGGAGCAGGCTCCTTGATATCGGCGACAAGGCTCTCGGTGGTGAGAACCATGGATGCGACGGACGCCGCATTCTGCAGTGCGGAGCGGGTGACCTTGGTCGGATCGACAATACCGGCAGAGATCATATCGGTGTATTCCTCGTTCAGCGCGTTGAAGCCGTAGCCGACCTTACCCTCGCGCTTGATGTTCTCGACGATGACTGAGCCCTCGAGACCCGCGTTCTTCGCGATCTGCTTGATGGGCGCTTCAAGCGTTTTGAGAACGATCTGGACGCCGGTCTTGGTGTCGCCCTCGGTGCTGTCGAGCAGCTTCTCAACCGCGGGGACGGTATTGATCAGGGCTACGCCGCCGCCTGCGACGATGCCTTCCTCGACTGCCGCCTTGGTTGCGGAGAGCGCATCCTCGATGCGGAGCTTCTTCTCCTTCATCTCGATCTCGGTAGCAGCGCCGACCTTGATGACAGCTACGCCGCCGGCGAGCTTCGCCAAACGCTCCTGCAGCTTCTCACGGTCAAAGTCGGAGGTGGTTGTCTCGATCTGCTGACGGATGTGATTGACGCGATTCTTGATCTCGTTCGCGTCGCCTGCGCCGTCAACGATGATGGTATCTTCCTTAGTGATCTTGACCTGTCTTGCACGGCCGAGCTGTGCGAGAGATGCGTCCTTCAGCTCCAGACCGAGATCGGAGGTGATGACAGTACCGCCGGTCAGGATCGCGATATCCTGCAGCATTTCCTTGCGTCTGTCGCCGAAGCCCGGAGCTTTGACCGCTACGCAGGTAAAGGTACCACGGAGTTTGTTGAGTACCAGAGTTGTCAGAGCCTCGCCCTCGACGTCCTCTGCGATGATCAGGAGCTTCTTGCCGGACTGAACGATCTGCTCGAGCAGGGGCAGGATCTCCTGGGTATTGCTGATCTTCTTATCAGTGATCAGGATGACTGCGTCGTCAAGCTCGGCGACCATCTTGTCGGTATCGGTGACCATGTAGGGAGCGATATAGCCGCGGTCGAACATCATACCCTCGACGACCTCGCTGTAGGTCTCGGCGGTCTTACTTTCTTCAACGGTGATAACGCCGTCGGTAGAGACCTTCTCCATCGCCTCGGCGATCAGGTTGCCGATATACTCGTCGCCGGAAGAGATGGTGGCGACGCGCGCGATATCCTCTGTGCCGGAGATCGCCTTGCTGTTCTCGGTCAGCGCCTTGACAGCCGCGTCGACCGCCTGCTGGATGCCCTTCTTGACGACCATCGGGTTTGCGCCCGCAGCAACGTTCTTCATGCCTTCATTGACCAAAGCCTGTGCGAGCAGGGTCGCGGTGGTGGTACCGTCGCCGGCTACGTCGTTGGTCTTGACGGAAACTTCTTTGACAAGCTGTGCGCCCATGTTCTCGAACGCGTCGTCAAGCTCGATCTCCTTGGCGATGGTCACGCCGTCGTTGGTGATCAGCGGCGCGCCGAATTTTTTATCCAGAACGACGTTGCGTCCCTTCGGTCCTAATGTGATCTTGACGGTATCGGCAAGCTGGTCGATACCGGACTGGAGCGCCTTGCGGGCGTCCTCACCGTAAACAATCTGTTTAGCCATAATAAATACCTCCCAAAATTATTCGACGATTGCGAGAATATCGCTCTGGCGAACGATGGTATATTCCTCGCCGTCTACCTTGACGTCGGTGCCTGCGTACTTGGATGCGATAACCTTATCGCCGACCTTGACGGTCATGACGACCTCGTTGCCGTCTACGATACCGCCGGGGCCGACTGCGACAACATTCGCGTACTGCGGCTTTTCCTGAGCGGCGGTGGAGAGAACGATACCGGATGCGGTGGTCTCCTCTGCGTCATCGGGTTTTAACACAACTTTGTCCAAAAGCGGTTTGATAGTCATATATGATCCTCCCTTTCATAAATACAAATGCAATTGCGCCGGTGATTATGCTGATCCTGATGCTTCACAAAAGAATTAGCACTCTCACCTTTTGAGTGCTAACTATATTGTAAACCATAAACTGTAAAAAATCAAGTATATTTTGACATATTCATAAATAATTCATATTTCAACCCAAAATTAAAAGAAAACCGGCTCAAAACCTGAGCCGGTATCGTTGATAATCGTATTTATTCTTCTATTGCTGAATAATCCTTGATCTGCACCTGATCGCGCATCGTCGCGTTCAGCTGGATTCCCAGCGTATCGATCGCCGCCTGATTCACCAGATTATAGCTGTCGTGTTTATAGATAACGCTGACGGATGCGGGATCCTGCTTGCCGAAGAGGATATCATAGCTCAGTCCCGCGGCAACTCTGCCGACGGAAACATAGTTGACCGTACAGGTCGCAAAAGCACCCTTTTTCAGCATGGTTTCGTTGCCGACAAAGACAGGGATCTTGTTCGCATTGGTAAACTTGAGGATCGTATTGATGTTCTTGAGAATAAACTCATCTGCCGGCAGAAATACCGCCTGAGTTCCCGCCTTTTTGATCGCGGCGAGCGCGGTGCTTAGCTCCTCCGCCTTGGTGATCGGATATTTCTCCGCGGTCATTCCCAGCTCCTCCGCCTTATTCACGGCAAGGATCGCCTGGGTCGTCGCGTTGACGTCGGTCGAGCTGTAGATCGCCGCCATCTTCTTCGCCTGCGGAAGCAGGGTCGTGATCAGGTCGACCTGTTCAAAGGTCGGCGTATAGCTGGAAACGCCGGTGACATTACCGCCGGGCTTTTCGTTAGAAGCGACCAGTCCCTCTTTCTCGGGATCGGAGATACCGGCAAAGATGATCGGGATATCCGTCGTCAGCGAAGCCGCCAGTTTCGACGCATACGGTCCGATGGTACACAGCAGATCGCATTTCTCATCGATCAAACGCTGTATCTCCGTCTTACAGCGGTCCTTATCCTCCTCGATCACATAGACGATGTCGATGTTGCCGATCAAGCCGCGCTCGTTCAGCTCGGAAATAAAGCCGGAATAACAGTCGTTGCTGTCGGCATTATTGTAATGCTGAACGATACCGATCTTGTACCGCTCGGACGGGTCGACCGTCGCCTGCTCTGTGGGAGCGTCGGCAGAGCGGGACGCCGCATTATCCGAGGATTCGGCGTCCTTCACAGCGTCACCGGATAAAAATACGCGGTATGCGGTAAATGCCAGCGCGCCGATGATGACCACAGCCAGCACAATATTCATAATCAGGACAAAATGTTTTTTCATAACAACCTCCTGAGTACGGATGATTTGAAAAATCCTACAAATCCATAGTAGCAGATTTTGGCAAAAATGTCAAATCGAGGGCGATTATAATTCTAATTTAGAATTATTTATAGTACATAAACACGTTGCACCGCAGAGTGCCGTTATACAGCTTGCGGCGCTTATCAGCGGGTCTTCCGAAGCATTTTTCGAATTGGTCATCCGGCGAGATGATCGTATAGGAATGGTACGGCTTTTTCACAAAGACTTTTCCCGCTGTGTGATACAGCTCGCGCGCATCTTTGAGCTCGAGCATCCGCTCGCCGTAGGGCGGGTTCGTAATCACGCTCGCGCGTTCAAATTCCTCGTGATAGTCGCGGATATCGCGCCGCTCGAAGGTGATCCAGTCCCCCACTCCCGCCAGCTCGGCGTTGCGGCGGGCAATCTCCAGCGCATCATCATCGATATCGTAGCCGTAGGCGTGGAATTTGCAGTCGTGACGCTCAGAAGCACGGGCGCGCTCCTTTTCAGCGGCGAGGATCGACGGATCGACCTGCTGCCAAGCCTCAAACGCAAAGGTACGATTCATACCGGGCATGATATTCAGCGCTTTCTGCGCCGCTTCGATCAGGATCGTACCGCTGCCGCAGAACGGATCGATGACAATATGATCTGCCCTGACCCGCGCAAGCTCCGCCATCGCGGCGGCGAGCGTCTCGCGGATCGGCGCATCGCCGGACAGCTCACGGTAGCCGCGCTTGTTCAGCGCCGCGCCGGTGGTATCCAGCATGATGCTGACGCGGTTCTTGAAAATGCGGAACTGTATCTGATGCACGCCGCCTGATTCAGCGAACCAATCGGTATGATAGGTCTGACGGAGTTTTTCGACGACCGCTTTTTTGATGATCTTCTGGCACGCGGGGATCGACGTCAGCGTCGAATCCAGACTGCCGCCCTTGACGGGAAAGCTGTCGTCCTCGGCGAGATACTCGCTCCAAGCGATCGCCTTGACGCCCTCAAAGAGCGCATCGAAATCCGTCGCCTGAAATTCTGCCAGCAGGATATAGACCCGCTGTGCGAGCCGCGAGCAAAGATTCGCCCGCGCCATCGCGCTGTAGTCGCCGGAGAACAGTACTCGTCCGTTCTCGGCACGCACATTCTCAAGCCCCGCGAATTTCAGTTCATTTGCGAGCAAGCCTTCCAGCCCTAATAAACACGGCGCACTGAATTCCATCTCATCCCCTCCTATCGGGTTTCACTACAGACATTATACCAAAAGCGCAGAAACTTGTCCACAGAAAAAGCGGACAGCCTGTCGACTGTCCGCAGATGGTTTATTTATTTTTCTTTATCAGAAATTTATGCTGACTCCGATAATTCTACATCGGAATTATTAACTCAATTATTCCTCGACAGTGGGCTGCAACAAGCCATACTTGCCGTCGTCGCGCATATACACGACATTGACCTCGCCTGAATCCGCGTTGGTGAACATATAGAACTTGTGGCCTACCATGTTCATCTGCAGGATCGCTTCCTCCACCGTGATGGGCTTGACGGGGATCTGTTTGGTGCGGACGACGGTGTAGTCTTCCTCCGCGATCTCTTCCTCGACCGGAGCTACCAGCTCTTCGAGCGATCCGCTGCGAAGGCGTTTCTCGAGCCTCGACTTGTTTTTGCGAAGCTGGCGTCCCAGAACGTCAATGCACTTATCTACGGCGTCGTTCATCTCAGGCATTGTTTTTTCGGCTCTGTAGACCATGTGATTATCCTTGATGGTGATCTCAACGGTCTGAGAGCTTTTGTCAACGGTGACAACAACAAAGGCCTGAGCTTCGTCGGAGAAGATCTTGTCAAATTTTCTGAGCTTCTTCTCCACTCTGTCTTTGAAATTGTCCCTCAGATTTACCTTGCGTGCGGTGTAGGTAATCCTCATAATGAATGCCTCCTATGCATGAATTTATTTTCGACCGCTGCCGTTCCCTCTGCGGGAATAGCCGCGACTTTCTCCGCGTTTCAGATCGGACATCTTGTCCTCAGAGGTACGCTTGAATTTTGACATCATGTCTTCGAAGCTGCCGCAGGCAGAGCTTGCCTGCCACTCAAAATCTCCGGGCGAGGTGACTGCCGGAGCAGGCTCGTACTTTTTGCGCGGCTTTTGCTGCGGCTTCGGACCCCGCTTTGCAGGTTTTTTCGCGTCGTCGCCCTGCTCGAGCTGTTTTAATGAGAGAGCGATCTTGCCCTGATCGGAGATAGAGATCACCTTGACGTCCAGCGTCTGCCCTACCCTCAGGACAGAGCGGATATCCTCGACATAGGAACGGGAGATCTCGGAAATATGTATCATTCCGCGGGAGCCGTCCTCTGTTTCGACAAACGCGCCGAAGTTGGTGATACCGGTTACTTTACCTTTTACAATTGTGCCGACACTCAAAGACATTCAGTTTTATACCCCTTGTATATTTTGAACCGATCATTCGGTTACATTCTGTATCTCGTTCTCAGGATACCTACCCTCTGTATCCCTAAAATGTTTTTGATCGCGGATTATTCGCCCGCAACGTTGACAAAGACGCGCTCGCCCTCTTTGACAAAGTCAAGCTCGTCGCGCGCGAGGCGCTCCATAAACTCGGTGCGCTCGGAATCGCTGAGATTGTAGGTTTTGCTCATCGAATCGTTCTTGATCTCCTGCACGGTGATCTCATCCTTGATCTCGTTGAGCTCCTCAGTCCTCTCGCGGATCTGTGAATTGATCCCCGAAAGGGAGATCAGCGCGTATACCACAAATGCCAAGCCCACGATCGCGATCAGCACGATGCTCAGACGCGAGGAGAAAAAGCCTTTCTGTTCCTCAGCCGCGGTGTCAGCGTCGTCCTCTTTTGCGAGGGCTCTTTTTTTCTTTCTTGTATCTTCTTTCATAACTCTTCCTTTTCGTATTTCCCGTGCCGCTCTGCCGCGATTTGACCGTTTTCCTGACGTGACGGTTGTTTTTCCTGACTTTGCGGCGATCGTTTCTGTTTTTCCTGACTTTTTTGATTCTTGCAGACACTGATTTGACAAATCTATCTTTTAATACACTTACATTATACACCACGAAGGAGGCGGTTTTCAATAGCAAATCAAAAAATTTTTTGAGCATTTCGCATATTTTTCTCAAAATCCACGTGATTCCCTTTGACATTATGCCATAAAACCGACCGACAAATCGACCGAGCGTTAAACGATAGCAGAGAAAACCGATCGCTTCGCCGAAAATAATGAAAACTCTGACGCTGCCCTTATTGAACGGCAGGGCAAAAAGCGAGGTCAAAATACCGCAAAGGATGAAAAACAGGATATCCGAGATGATCACATGGAACTTGCCCGCGCGCAGGAACACACGCACCGCGCAAACGATATCGTAAACCGCGGCGGCAAACGCGCCTAAGACGATCGACCATAAGAAATACGCCGTCTGCTCCGATAACGAAAACCACATATCAGCGGAACAGCTTTGAGCGCAGGTTGCGCGCCGAGGCGCCGAGGTATTGCAGCGAGCTGATCCTGCCGTCGATCACCACGTCGCCGCTGTCGAGGCTGAGCTTGCTGATGTGCAGCGATGCGCCTTTGACGACCAGCGTGCTGTCAGACAAGCGGATATTGATGGTCTGCTCGTCAAACCCGACGACGTCCTCCACCCCTGTCAGCGACAGCAGGCTGCGGTTATCCAGCGTCAGGATGTGCGGTTTTTTGACCGTATTTTCGGACACAAAAATCCCTCCGATAAATCTAAGTTTCCTTAGATTATATGGGAGGGAAAGAGCTTTTATGAGTGAGGAGCGAGAACTGTCAACCGCCAACCGCCAACTATAAAGGCGTATACATCGTGGACACATCTTCTTTGCGGATGGTCTCGACCACCTTATCTACTCGGAATTTGACGGTTCGGCTCTCAAAATTCAGCTCGACGACGTCGCCGACTTTGACGTCGTATGACGCGCGGGCGACCTTGCCGTTGACAACAGCTTTTCCCGCATCGCAGACTTCGTTCGCAACGGTGCGGCGCTTGATGATGCGCGATACCTTGAGATATTTATCCAGTCGCATAGGATCGACCTCCGATTCTTGTTTTTCTCTATTATACCTGTCCGGCGTGCATCCGTCAAGAATGTTATAATAATTCTATCTTAGAATTATAACATACTCTTCTATCCCCTCTACTCGGTAATCTGACCAATAAACTGACCCCATTTATAGGTACAATTTACAATTGCATTCGCACCGTGAGGGGATGTATAATAGAAGGGATGAAAATACAACTTTCGGAGGAGCTTATGGGAAAGGAATATAAAATCAGAACGAGAGTGCCGGAGGTCTTTCTGCGCGTACGCAAGGGACATTTTGCGACCATGCACAGCCACACCAACTACTACATCGACGTGACGACGCAGAAATACCGTCTGTCGGAAGCGAAGGCGGTCGCAAAAGAGATGGTCTCCTCCTACCGCACCAACACCATCATCGACACGATCATCTGTATCGACGGCACCGAGGTCATCGGCGCATTCGTTGCCAACGAGCTGACCGAGGACAACTTCACCAACCTCAACGCCCACCGCACGGTCTATGTCATGTCGCCCGAATATGCGAGCGGCGGTCAGATGATCTTTCGCGATAACACCATCCCGATGATCCACGGCAAGCACGTGCTGATCATCGCGGCGTCCGTCACCACCGGCAAGAGTGCGCTCGCCGCGATCGACGCGGTCAAGTACTACGGCGGCTATATGGTCGGCGTCTCGTCGATCTTTGCGACGGTCGACGAATGCGACAGCGTTCCTGTATACTCTATCTTCAACCCGCACGATATGGGCGATTATCAGAGCTTCAAGCCCCACCAGTGCGAAATGTGTGCCCGCGGCGAAAAGCTCGAGGCGCTGGTCAACAGCTACGGCTATTCCAAACTAAACTAAAAGGAGATCAACATCATGGCTGACAATAATTTTATCAAAGATATGGCGAAAAAGACCGGTATCACCGCAGATCAGGCGGCGGATGTGCTCAAGAGCGATGAAGCCAAAAAGATCGCAGCCGACCTCGGAAAAAAGGTCGGTCTCGACGAGAGCAAAACAAAGGATATCCTCGATACCGTTTCCGGCGCGATCAGCGACGGCAAGATCAAGAATCCCTTTGGTTGATAAAAAGGATAAAGAAAGCCGCTCCTTTCGGAACGGCTTTTTCATGCGTTATGATCAGATTTTAGACGGATCAAACTCAATGGTGGTGAGGATCTGCTGTGCGGCGGGATCGGTCTCTGTCATCTCAAAGATCGTGATATAGGTGTAGTGATCGCCGTCGATATCAGTGAACAGACGAACGCTGTCGTTGTCGTTGAACTTGAAGCGAACGGGATAATAGGTACGTCCTCCGATCTCAACAGCAGCGTCAGCGGTGTAGCGCTCGGCGTCCTTCTCGGCGTCTTGCTTTGCGAGCTCTTCCATCGATATACCGGTCGCGTTAGTGTAGCCGAAGAACTTGACGGTGTGCTTTGTATTCGCGTCCTCATGAATGGTGACGTACGAATCGGATTCATTCGCATCGGACCAGCCCTCGGGCATCTCGAACTTGACCCACTCAAAATCGGTCAGATTGGACTCGGGCTCCTCTACGGAAGAATCGGAGGTCTTGTCGTCGGATTTCTTAGAGGTATCATCCTTTTTCTCGCCGCAGGCGGCAAGGGATACCAGCATCAGCAGTGCGCAGAGCAGTGCGATCAGTTTGACGGACTTTTTCATTTTCAGATTTCTCCTTAACATTATTTGCGAAAAGAACCGGGATCTTTGCTGATCTGTTTCACAACTTGATTATATAGGGTTATACGCGCAAATGCAAGATTTATTTTTCTTTTGGTATTGTCAAGAAGTCGCGGATACGGTAGAATAAGGAAGAAGGGAGAGGTTGATATGACTGCGATTGGTTCGTCACACATCAAAAAAATCTGCAAAAGTATCCTTATCTGTCTGTTGGGAGGCATGATCATGTTCGGCTTTTTCGGATGTAAAGATAAAAACAAGGATCAAAGTGAGGACAGCACCGTCACGAAGTACAAGGTCAATTACGACAACAAATCGTGGTATGAAAATGCCAAGGATGAATATGCCGCGGACGAGGAGGTCGAGCTGTATTACTCTATTATCGCGACCGATACCGACTATTCCTTTACGCTTGACGGCGGTCCGCTGAATTATTCCTACGATGATGACAAAGGCTTTGTCATTCGATTCACGATGCCCGAGCATGACGTCACCCTCAAGTGCATCTCCAAGAACAGCATGGTCTATGAACCGCCGACCGAGCAGGAGGATGTTCTGCTGATCGACAGCTACCACGCAATCGTCGGCACAGACGGAGGCGACGGATATGACGAGATCAGCGTTTACACCAACGATCAGGATACCGTAAGACTGAACGTCTATCATCAACAGGGCGACGGCGCCGAAGTCGAAACGGTCTACCTTGTCCCCTACGAGGTCGTCGATAAATGCTATGAGATTATCGGTAAATACAAGCTCAGAGAATGGAAAACCCGTCAGGATACCGTCAGCCTTGACGGCGCGCTGATGGTATGCAAATTCAAGGACGACGACCTGTATGTACGCGTTTCCTCCGAAAAAATGCCCGAGGACGGCGAAGCGGCTTTCACCGAGATCGAAAATCTGCTGAAATGCTACGTCAAGGACGAATACCTTGCACAGGACGAATAAAATATGACGCCAAAAAGGACAGCCCGCAAAGGCTGTCCCGACTTTTTGTGTAGCGATTCCCCGATGATGCATCTGTGCATTCTGACGAAAAAGCGGCAAATGACCGTAAGTGTTTTCTCGTTGCACAGGGCGCTGAATTATGATAAAACAAACGCGGCAAAAACCATTTTCGGGAGGAATTCACATGAAAAGAATACTGTCCATTCTTATATCGGCTGCTGTTTTGCTGACACTGTTTACCATTGCCGCAGCATCCGCCGGCGCTCAAACATCGGGCGATTATGAGTATACGGTAACAGCGACGGCACCGCGTCCGTCACAGGCTATAACGGTTCAGCGGCGAAGCTGACCATTCCCTCGAAGCTCGACGGTAAAACAGTCACGACCATCGGCGCAAACGCGTTTGAAAAATGCGCTCTGGAAAGCGTCACGCTGCCCAACTCCATCCAAAAAATCGACAACGCTGCGTTCAAAGATTGCTCAAAGCTGTCAAGCATCGCGATCCCCGATTCGGTCAAAACGATCGGCGAAAGGGCGTTTACGTTCTGCAGCTCTATGAAAAGCGTGGCGTTCGGCAAAGCGGTCCAGACGATCGGAGAAGAAGCGTTTAATTACTGCGGCAGCATCGCAAGCATCAGCATCCCCGCTTCCGTCACCTCGATCGGAGCATCCGCATTCGGCGGCTGCGACAGTCTTACAAGCATCACCGTCAATCAGAGCAACAAGACTTATGACAGCCGCAGCAATTGCAACGCGATCATCGAAACAAAAACCAATACGCTGATCGCGGGATGCGGAAACACCGTCATCCCCAACACGGTCAAAGAGATCGGTGAAAGCGCATTCTACAGTAACGACGGGCTGAAAAAGCTGACGATTCCCAACTCTGTTACCAAGATCGGCTCCTGGGCGTTTGCATTCTGTGACTATTTAGAAAGCGTCACCCTGCCCAACTCGCTCATCACCATTGACAGTTATGCGTTTGAGGATTGCTCCAAGCTGAACGGCGTGACGATCCCTTCTTCGGTCAAGACGATCGGAAACGAAGCGTTCTACGGATGCAGAGCTTTGACAAGTATCCATATTCCCGCATCCGTCACCTACATCGGCGGCCAGCAGTTTTCGTGGTGTTCGGGTCTGACCGGCATCACTGTCGACAAAAACAACACCGTCTACGACAGCCGCAACAACTGTAACGCTCTGATCGAAACCCAAACCAACGCGTTGATGTCCGGATGCGTCAACACGGTCATTCCCAACACGGTAAAAGAGATCGCAGAATATGCGTTCTGCAACCAGAAGAGTCTTGAGAGCATCGTGATTCCCGACTCGGTCACAAAAATCGGCAGCGGCGCGTTTTATAACTGCAGCAGCCTCAAGAGTATAACGATCCCGGCGTCGGTCAAAGAAATGACCAGCTATACATTCCGATACTGCGACAACCTGACGATCTACGGCTATAAGGGAACATATGCCGAAGAATTCGCCGCGAATAATAGCATCCCCTTTGTCGCACTGGGAAGCAATCCCGGCGTTATCTGCGGCGACGCAGACGGCGACGGCAAGGTGACTATCCTCGACGCAACCACGATTCAGCGGCATATTGCCGAGCTGGAGACAAAGAGCTATGTTAAGGCAGCCGCCGATGCTGATAACGACGGCATGGTGACCATCCTTGACGCAACCGCGATCCAGAGACATATCGCTGAGCTTCCTGCCTATGAGGGAATCGGAAAAAAGGTTTGATCGGCGAGATCAGCCCGAACCAATTCGGTAATATAGAATACCTGCATGAAAATAAATATCACACCGGCAAAGCCGGTGGTTTTATAACAGCCCTAAAAGGGCATTTTACCAGCACACCTCTAAAGAGGTATCGCAGGAGCTGAAGC